>JBIOYC010000074.1:0-84279 GCA_044869955.1 Thermoanaerobaculia bacterium | reverse complement strand
GCGCCGGAGTGGAGCTGCGGGGAGCCGACGCCAGCTCACTGCTCTCGCTCGCGGCCTCGGAACCGCCCGAGCGCCTCGGCTCGGCCCTGCGCGCGGCCTTCATGTCCCTGCTGCCTGGCGCCACGGTCGGCACGGTGTCGTGGAGCGCCCTCGAAGGCGAGGTCCCCGCCCTTTCCCTCTCGGCCTCGGTGACCTTACCCCAGCTGCTCAGCCCGGACGGCAGCGGCTTCTCCTTCGTCCTGCCGGCGTCGGGGGCCTTCCCGGAACCGAAGGACCTCGAAGGCCGCACCGTGCCGATCCTCCTCGAGCCCGGGGTGAGGGAAGTGCACTGGAGCCTCGCTCTACCCGCCGGCCCCTGCGCCCCGACGGCCGAGCCGGTCGAGGTCGGCAACGCCCTCGGCTCCTTCCGCCAGACCGTCACGGTCAACGAGGAGGGCCGCATGGTGCGCGTGGTGCGGCGCACCGAGGTCCTGGCCCGCCAGGCCGAGGTCGCCGACCTGGCGGCGCTCCGGGAGCTCTCCCTGACCGAGCGCAAGACGGCCCGACGGCGGATCCGCGTGGCCTGCGGCGGGACCTGAGCCTCGCCATCAACGCTTGTCGATGATTCTTCTTCTCCCCCTCTTGCGAGAGATGGGTCGAACCGCACCGAGATCCGCATCGAGCGGGCCTCGGGCTCGACCCCTCGAAGGGAGAAGACCATGCTCAAGGAGAACCGATACAACCCCCGGCCGCTGGCAGCCCTGCTCGCCGGGGCTTGCCTGGCACTGATCGCGGCGGCCCCCACCCCCGCTCGAGCCCAGGCCAGCTGTGCCGCCGGCACCACGGTGACGACGCCCAAAGGTCCGATCTGCGGCACCGCCTCGCAGACCACCGTCGCCGGCAACACCTACAACGCCGTGGCCTACCGTGGCATCCGCTATGCCCAGACCCCCAGCCGCTGGAACTATGCCGCGCCGATCAGCGCCTCCTGGACCACCCCCTTCCCGGCTACCGGCTATGGTGCCATCTGTCCCCAGCCGCCGCCCGGCTGCGGCACCGGCTGCCCGAAGACCAGCCCGCCCCAGAGTGAGGATTGCCTCTTCCTGAACCTCTGGGTACCCCCGGGGACCCAGCCCGGTGCCGGCCTGCCGGTGATGGTGTTCATCCATGGCGGCGCCTTCTTCCTGGGCTCGGGTGGCGCCGAGACCGGAGCTCCCAACCTCTTCGACGGCACCTACCTCGCCGCCTCCGGCAAGTTGATCGTGGTCAGCTTCAACTACCGCCTGGGCGCCCTGGGCTTCCTCTCGCTGCCCGGCTTCACCCCCGCCGGCACGCCCAACCCGGGCTTCGACGACCAGCAGAAGGCCCTCCGTTGGGTGCAGGCCAACATCGCCAGCTTCGGCGGCAACGCCAATCAGGTCACCCTCTTCGGTGAGAGCGCGGGGGCCATGTCGGTGGGCCTGCACAGCCTGGTCGCCCCGGGCAGCCAGGGGTTGTTCCAGCAGGCGATCATGGAGAGCAACCCGCTGGCCTTCGGCTACCGCCAGCAGGCGGATGCCACCGCGGTCGCCAACGCCTTCTGCATCCTGCTGCAGAACAACACGAATTGCAGCACCGACCAGAACGGCTGCCACCCCGAGTGCCTGAGCACCTCGCAGGCTTCCGCCGCTCAGATCGCCAGCGCGGAGGGGCAGTTCTCCCTCCTGACCGGGGCGCCGGCCGGCCCCCAGAACCTCCTGGTCTGGACCCCCATGTTGGACGGCACCCAGATCACCGGTGAGCCGATCGCCGCCGCCAACACCCTGAAGATCCCCCTGATCATGGGCACCAACCAGGACGAGGGCTGGGCCTTCACACCCTGCCCCTCCGCCACCAACCCGACCGGCGTGCTGCCCCCCTTCGCCTACACCTTGGCGGTCAACGACCTCTTCCCCACTGACGCCAGCACGGTCACCAGCTTTTCGCCCGACGGCGGCCAGACCCATCCCTACGCCTGCCCCAGCAACGCCACCGACTGTTCGTCCTACCTGGCCCAGGTGATGACCGACTACGTCTTCAGCTGCGCCAACCGGCACTTCGCCCAGCTCGCCAGCACCTCCTCCTCCGCCAACGCGCCAATGTGGGTGTACCTGTTCACCGAGGAATCGACCTTCCCCTCTTGGCCCGGCATGCCGGCCAAGTGCGCCACCGAGGTCTGCCACTCCGAGGAGTTGCCCTACGTGTTCAACACCGCCGCCGGCGTCTGCCCGAGCTACAGCTTCACCGCCGGCCAGGAGATGGTGGCAGGCTGGATAGGCGACTACTGGACCCGCTTCGCGACCACCGGCAACCCCAACCCGAAGACTCGCTCCAACAAGCCGCCGGCGGCCGGCAACCCCCTGTGGTGGTGGGAGTTCGACAAGACCAGCTACGTCTGGCTGGAGATCGACGAGAACCCGATCGTCAAGACCGATCCCTTGAACGCCGTGGCCCATTGCAGTGCGCTGTGGGACGAGATTGGCTACGAGCTGCTGCCCTCGACAGACCTCCTCCTCCACCGCGTCCGCAAGAGCCTGTTGCACGCTCAGCCGTGACCCTGGAAGCCCCCTTCGGCCGTGCTAGGATGCCGGCCGGAGGTTCCCACAACTCATGCAGGAGATCACGCTGCTCCTGCGCCGCTGGCGTGAGGGGCAGCCAGGAGCCGAGGAGCAGCTCTGGCCCCTGGTTTACCGCGAGCTTCGCGGGCTGGCCCGGGCCCTGCTCCGCTCGCGGATCGGCCGGCCCGGACACGGCACCACCAGCCTGGTCCACGAGGCCTACCTGCGCCTGCTCGGGCCCGGTGCCGAAATCGACTGGCAGGACCGCGGTCACTTCTTCGCCGTCGCGTCCCGCGCCATGCGCTTCGTGCTGGTCGACGAGGCCCGGCGCAGGTTGGCCGCGAAGCGGGAGGGAGACGCGGCCCCGGTCGAGCTGCCCGAGGAACCCGCCGGAGCGCTCGATCAGTCCCCGGAAGAGGTGCTCGCGGTCCACCGCGCCCTCGAGAAGCTCGCCAAGGTCCATCCCCGCCAGGAGCAGCTGGTGGAGATGCGCTATTTCGGCGGCCTCTCCCTCGACGAGACCGCCGAGGCCCTGGGAGTCTCCCGGCCCACGGTGGTCCGGGACTGGCAGGCCGCCCGCACCTGGCTCTACGGCGAGCTCTGCTCCTGAGCCCCTGACCCGGACCATGGCTCGCGACCCCGCCACCCGAACCCTGTCGCGGTTGGCCGAGGCCGTGCTGCACGCCGCGGCGCTGGAGCCGGCGGAGCGCGAGAGCTTCCTCACCGAGCTCGCGATCGACCAGCCGCTGCTCGCCGCCGAAGCCAGACGGCGGCTCGAGCTGGCCGCTCAGCTGCCCGACAGCTTCCTCGCCCTGCCGGCGGCGGAACGGCTCGCCTCCTCGGAGATGCCCGCCGAGGGGTCCATCCCCTTGCCGGCAGGCGAGCAGCGCTACCAGCTGGGCGAGCTGCTGGGGGAGGGTGGGATGGCGAGCGTCTTTCGTGCCTTCGATCGCCAGCTCCGGCGGCCGGTGGCCCTCAAGATCCTCGCTCGGGGCGACGGCGAGGCCCGGCGTCGCTTCCTGGCCGAGGCCCAGGCCCAGGCGCGGGTTCGGCACGAGCACGTGCTCGAGGTCTACGAGACGGGGGAAATCGGCGGCGAGGCCTTCATCGCCATGCGTTGGGTGGACGGCCCCTCCCTCTCCGAGCTCGACGCCGGAGTCCCGCTCGAGCAGAAGGTGCGGCTGCTGGCGCAGGTGGCCGAGGGGCTCCATGCCGCCCACCGCGAAGGACTGATCCACCGGGACGTCAAGCCCTCGAACCTGCTGGTGGAGCGGACGGCCGACGGCGACCTCAAGCCCTGGGTCACGGATTTCGGGATCGCGCAGGCTGGGGGCACGCTCGGGGGAGCTGCCTCTCCCCGCTTCGCCGGCACTCCCGCCTACATGGCTCCCGAGCTGCTCGATCCGGAGCCGGGGGACCTCGACCGCCGGGTCGACGTCTGGGGGCTGGGGGTGACCCTGTACCAGCTGTTCACTGGCCGCCTGCCCTTCGAAGCTGAGGACTTGCCGGCCCTGCTGGCGAAGATCCGGCGGGAGCCGCCACCGCCCCCCCGCCAGTGGGCTCCACACCTACCGGCCGAGCTCGAAGCGATCGTGCTGCGCTGCCTGGCCAAGGAGCCCGAGCATCGCTACCCATCGGCGCAGGCCCTCGCCGAGGACCTGCGGCGCTATCTGGATGGCGAGGTGGTGGAGGCTCATGCCGCCTCGCTCGCCTACCGGCTCAGCCGCTTCGCCCTCCGCCATCGCCGGCTCCTGATCGTCGCGGGCGTCGCCGCCGGGCTCCTCGCCGCCGCGCTGACCGCTGCCGCCGTGCTGGGCGTCGAGGCGCGGCTGGCCAATCGGCGGGCCGAACTGCGGCGCGGCCAGGCCGAGGAGCTGATCGGTTTCCTGCTCACCGACCTGCGCGACCGCCTCGATCCCCTGGGCAAGCTCGAGATCCTCGACGGGGTCGGCGACCGAGCCCTCTCCTATTTCGCCGCCGTGCCGGAGGCCGAGCTGTCGAACGAGGAGCTGGCCCGTCGCTCCCAGGCCCTCTACCAGATCGGCGAGCTGCGGATCCGCCGCGGCAATCTCAAGGCTGCCCTGGGCCCGTTGACCGAGTCCCTGGCCCTGGCACGCGCCCTCGCCTCCCGCGAGCCCGGCAGTCCGGAGCGGCTCTTCGGCCTGGGCCAGAGCCACTTCTGGGTCGGTCACGTCTACTGGGAGCAGGGCGACCTCCCCGCCGCACGCCCACATTTCGAGGCCTACCTCGATCTCTCCCGCAGGCTCGTCGACCTCGAGCCGCAGGATCCCGGCTATCAGCTGGAGCTGTCCTACGCCCTCTCCAACCTCGGCTCCGTCGAGCGCCAGGAAGGCCGCCTGGAGCCGGCCCTCGAGCGTTTCGGCGAAACCCTGGCCGTCCAGGAGAAGCTGCTGCGCACCGAGCCCGCCAACCAAGACTGGCGCTTCGAGCTCGCCGCCACCCACGACCTGCTGGGCACGACCTTGATCGAGCTGAGCCGGCTCGAAGCCGCCCGGCCCCACCTCGACGCGCACCTCGAGCTGCGCCGCCGGCTGGCGGAGGAGGATCCGGGCAACACTCGCTACCGCGAGTTCCTGGGCACCAGCCACGACTCGATGGCGACCTGGCTCGAGGCCCTCGGGAGGCTGGACCAGGCCCTCACCCATGCCGAGGCGGCGCTGCGGACCTTCACGGGCCTGGTGAGCCACGACCCCGAGAACCGCTTCTGGCTCTGGCAACGGGAGCTGGCGCGGGTCAAAGTCGGCTCGTTGCGGACCTGGCTCGGCTCCGGTCGCGAAGGCGAAGCCCTCCTCGGAGAGGCCGCGGCAGAGACCGAGAGGCAGCTGGCGGTGGACCCCACCGAGCGCAAGTGGCGGCTGCTCGCGGCGCGAGCGCAGGTGCAGCTGGGCAGCGGCGAGCAGACCGAGGGCCGCCGGCCGCAGGCCCTGACCCGCGCGCGTCGCGCCATCGCCTGGCTCGTCCCCCTGGTCGACCAGGCCCCTCGCGACGCCGACTCCCTTCGCTGGCTGGCCCAGGCCCTGCTGGTCGCCGGGCATGCGAGCCCCAACCCGGAGGAAGCCACGGCCTATCGCCTCCAGGCGAAGAGCCGCCTGGTGAGCCTCGCCGGCGACCCGAGCACCCTCGAGGTCCGGGCGAGCTGGGCCCAGACCCTGCTCGACCTGGGCGAGCTCGAGACCGCTCGGCCGGTCGTCCGGACCTTGCTGGCCGCCGGCTACCGCCACCCCGACTTCCTAACGTCCTGCCGCGCCGCCGGGCTCGAGATCCCGGCGAACCCTCAACGAGGAGGATCCCGATGAGCGCCCCCCTGCCCAAGACCCTGGTCACCATCGCCGTCGACACCGACGGCACGAGCATCTCCTACAGCAAGCCCGATTTCGAGAAAGACAATCTGAACTACCAGCTCCAGGGCGACGGGGAGAGTCTCCTCCTCTTGCTCGACCGCGATCGGCTGACGTTCCCCCTGACCTTGCTCTTCAGCACCAGCGGCAGCCCCGACTGGGTGGTGGCCGGGCTCGGCTTCGCCGAGGTGCCCACCAGCGGGCCCCTGCCCACGCCGCAGCAGCACACCGAGCTGGGCTCCTGCGGCGGCTGCTTCACCTTGGACGAAGGCGTCGGCGCCCTCAACGTCGGCGTGGTGGACTCCGGCACGGACGCCGCCGGCGGCTACGCCTTCAAGGTCTGGCTGCAGAACCCCGACACCGGCAAGGGCGTGACCCACGACCCGCGGGTCTACAACCGCGGCAAGGTCTGAAGGCCGCCGGGCGGCGGCTAGCGGACCCGTGAACCGGTCGGCTGGACGTCGGCGTGGCGCCAGGCCTGCCGCAGCTCGGCTTCCACCGCCTCGGCCTCGGCCCCTCGGCCCTGGGCGCGCAGGCTCTGAGCGAGGCCGTGGAGGCTCCAGCCGTTGGCGGGGAGCTGCTCGAGGTCCTGCCGATAGACCCGCTCGGCCTCGGTGGGCCGTCCCCCCTCGAGCAGCACGGCGCCGAGGACGTGGCGCACCGGCAGGTACCATGGCGGGGGCTCGTCGTAGCGCAGGCCAGCCTCGAGCTCGACCCCTTTCTCGAGGTGGGCGATGGCCCCATCGAGGTCGCCCCGGCGCGCTGCCAGCTCGCCGGCCAGCACCTCCGAGGCCACGCTGAGAAGAGCCGAGAGGTGGTTGATGCCCCAGAACATCCAGCCTTCGATGCGCGGGTCGGCCGCGGCGGCCCGCACGGCGGCGAGCTCGCGCTCGGCCGCCGGCAGCTCGTTGCCGGCCACGAGGGCGAGACCCCGCACGAAGTGCCAGAAGCCACGGGCGAAGACCAGGTTCTCAGCCGGTTCGGGCTCGGCGAGGATCTCCTGCCAGCGCCCGAAACGGGCCAGGGCGAAGTAGGGCGCGATGCCGTAGTACTGGAGCGCCGCGAAGTCTTTCTCGCCGTGCAGGTGGGCATGGTCTCCGCCCACCAGCTCCGCCGTCTTGCGCGCCGCGGCAAGGGCCACGGCACTCTCGCCGCCCATGGCGGCGGCGGCGAGCAGGAAGTGGTTGTTGTGGGGGTGGTAGGCCAGCGGATAGGCGCCTTGGGCATGGCATTGAGTGACGTAGGCGTCGTCCGCCGCGTCCGCCTTCTGGTTGGCGACCACCGCGTCGTGATAGCGCCCCACCCGGAAGTAGATGTGGCCGGGCATGTGTACCAGGTGGCCGGCGCCCGGCACCAGGTCGCGCAGGCGGTCGGCGGCCTCGACGCCGCGCTCGGGATGGCGCGAAGCCTCGACGGCGTGGATCCAGAAGTGGTTCGCTCCGGGGTGCCGGGGGTTGCGCGCGAGCACCGTCGAGAGCGCCGCGAGCACCTCCTCGGTCTCCGGCTTCGGGCTGCCGTCCGGCCGCCAATAGTCCCAGGGCATGGTGTCCATCAGGGCCTCGGCGAAGAGGGTCAGGGCGTCGTCGTCCGCCGGAAAGCGCCGCGCCACCTCGCGCATGGCGTCGGCGAACTCGCGGTCGAGCCCGGAGCGATCGGCCAGCCACTCCTGAGCGTAGCGTCGCTCCAAAGCCTCGATGAAGGCCCGCTCCCGCTCGCTGCCGGAAGGTGCCAGCCGAGTTGCGGCGGCCAGGGCCGCCCAGGCCTGGTCGGCGACGGCAGGGTCCATCGGAGCGTTGATGTTGGGCCCGAGCACCAGGGCCACTCCCCAGAAGCAGAGCGCACAGGAGGGGTCGAGCCGCGCCGCCTCGGCGAAGGAACGAGCCGCCTCGTTGTGGTTGAAGCCGTAGGCCAGGGTCATTCCCTGGTCGACGTATCGTTGGGCCTGCCGTGAGCGGGTGGAGGTGGCGAAGTGAAAGTCGCCCATGCCCTCGAACAGAGGGGCCGGGGCCGCTTGACTCGCCGGTGGAGCCAGAGCAGCCGGTGGCTCTGCTGCTACCGGCGCCAGGGGCTTCGTCGAGCCGCCGGCGCAAGCTGTCGCCAGCAGGACTGCAAAGATCAGGGTCAAGAGTCGATTGGGCATGGTTCCTCCTGGGAGCGGTGCCCCGCTTCGTCCTGGAGTAGCTAAGCGAAGGGCATGTTACTCCCGCCACCCGAGGTCGGAGGCGGCCCTCGCCGAATGGCTACGGCTCCGGACCGTAGCGAGGTGAAAGGAGCTGCGCCGGCGCGGCGCGAGGTCAGGTCGAAGCTCGGTGGGTCTCCTGAGTCTCGAGCCTCTCGACCAGCTTGCCCAGGCTGAGTAGGAGCTCTTCGAGCAGCGGCAGGTGGCGCGCCTCCAGTGGGTCCGGCAGGCAAAGAAGCTCCGTGAGCCGGCGCCGGTCTTCCAGCTCCAGGCTTGCGGGGCCGAGCTGCAGCCGCAGGCTAGCAACCGGAACCCGGCGAGAGGCCGCCGGGTAGAGGTCCGGATAGAGCTGCCGGCCCTTCGCTTCGAATCCGGTCAGATCGGTATCTAGGGCCGAGACGAGCCGGAAGAAGGTCGCGAGGCCCATCCCCGATTTGCCGTGCTCATACTCGGAGAGCTTGCTCTTCGAGATCCCAGCGCGCTCGGCCACCTCGTACTGCCTGACCCGTTTCCCCTCGCGAAGGAAGCGCAGCACCCTGCCCAACTGGAGAGGCTCAAGCATCAAGGCTCCCGCCTCCCTGCCCCCGGGCGAAATGATCCTTCATCGACGGTCGATGGAGCAAGTAAGGCGTAACGTTCTCGCCGGGCGGATCGCCGGCGCCGAGACGTTACTCGCTTCGGTGCCGAGTCTTCAAGATAAGCCCTTTCATTCAAGCGACTTACCGTCAATCTGGAGGGTTGCCGTAGTGGTCAGGATCTTGTCCGAAACGAGAGACTGGCTGGTGGTTCCGCTCCCGACTCCGGCAAGAAGATCCCGTTGTCGGAAGCCCAGGTCACCGCCTGGAAGTCGCTCAGGTGGGGGTCGAAAATGGGGTCTCCCGACCCCGGCGGGTTGTCATCGCTCCGAGCGGCGGGGGGGCAGGACCGTCAAGTCACGGCGTGACTCGAGGGCGCACCTAGCAAAAATCGGCGATCCCACGAAAAAGGCCGGCCCTCTTGGGCCGGCCTCGGAGTAGAGCGGGAAGGAGAGAGTGGATCAGTAATCCATGCCGCCGCCCATGCCGCCCATACCACCGCCGCCGTGGGCGTGACCGCCGCCCTTGTCGTCTTCCTTGACCTCGGAGACCATGGCCTCCGTGGTCAGCATCAGACCGGCGATGGACGAGGCGTTGAGCAGCGCGGTCTTGGTGACCTTGGCCGGGTCGATGACGCCGGCGGCGACCAGGTCCTCCATCTTGCCCGTGGCGGCGTTGTAGCCGACGGGGCCCGTGGCCTGGACGACGTCGCGCACGATCACCGCACCCTCGACCCCGGCGTTGTTGGCGATCTGCCGGGCCGGCTCCTCGAGAGCGCGCAGGACGATGTTGACACCCACCCGGGCGTCACCATCGGCCTGCACCGCTGCGACCGCCTTGGTGGCGCGCAGCAGGGCGACACCGCCGCCGGGCACGATGCCCTCTTCGACGGCCGCCTTGGTGGCGTGCATGGCGTCCTCGACGCGCGCCTTGCGCTCCTTCATCTCGGTCTCGGTGGCCGCACCCACGCGGATCACCGCGACCCCGCCGACCAGCTTGGCGAGCCGCTCCTGGAGCTTCTCGCGGTCGTAGTCGGAGGTGGTCTCCTCGATCTGGTTCTTGATCTGCTTGACGCGACCGTGGATCGACTCGCGGCGGGAGGTGCTGTCGGCGTCGGTGACGATGGTGGTCTCGTCCTTGGTGATGGTGAGCTTCTTGGCCTCGCCGAGGTCGCTCCACTGAACGCTCTCGAGCTTGATGCCGAGGTCCTCGGTGATCACCTTGCCACCGGTCAGGATGGCGATGTCCTCCAGCATGGCCTTGCGGCGGTCGCCGAAGCCCGGCGCCTTGACCGCGGCCACGTGCAGGGTGCCGCGCAGCTTGTTGACCACCAGGGTGGCGAGGGCCTCGCCCTCGATGTCCTCGGCGATGATCAGCAGCGGACGGCCCTGCTTGGCGACCTGCTCGAGGATCGGCAGCAGGTCCTTCATCGAGGAGATCTTCTTCTCGTGGAGCAGGATCTTGACGTTCTCGAGCACCGCTTCCATGCGCTCGGCGTCGGTGACGAAGTAGGGCGAGAGGTAGCCGCGGTCGAACTGCATGCCCTCGACCACCTCGAGGGTGGTCTCGATGCCGCGGTTCTCCTCGACGGTGATCACGCCGTCCTTGCCGACCTTCTCCATCGCCTCGGCGATGATGCGGCCGATCTCGGGGTCGTTGTTCGCGGAGATCGTGCCGACGTGGGCGATGTCCTTGCCCTCGACCGGCTTGGCCTGGGCGTCGATGGACTCGACGGCGGCCCTGACGGCCAGCTCGATGCCCCGTTTGACCTCCATCGGGTTGGCACCGGCGGTGACGACCTTCGAGCCCTCGCGGTAGATCGCCTGCGCGAGCACGGTGGCGGTGGTGGTGCCGTCACCGGCGACGTCGGAGGTCTTCGAGGCGACCTCGCGCACCATCTGGGCACCCATGTTCTCGAGCGGATCCTTGAGCTCGATCTCCTTGGCCACGGTGACGCCGTCCTTGGTGATGGTCGGCGAGCCGAACTTCTTCTCGATGACGACGTTGCGGCCCTTGGGGCCGAGGGTGACCTTGACCGCATCGGCGAGCTTGGTCACGCCACGAAGGATCGCGGAACGGGCGTCCTCCGAGTAGGTGATGTTCTTGGCAGCCATCTTCTTCTTATGCCTCCTGATTCGATCCTGGGGTTCAGCCTTCGATGACGGCGAGGATCTCGTCTTCGCGGAGGATCACGTAGTCCTGATCCCCCAGCTTGATCTCGCTGCCGGAGTACTTGCCAATGAGGATGCGGTCACCGGGCTTGACGTCGGGGGCCGTGCGGGTGCCGTTGTCGTTGAGCTTGCCCGGGCCCACGGCGACCACCTCGGCCTCCTGGGGCTTCTCTTTGGCGGTGCCCGGAATGATGATGCCGCCCCGGACCTCTTCCTGCTGCTCGCGACGCTTGACCACTACGCGATCGTGAAGCGGACGAATGTTCACTGCTGACTCCTCCTTCAGGCTGTGGAACGGATGTCGTTGGGACTCTGGAGTCGGTTCTTGTTAGCACTCATGACCGACGAGTGCTAACAAGATAGCCGGGCTCGCCAGGCCTGTCAAGCCTGAAAGGGCCTCGCTACTTCGCGCTCAGGGCTGCCGCCCAGGCAGCGGGGCTCTCCAGGGGGCTGAACCGCTCGAGCAGGTCGGCAGCCTCGCCGACCGGCCGCCCCCCGAGCTCTACCCAGGCGTGCGCCTCGAGCCGGTCGGAGGCCCGGCGCACCCCGAGCCGCAGCTCGGGCCGCCTCCCCTGCCGCTCGAGCAGCAGCTTCAAGCAGAGGGCTCGTGGCAGACAGGTTCCGGCTTGGCGCCGGAGCCTCCCCGCGACCCGCAGCAGCCGCGCCAGCTCGTCGGGTGAGACCTCGCCGAGGCGGACGGCAGAGCCGGCCGCCAGCTCGGCTTCGGCCTGGTCGAGAGGCAGACGGGCGAGGCGCTCGGAAGCGGCTCCCAGGAGCCGCCAGAGGCGGGCTAGCGTCAGTCCTCGGCGCAGCAGCAGACCGGACCACCGGACCAGCCGGGGTAGCTCAGGCACGCGGGTTCTCGAGCAGGCCGTGCTCACGGAGAGTCTCGACGAACGCGAGGACGTCCTGTCGCAGTCGATCCGGTGGAGCCTCGTACTCGGCGATCAGGGCGTCGACCACCGGCTCGATCCGAAGGTGCTCGACGATCAGGGACCAGATCCGCGTTCCCACCTCGTCGAGGCCGAAGTAGCGACCGCTCCTGGGCTCGAGCAGGACCGCCTCGCCCCCGAGGTCGCGGTACAGGACGCCGGGGGCAATCTCGATCTCGTTCAGGAGGACCCGCCTTTCGCGCCTCCCCCAAGAGCGAGGGAGGAGCCGGCGCCGGGGCCGACTCCTCCACAGGTTAGCGCAAACCTCAGCCGCGATGCGGCGCGCAGAGCTCGCCGTTGTTGTAGTCGTCCAGGGTCGCGTGCAGGGGGGCACCGGTGGCCCAGGCCGAGCTCGAGCTCCGGACCCGGCTGCCCAGCGGGTAGGTGACGAGCCAGGCGTCCGCCTCGGCGATCGTGACCGTGACGCAGCTGCTCGGGTTGCCGATCTGCACGTTGAGCTGCGCCGCCACCAGCTGCTTGAACAGGTCGTAGGTCTTGTCGCCCCGGCTCGGGGTGCGCAGGATGGCGATCGCCTCGTCCTTGCCGTAGGTCACCCCGCCGACGGTGATCTGCTCCTCCGGCCAGGCGTCCGGGTGGTTCTTCCAGTAGCCGAGAGTGCCGGTGCCCGGCGCGCACCCGCCGTAGCCGAAATCCACTCCCGAGCGATTCTCGCCGCTGTCGAGCTGGACCACCGCCCGGTGCTGCGTCGTCGTGCCGTCGACGTCGAAGACCGGGCGCACGCCGGACGGCAAGGTCAGATCGGCCACCTGCACTCGATAGCTGCCCTCGGCCAGGTCCGAGAAGGAGTAGCTGCCGTCCTGAGCGCTCACCTGGGAGTCGACGAGGTTGCCATCCCCGTCGAACAGGTCCACGGTCACGCCGCCGACGTCCAGCGAGCCGCTGCCGTCGCAAGCACCGCCATCGTCATCATCATCGTCGTCGTCATCATCATCGCCGTGCTGGCCACCGGTACGCTCGTCCATCCGGATCGGGGACGTCTCGTCTTCCACCGGCGGGCAGTTGCAGCAGCTCCCACCGCAGCCGCCATCGTCATCGTCGTCGCCGATCGAAAACGGAGACGTTTCGTCACCCGTGCCGGAGCAATCGCAGCAGATGGCGAACCAGATGCGTCCGCTGAGGGTGCCGTTGGTCTCGATGAAGGTGTGGTAGGACAGGCCGGGCTCCACCGCCTTGTCCACGGCGAGCAACTGGGTCGTCGCGACTCCGAGAGCAGAGGACAGAGCCAGCGCCAGGATGGTCTTTCGCATCATGAGTTCGATCCTTCCATCGGTTTCATCCGATCCAAACCCCCTCCCCCCGCTCCGGATTGTCAGCTCGATGGGAGTATTCTCGACATCGAGCGTCAATCGTCCGTCATCCAGGCCACCATCCATGTCCATATAAACAACGCTTGAAGAACCGGCCCTCCACTCAGAGCTCCGCCCCTCTCCTGGCCGGCGGGTCGGCGTCGATCGAGATCCGCCTGCTCGGCGGCTTCGAGCTGCGTTGCCGCGGGGCGGTGATGGAGGCGCTCGACTCGACCATCGCTCGGGCGCTGATCGCCTACCTCGCCTGCCACCCGGATCGAGTCCTCGATCGTGAGATGGTGGCGAGCCTGCTCTGGCCCGAAGTGACGGAGACCACCGCCCGCCACAATCTCCGGCAGGCCCTCTACGGCCTGCGTCGGGCCTTCGCCCTGGCGGACGCCGGAGATATCCCCATCGAGGCGACCCGCAGCACCCTCGGCCTCGCTTCTGGCAGCACCATCTGGGTGGACGTCAGGGCCTTCGGCGAGGCGGTCTCGCGAGGGCAGCGGGAAGACGGCTCGATCGAGCCGGCCCAGCTCTCCCGCGCGGCGCAGCTCTATCGCGGCGACCTCTTGGCCGGCTTCTATCTGCGCGAGAGCCCCGACTTCGAGGAATGGCTGATGGCCGAGCAGGAGAGGCTCAAAGAGGACGCTCTCGCCGCCCTGAGGCGACTCGTCGGCCATCACCTGGAGACCGGCAGCTATGCCGTCGGCATGCAGTGCGCGAGGCAGCTGTTGAGGATCGACTCCTTCGCGGAGGAAGCCCATCGGAACCTGATGCAGCTCTACGCCCTGTCGGGCCGGCGTAGCCGGGCTCTCGGCCACTACCAGGAGCTGCAGCGCCACCTGCGACGAGACCTCGGCGTGGACCCTGCCGAGGAGACCCAGGCCCTCGCCCGCCAGATCGAGAGCGAGGAGCTGCCCGCCCAGGTCGCCGCCCGGGATGGGCAATCGAGGGGGCCCGTGGTGCCTTTCGTCGGCCGCGAGGCGGCGATGGCGCAGCTCGCTGCAGCCTGGAGCGCCGTGCAACGGGGAGCCGGGCGTCTGACCTTGGTCGAGGGCCCGTCGGGTATCGGCAAGACTCGTCTGGTGCGCACCTTCCTCGATGGCGCCACCTCCGGCACTCCGGCCACGGTGCTGCTCGGCGCCGGCTTCGAGGGAGATCCGCCAGTGCCCTATCGCCCCCTGGCCGAGGCCCTCGGAAACGCCGTCGCCACGGATCCCGACACCGCCGACCAGATCCTCGTCGCCTCGGGACAGAAGGCCTTGCAGATCCTGGCGCCGCTGGTCACCGAGCTGGCGGCGGTCGACCCTCGGCTCCAGACCCGCCTCGAGCGCGAACGGCCCGAAGCCCTTCCCGAAACGTTGGCCCTGGCGCTCTCCCGGGTGCTCGGCTCCCTGGGCCAGCGGGGTGGCAAGGACCGGCCGGTGCGCCCCGTGATCCTCTTCCTGGACGACCTCCAAGCCGCAGACTCCGCCACCCTCCAGCTGCTCGAGCTGCTGCCGCGGACCGTGGCCGAGCTGCCCTGTTGGATCGTCGGCACCTACCGGGCCGAGCCCCTACCGCGGGGCCATCCCCTGCGCCGCCTCAGCGCCCAGGTCGGGCGCCAGCGCGTCTCGTCGATCGAGCTCGGGGCCCTCGACCGAGAGTCCCTCGAGCACGTGGCCGAGACCCTCCTGGGGGAACGGCACCCGGCCTTCGCGACGGCGCTCCACCAAGGCTCGGGAGGGCACCCGCACAAGGCCGCGGAGCTGGTCAACCTGCTCGCCGACGAGCAGCTCCTGACTCCGCTGGCTGATCGAAGATGGTCGGTCGCCGGCGATCCCAAGGACCTCGACCGTTACGCCGGGCTGTCGCTCGACGAGGTCGTCCGTGAACGCCTCCGGAGCCTCCCACCCACCTCTCGTCGCCTGCTCTCGCTCGCGGCGGTGGTCGGGCAGGTCTTCGCCCCGGAGGTGCTCCAGGAGGTCGAGGGAGAGCACGGCGAGGTCGTCGAGATCGCCCTCGAGATCCTGACCGATCGCTGGTTCGTGCGTCCTTTCCCTCGCTACTGGGCGGACAGCCGCCGGGAGCGCTTCAAGGCGCTGGCGGGCGAGGGAGCCCGTACCGCCCTCTTCGAATTCACCCACCCGAGCCTGCGCGCGCTGGTCTACCGGTCCTTACCGAAAGAGCGGGTCCGCTTCCTGCACAAGAAGGTCGCCGATTCGCTCGAGAGCCGGTGCGGCGGCGGTGTCGAGGGCCCCGTCGAGCTGCTCGCCCATCACTTCCGCCTCGCCGGGCAGCACCGACAAGCCGCCGACTACGCATTGGCAGCTTCCGAGCGAGCCCAACGGCTCGGCGCGGAGGAGATCGCTCTGACCTACCGGCGCAACGCGGACGAGGCCCTGCGCCGCCTCGCCCGCTAGCGAGGCCGCCTCGCCGGAGGCCAGCTCCGGGGGAGGCGGCCTTCAGCAGCTAGCTATCTACTCGATGCCGTGAGTGGCACAGTCGCCGGTCGAGAGCTCTTGGAAGGAGCTGCTGGTGCCGGTACCGCCAAGCAGCTGCCTGGCCTGGCGCCCCGCTGCAAAGTTGGAGACTCCGGCAAGGCTGGTGTCGGGCTTGCCATCGCCGTTGGTGTCCACCTTCACGGTGCCGGCGAAGGCGCCTTGATCCTCGTTGAGGAACGCCCACTTGTGGTCGGCGCCGCCGGAGAAGCGGGAGGTCCGCTCCAGCTCCAGGTTCGGGCCACCAGCCACTGGCACGAAGGTCAGCTTGTAGCGAATCTGGAACTCGGAGAGGAAGTAGCCACCGCGCTCGCTCTCCCGCACGATCGTCATGTGGTGCTTGGGCGAGATGGGCTGGTCACCTTCCGCCAGAGTGACGCGCACCCGGTAAGCACCGCAGCTGGTGCGGATGGGCTTGACGCTGGCGAGCGAGAGAGCCTGCATCTGGAGGCGGGTCTGGGCGATGCCCTCTTCGTTGAAGGCGGCATCATCCAGGCGGAGGAAGAGGGTGTCCGCCCCTCGGAGCGCGTTGGCGGGCTCGACCGCGAGCGGCACGCCCTTGAGCTGGATCTTGCCTGCGAACGGGGCCGAGCCCGGGCAGAAGAAGCCGGCCGGGATGGGGTCGTTGGCCAAGTCCGTGAAGGTCCGGCTGGCCACGGTGCGGAAGGCGTCGACCCCACTGAAGACGACCGGGTCCGCGGCGAGAAGTGAAGGGGCGAGCAAGACGAGACCGAGGAGTAGGAGCAGCGAGCGACGAAGCATGGCTTCAACCTCCTGGCGATGTCTCGGGAGACCAGTCTCCCGGAGCGAGCGATGGTGCGTCTGGGGCGGTGTGCTCCCCGCAAGATCCGGAAAGTACCTTGAGCTTGGCGTGATGATAGCCATGAGAGCATCAAATGTCAATCTTGCCTATGTCTAGCATAAATTGCATTCTGTTTTTCCGATGATCCGGTCGCCACGGGAGGCTGCTGACCGCCCGAGCCGAGAGAGCAGGCAGGGAGGCGAGGCGAGGTCGGGGGGCGTCGAACACGGCTGGGCCAGCCTCGAGGGGCGACGTGAAGGCGGGGGCGCGACGGTAGTATCGCGCCATGGCGCGCCTCGACGAGATGCCCTGGAAGTACCGAGTTTTCCTGACGACCTACCCGTGGCGACGGATCGACCCCCCAGCCTGGGCTCCCCTGCCCCGACCCCTGGCCGAAGGCCGCCTCGGGCTGGTGACCTCGGGAGGGCTGTCCCTGCCCGACCAACCTCGATTCGACGAAACGATCAAAGGCGGCGACTGGAGCTATCGCTGGATCCCCCACGACGCCGTTCTCCAAAGCCTGGTCGAGAACCACAGGAGCGACGCCTTCGATCACAGCGGGCTGGCGGCCGACCGCAACCTCGCCCTGCCCCTCGACCGCGCCCGCGAGCTGGTGGCGAGCGGGCGGCTGGGCGAGCTCAACAGCCGCCACCTCTCCTTCATGGGCTCGATCACCGCCCCCGGCCGCCTGATCGGTGAGTCGGCGCCGGAGGCCGCAGCGGGCTTCGTCGCCGACGGCGTGGACGTCGCCCTGCTGGTGCCCGTGTGACCGACGTGCAACCAGACCGTGAGTCTGGTCGCAGCCGAGCTGGAACGCCGGGGCATCGCCACCGTGACCCTCATCTTGCTGCGCATGATCGCCGAGAAGACCCGTCCGCCCCGGGCGCTGGCCGTACCCTTCCCACACGGCTACGCCCTCGGCGCACCCGGCGACGCCGCCGTCCAGCACCGGGTGCTCGAGGCCGCCCTCACCCTGCTCGAGACGGCCGCCGGCCCTGGTCCGGTGCTCGCCGACTACACCCTCGACTGATCCCGATCGCTTGGAGATCCCACCCATGACCGAGGCTTCCCGCCCCCACAACGCCTACGTCGGAGTGCGGGGCCTGCTCGCCCTGATGACCGTGATGATGGCCATCACGTCGTTCATCTCGGTCATGGGCACGCCGGTCGCTTTCGACGGCGGTCAACCCGCGGCGGTGAGGGCCTTCGCCCTCGGCGGCGGCGCTCTGGGCCTCTACGGCGCCGTCGCCTGCCTTCTGCTGGTGGCGAGGAACCGGAATGCCCCGACCCATGCCTGGACCTGGTGGGCGCTCAGCCTGGCGGTCTTGGTCGCCAACTCCCTCTACGCCTGGCAGGTGGCGGGGCAGCCGCGACCCCTGGCCCTCGGCTCGATGGCCCTCTGTGGAGTGTGGCTCGCCTACCTGGCCACGTCCGAGCGGGTCCGCGCCACCTACGGCGGCCCGCCCGGCGCCACGAAGGCGGCCTCTCCACCCAGCTGACCTCCTCGTCCCGCAATTCGGCTGGCACCTTGCGCGCCCGGGAAGGGCGTTATCTCCCGACTCCAAGAGATCCGCTTTCTTCGATACGAGAGACCGGCGCCCCTTCGAGCCGAGGTCTCCGTGAGGAGGAGGTATGAGAGCAAAGCGCTGGCTGTGGTTCTTCGCCCTGCTCTGGGCCCCGGCCTTGCTGGCCCAGGGCCGGACCGACTACTTCAACACCGAGACCGTACAGGTCGATCCCCTGGCGATCGTCTCGGTCGGAGGCAGGCAGTTCCTGGCGGTGGTCAACACCCCGGACAACTCGGTCGAGCTCTACCACACCGAGGAGACCCTACCGATCGGCTCCCGCTTCATCGCTCGCGTACGCACCGGCCTGGAGCCCAACTCCCTGCTTTGGGTGCCCCAGCTGTCGCGGCTCTACGTCACCAACGCGCTGTCAGACTCGGTGACCATCATCCGCCTGGACCCGGGCGACACGGCCGGTGTTGTGGCGACGGTCGAGCGCACCGACTGGGTGGGCGACGAGCCGGTCTCCCTCGCCTACCATCCCTTCGAGGAGGACGACGGCGCTGGCGGCACGGTGCTGCGTCACTCCCTCTTCCTGGCGCATCGCGACCAGGACGCCCTCGGCTGGCGGGATGCCTTGACCTTGCAGCCGATCATCCCGGGCGCGTTCCTCTTCGATGCCACCGTGCCCAAGGGAGACATCGACCAGGACGGGCAGAACGACCTCATCGCCCTCAAGTCTCCCCGCGACGTCGACGTTCACTGCGGCAAGCTCTTCCTGCTCGGCGAGAAGGGCGGCAACACGCAGCACTTCGACTTCGATCTCTACAGTCTGCCCACGGCCGGCGGTGCAGCCGCCGACCTCGCCCTGCCCAATTCGGCCAACTTCCACATGACCTGGGGGCCCGGAGACGACCTCTTCATCGTCGGCGGTGAGGCTTTGAACACCACCTTGCGCGACGAGGCGGTGGTGGCCGCCGCGCCGACCGGCTTCGTCAAGAGCACCTTCACGATGGTGCGTGGGCTGTGCTCCGGCACGCCCACGTTCAAGGTCCGGGACGTCAACCTCGAGCCCGCCCTCCAGCCTCTGGTGGCGCCGGGCACCGAGGTCTTCGGCAGCTTCGTGGCCCACAAGGCGGCGCTGCTGCCGGCGATGCAGCCGGTACCCAAGACCAAGGCCCTCGCCCAGCTCACCGGAGTGGCCACCTACCGGGGCTCCAGCGGGCCGCTCAAGGTGTTCTTCACCGCCCTGAGCAGCGACCGGGTCGGAGTGATCGAGCCCGACTGGTCCTCCTCCGCCGACTCCTGGCTCCTCCGGCGGATCGCCATGGCCCCGGTCCCTGGTTCCGTGAGCCCGGTCGCCGGGCCCCGCGGCCTGGTGATCAAGGGGCCCGATGCCGGCAACCCCAACGACCCCGGGCCGCGGCTCTACGTGCTCAATCGCCTCGACAATTCGGTGACCATCCTCAACCCGGTGACCGAGACCTCGGTCGGCCAGTTCGCCCTCCGGCACGACCCCACTCCCGATCACATCAAGGCTGGCCGCACCTTCCTCTACTCGGCCGAGCACGGCAACGGCTTCAACTCCTGCTCGAGCTGCCACATCGACGGCCGCACCGACGGCCTCGCCTGGGACCTGGGCGACGGCGTGCAGGTGCCGATCGATCCCCAGCTCAAGGACAGCCTGCTGATGCCGAGCTTCTGGCCGGCCGACAAGGAGCACATGGTTACGCAGTCCCTCCAGGGACTGCTCAACTTCGACGTGGGGCCGGAGATCCAAGACCTGTTCACCAACGCCCCCTACCACTGGCGGGGCGACCGCGAGGACTTCACCCAGTTCAAGCCTGCCTTCGTCAGCCTGCTCGCCGGAACCGGGATCACCGACGACGAGATGGAGGGCTTCCGGGAGTTCATCAACTCGGTCAACTATCCGCCCAACCCCCGCCAGCCCCTGGGCCGGGTGTTCTCGGGCGAGCCCTTCGTCGACGAGACCTTCCCGCCGCCCCTGCCCACCGGCGCCCAGGCCGGCCTCACCATCTACCACCTGATCCAGTCCGACCTGCTGATGTCCTGCGCGCACTGTCATGCCTTGCCGGAGGGAAGCAACAACAAGATCACCGAGCGTGTGGGCGGCACCAATCCCGCCGATCATGCCGAGGAGCTCGCCACCCAGCCGATCGAGACGGCCGCCCTGCGCGGCCTGTTCCAGAAGGAGGCTCGCCTGACCCGCGCCGGCACCGTCGATCCGGACGGCGCGCCGATCACCGGGCTCGAGGGCCTCTTCCACACCGGCTTCATCCTGAAGGACCCCCTCCAGACCAACACCGACTTCAACCGCACCTCGACGATCAACGCCTTCGACCGTCATTTCTTCGGCGGCGTTCTCTGTCCGCCCGGCCTGCCCTTCTGCCCGACCCTCCAACAGCTCAACCAGTTCATCCACGAGCTCGACTGGGGTGTCGGCCCGCTGGTGGGGATCGCCTACACCGTGGACCTGGCGAACCTGGCCGATCCCCTGACGACCACGGCCTTCGGCCTCGCCGAGGACCAGACGCGCAAGGCCAACAACGGGCTGGCCGTGCAGGCCCACCTGGGCGCCACCGACCGCGGCTTCTGGTTCGACCCAGGTGCCAGCCTCTTTGTCGAAGAGCCCCCGGGAGCGAGCCTGACCCGCGTCCAGCTGACCAGCTTGCTGGGCTCGACCAACGATCGGCTGGTGTTGGTGGTGACGCCGCTTGGCAGCGAGCGCCGAGTGGCAGCGCCAAGCGGGCAACCCTCACCCAGCGCTCCGGGCGCCCCGAGTGGCGTGGTGCTCCAGCCCATCGCCACGAACACGGCCTACGCCACCGTGCCGAAGATGACCCTCAACTGGCAGGATCCGGCCGACAACCAGCACGGCGGCTTCTTCTCCCACACCGTCCGCCTGTTCCAGGCCGGCGTGGTAGCGAGCGCCCCGGCGGGTGAGAGCGCTTTCGGCACGGCGGTTCGTTGGGAGGCGCCGCGACGTTTACGGGTGGCCGCGAACGGCATCTTACCGGGGGCGAGGCTGGTGCTCTTCAGCCACGACGACCCCGCCGCCGTCACGCCACCGGACCTGACCAAGCGGCCCAATCAGCCGGGGCAGGTGCTACTGCGCTCGATGTCGTTGCCGATCCATCCCACCGGGGACGTCGACCCTGTCACCGGCCGGCCGATCTGGGAGACCGCCGCCGAGCTCGACCCCCGCGAGTACCTGCGGCTGATCCTGGGGGGTCCCTTCGCTCCTTCAGTGTCAGCCGCCTTCACCGACAACGGCTTCCTCTTCCAGGAAGTCCCTCTCGACCCGGCCCTCGCCTTCGACGCCGCCAACTGGAACTGGCATTACGTGCGCGTCGAAAACCCCAACGGCCAGCGCGGGGATGGGGGCTGGCAGCGCCTGCGCTTGAAGTAGAAGACACCCTCGGCCCGGGGGTCTCGCCAGCCCCCGGCTCCTCCAGGGCGGAGAAAAAGGTGCCAGCCGTCTTTCCGACGAGGGAGCACTCGGCGGAGAGCAGTTGGTCTCTGCACAGAGAATTGCCTCTCGAGGCTCCTTCCAACACCTCGATGCAGACCGTCAACCCGTCAGGAGCAAGCGGCGAGTGCAAGCGGGGAACGCCCGGAGGTCGTCCAGACGCGTCGAAAGACCCACCTCGCCCGGGCTCAAGGTCGTCCTAGACATCACGAACGGTGGTTCGGCGAGTGTGCTACCCCGTGGGCCGGGGCCAGGGAGGAGGAAAGCTCCAGGGCGGAAAGCAGACGGGCAGCCGCCCAGTTCTCAGGCGCTCGGCGGCTTCCCGGAAGGCTATGACGAAGGCGCGATACGCCTGGCGGAAAGCGATCCTGATCGCAACGCTTGCGGCGTGGATCCACGGCGGCGGCCGCCTTGCCATGGAAACCGGGCGGGTATGAGGGTCCTGGCTCCGGACTCGCTCGGCACCCAGACACTTGACCCCTCGCCGAGCCCTCTCAGCCGCATACCGCGAAGTGATCTCCTGCAGGATCCCTCGAATGCGCTGGCGGTATTGGTCCGGTGGCAGGTGCGCCCAGCAAGGTAGAGGGGAGAACACGACCTGCTCAGGGTGAACAAGGCTCAAGCCCTCACACCGCTTGCCGCGATGGCGCGCAAGGGCCTCGGCGGTGCGGTCGTGCCAGTGGCCGCGCATTGCGGTGCCCTCACATAGAGCCTCAGCGCTGTGCACTCCCGGCCACTCCTCGGGCCGTTCGACCAGATCCTCCTTGCAACCCTGGGCCAGCAGGTACTCCAGTTGCTCCAGCTGCGCAGACTCTTCGTCGCTGACCGGAATGGCGTGATATCGGTGCCCCCAGATACGCTCGGTCCACCCATGGAGCCGGGAGACCTCCCTCGCCAGCTTGGAATTGAAATAGTTCATGAAGGCGGCGAGCTGGTAAGGGTCGTCCGGGCTGAGCAGGAGGTGGAAGTGGTTGGACAAGAACGTGCAGCCGTGCACACGCATGCTGTACCGCCGCTGAGCTCGCCCGAGACACCCTCTGATGATGTCGTTGAGCTGCTCGGACGGTCGAAGCAGACGCCTTCCCTGGAGAGTCCGCGTCGTGACCGCGACCAGCGAGCCCGGTGGAATGAAGCGAAGTGGACGACCCATCACTAGATGTAGACGTAAAACCGCCGCCGATGCCCTGGACCTCGCCACTCGTCGGCCGTGAACCGCAATTCGGCTGGCACCTTGGCAGAGCTCGCGTTCACGTCTTCCAGTGATCCATCTCCTTCTCGAGACCGTGCACCTCGTCACCGCCGCGCCCCCGGCCCCGCCCCCACAGCGCGAGCCCGCTGAGTCCGAGCCAGAAGGCGCTGACGATCACCAGCACCAGCCAGCCAGGCAGAGGCCCGACCGCCATGCGCTCGACCATCTCGCCGGTCGCGGTGGCCTTGGTCGGATGCACGGACAGCTTGGCGAGCCATGAGACCAGGATTGCCAGGAAGATCCAGATGTAGTTGAAGCGCAGCCGGATCGCCACCGCCTCGAGGGTGCTGATCTTGAAGGTCGGGTGATCGAGGTCCCGGGCCATCGACTCGCGCCAGTCATGCCGCGGGCTCTCAAGCTTGCGCCGGATGATCGGGATGAAGAAATTCTCCTCGATCATCCGCACCCGCGCCCGCCAGACGTCGAAGTAGCGGAACCGCCGGGCCTCGAAACCGAGGAAGATCGACACCAAGAAGAAGGCGAGCAGCAGCGCCACGTGCGAGTGCTCGGGGCTCGAGAAGGCGAAGGAGAGCATCGCTCCGGTGGTGGCCACCGCCCAGTTGGTGGTGGGATCGAGCCGGGCTCGCCAGGCGTCGGCACGGCTGCGTTCGCCACGGTAGTAGTGGACGATCGCCGTGATGTACTCGTTGCGGGTGAGAGGAACCTGCTCGAAGGACCTGTCCAGCTCGGGCTGCTCGGCCACCGCGGCCTCCCTTCCGGGTCGACCCTGGGATCGCTCAGAGCTTACAGAGCTGGCCGAGTCTGTCAATCGGCACCCTTCACCAGCTCGCCGAACTTCCGCTCCAGCAGGTCGTAGAGCTCCATGACTTGCTCCAGGCGAGCGTCGAGCAACTCGGTCCAATGCCCGCCCTGAACCGGCAGCAGCTTCGCCCCGCTGAGGCGGAAGGAGGGGCCGTCCAGGGTGAAGGAGCTGTCGCCCGTCGCCAGCCGCAGTGCGACCGGCTCCGCACCACGCTCGAGGTAGGCCACGAGGTCGGGCAGGATCTCCCCGGCGAGGGCGATGCGCGTGCCGGCGAAGGCCAGCTTCGCCCGCCCGGCCTCCGGCTCGACGGCCACCTCCGCATCGCCCACCAGGGCCTTCAGAAACTCGGTTCCCCACGGGGAGTCCGAAGGCTCCCGGGAAGCGAGGAGCTCGCCCGCCCGGTCCGGAAACCCGCGATCCACCCAGGGCGCCTTGAAGGCGGATTCGACGCCGATCCGCCGCAGCAGCGTGGTCACCAGCCCCAGCTGCGAGCGGGCCGACGAGCCGATGAAGAGCACGTCCTGGTCGATCACGGCCTCGAGGATCTTGCTGCGGGGGGAGGTGGCGAAGGCGAGCTCCTCCTGGGCGAGGATCTTGAGCTCCCGTCGCTTCCTGGCACCGAGAAAGCGCGCCCCCGAGATCTCCAGCTCGGTCGTCAGCAGCTGCTTCCAGCGCTCGCGCACGGCGGTGGCGTCCGGGCGGATGCGGTCGACCCGCACCCGGAAGGCCCAGCGCTGCGCCCCGACCTCCCAGGGCGCCCCGATCTCGAACGGCACGAAGCCGATCGACTCCCGCACCTCCGAGCCGGGGGCGATCTCCCGAAAGGCCGCGACGTCGAAGTCCGGGGCCTCGCGATGGGCGACGGTGAAGCGGGCGACGCTGAGCGAACCGGAGAGCAGACCCATGGGCCGTCCTTTCGTCGATGGGACGGCGGATGATACCCGAAGGTCGGGAGCCTCCTAGCCCGCTGAGAGAGCCGGCTCGGCCATCGGCTCGAGCTCGCGGGCGATCACCCGGGATAGACGGGCGATGCCCTCGTGGATCCGCTCCGGGCTCTGCGGGGCGAAGCACAGCCGCATCCCCGAACGGCCCCGACGGCAATCTCCCACGGCGAAGACGCGGCCAGGGCTGAACGCCACCTGCTCGGTCGCCACGGCACGCTGGAGCAGCTCAGCGCTGTCCAATCCGGGCGGCAGCTCGGCCCAGACGAAAAAGCCCGCGGTGGGCCGCCACCAGCGCACCCCCGCAGGCATCGACCGGATCAAGCTGGAGACCATGGCGTCGCGGCGGCGGGCGTACTCCTTGCGAAGACGCGCCAAGTGGTCCTGGAAGTCACCGCGCTCGAGCACCCGCTCGACGATCCGCTGGCCGAGGGAGGTGGTGTCGATGTCGCTCGCGTGCTTCAGGGCAGCCAGGGTGGGCATCAGCTCGCGGGGGGCGACGATCCAGCCCACTCGGAGCCCGGGGGCGAGCACCTTCGAGAAGGAGCCGAGGTAGATCACCCGCCGGCGGTCCAGGCTGGCGAGCGCCGGCGCCGGCGGGGCGTCGTAGGTCAAGTGGCCATAGGCATCGTCCTCGATCACCGGCACCCCGAACCGGGCAGCGATCTCGACCAGCCGAATCCGCGCCGGTAGGGAGAGCGACACGCCGAGGGGGTTGTGCCCCTCCGGCACCACGTAGAGGAAGCTGGGCCGCTCGGCGCGGGTGAGGCTCCGTTCGAGGGCGTCGAGGTCGAGGCCCGTGCCGGGGTCGGTAGGCAGGGCCACCACCTTGGGTTTGAGCGGCCAGAGCACCATCTGGACGCCGTCGTAGACCACCTCCTCGACCAGGGCCGTCGAGCCAGGCTCGATGAGCACGCGAGCCAGCAGGTCCGTGCCCTGCTGGGCGCCGGTGGTCAGCAGCACTTCCTCGGGCGTGCACACCACCCCGCGGAGGGCCATGAGCTCGACGATGCGTGCCTTGAGCTCACTGCTGGGAAGGCCGTACTGCACCGGCCTTGGGCCTTCGCCCAGCAGCTCGGCGGCGGCCTCGGCGATCACCTCGCAGGGCAGCAGGTCCCCCGCAGGCAGCCCGATCGAGAAGGACAGGACCTCGGGCCGCGTGGCGAGGGCGAGCAGGTCGCGCAGCCCCGGTCGAACCAGACCCTCCATGGTGCGGGCGGGTGCGATCGGACGGTCGGCCGAGAACGGTAGCGGAGGCTTGGCAGCTGCGCCCATGGGCACTTCGAATCCCGCGCGGAGAGCTTCACCTTCCGCGCCAAGGTCGTGCTCAGAAAGTGCGCAAAGACCTCTAAATCGAGACAGAACGGACGGCGAGATCTCAGACCGCGTCTGGCAGCTCCTCCTCCAAAGTGCGCAGGCGGGGATGGAAGAAGCCCCAGACCGAGATCGCGACGGGGAAGACCGCAAGCGCCAGGTAGATCAGGGCGATGCCTCGCCCCGGCCCGACCCCGACCACCTTGCCGACCGTGCCGGCGAGGGGCCCTCCCTCGACCAAGAGGGGCCGGAACACGTAGTCCGCGAGAGGTCCCGCCGAGAGCTGGCCGATCGGGATGGTGAACTGGGCGATCATCCGCCGCACGGCGAAGATCCGCCCCTGCAACTCGGCTGGCACCTTTACCTGCCACACCGCCTGGCTCGAGGTATTGACCAGGGGCACGCCGAAGAGCCCGAGGAAAAGAGCCGCCGCGATCAGCCCCGGCCAGGGTTTGATGCCCGCCAGCAGGAAGGCGACGCCGAGCAGCAACCCGAACGAGAGCACGGTCATCACACGCCGCCTGGGGCCGCCGGTCGCGGCGGCCACCAGGCTGCCCACCAGAAAACCGGCCGAGCCCGTGGCGGAAACCATGCTGAGGGTCTCGCGGGAAGCGAAGGAGAGCACCATCGGCGTCACCAGGGCCGAGCCCATGGTGAAGACCAGGTTGATCATGGCGAAGTACCAGAGCAGGATCATCAGCCCCGGTCGCTCCCGGATGAAGCGCCAACCGAGGGCGATGTCCTGCGTCAGGCTGGCTCGCCCGCCTCCCCCGGCCGGCGGCGTCTTGGCCGTGGGCCGCGGGATGCGCACCCGCAGCAGCGAAAGGGCCGCGAGCAGGAAGGACACGAAGTCGATCCAGATGATGCCCATCACCCCCACCGAGGAAAGGAGCCAGGGGGCAGGAAGAGGCGCGAGCACCGCGGCCGAAGCCATGCCGAGCTGCATCAGGCCGCTCGCCCGGGCGAGGTGGCGCTTGGGCATCAGCAGGGTGGTCGAAGACATGTAGGCCGGCCAGAGGAACGCCTGGAGCAGGGCGCCGAAGGCCACGTAGGCGTACACGTAGCCGGTCGACAGCTGCCCCCCGGACCACGCCAGCACCAGGACCATCAGCAGGCTGGCCACCGCCGAGGCGACATCCGAGACGAGCATCACCAGCCGGCGGTCGAAGCGGTCCACCAGGGCGCCGGCGAAGGGCGCCAGCAGCAGGCCCGGCAGGCCGGCGAGCAGCAGGATCACCGTGTAGGCCGAGGCCGAGTTGGTCTGCTCGAAGACGAAGACGCCGAAGGCGAAGGCGGTAATGCGCGAGCCGACCAGGGACACGAACTGGCCGATCCACATCAGGCCGAAGCTGGACCAGCCGGCCCGCTCGCTCTCGGGGCGGGCACCCTCACTGCTCGTGATCTCGCTCATTCTCCCCCTTCTGTTGGGCACATGTCCTCAAGTGGCACCTGCGAGGCGACTCGGGACAGACCAGTACAATCAGCTCCCCAACGGAGGATCCCATGCGCTCGCCAGTCTCGGCCTTGACTCTTCTCCTCGCCCTCTGCGTCAACCAGCCCGCCGTCGCCGGCAGCAGCGAGTGGACGGTCGACGACCTGCTGCTCCAGGAGACGGTGCAGGAGGTCGAGATCGCCCCGGACGGACGTAGCGCAGTGTGGGTCAAGCGGGTGATGGACAAGGAGAAGGGAACCGTCGCCTCCAACCTCTTCCTGACCTCGCTCGACGACGGCCGCGAGCTCGCCCTGACCCGCGGCGCCGACCACCACGGCTCCCCCCGCTTCTCTCCCGACGGCCGCCGCCTAGCTTTCCTCTCGGATCGGCCCCGGCGCGGCGAGAAGGCAGCTGACGAGAAGCTCGCGCCGAGCCAGCTCTTCCTGCTCGACCTCGGTGGCGGCGAGCCCTGGCCGGTGACCTCGCTGGCCCGGCCCCTGGCCACCTTCGCCTGGCAGGACGATGGGCACGTCGTCCTCGTGGCTCCGGAGGAGCCAACGCGCCTGGAGCTCGAGACCGAGAAGGCCAAGGACACCTCGATCGTCGTCGAGGATCCGCTCACCCCTCCCACCCGCCTCTTCCGCCTGGCCCTGGAGTCGGGAGAGATCACCCGGCTGACCGACAACCGGGACTGGATCGACCTGCTCGCCGTCTCGCCCAACGGCCGTTGGGCCGTGACCCGCCGCCAGCAGAGCCTCGCCTTCGGCTACGACAATCGGCTGGCACCTTCCACCTGGTTGACCGACCTCGGGACCGGCGAGTCCCGACGGCTCCTCGAGGGCAGCCGACTGTTCCCCTCCCACGTCGCCTGGCAACCGGCCAGCCAGGGCTTCTACTTCGCCGCCGAGCGTGCGAGCCACCCCGTCTACCTCCAGGCCACGATCAGCGAGGTCTACCACTACGACGTGGTGAGCGGGCGCCAGCAGAAGGTCGATCTTGGCTGGGCGCGTGGGCTGGGCGAGGTCGGCTCCCTCACCGCCACTCCGGACGGCTTCCTGGCCCTCCTCGCCGACGGCGTCCGCCACCGCCCTGCCCGCTTCGTGCGAAACGGGTCGAGCCACCGGCGCTCCGCTCTCGAAGGCGAGCACGCCGGCCACGTCTTCCATTGGGTCGCGAGCCGCGACGGCCAGCGCATCCTCTACGAGCACTCAACGCCCTCGGACCCTCCGGTCTGGATGCGCGCTCGGCTCGAGGGGACGCGTCTCGTGGCCTCGGAGCCGACGATCCACCCCAACCCCGGCTGGGCCGGCAAGCCGCGGCCCAAGAGCGCGGTGATGCGCTTCCGCGGCGCCCGAGGCGACGAGGTAGAGGGGATCCTGCGCTACCCCTTCGACTGGCGCGAGGGCGAGCGCCGGCCGCTCATCCTCGCCATCCATGGCGGCCCGGCCGGGGCCGACCTCGACCAGTGGACCTTCCGGGTCAGTAAGCCCCTGCCCCTGTGGCTCTCCCGGGGCGCCTTCGTGCTCGAGGTCAACTACCACGGCAGCAGCAACTACGGTCTCGAGTGGGTGGAGTCGATCACAGGCGGCAAGTACTACGAGCTCGAGATCCCCGACCTCGAAGCCGGGGTGAACGCTCTGATCGCCCGTGGCCTGGTCGACCCCGAGCGCCTGGCCACCACCGGCTGGTCGAACGGCGGCATTCTCTCGGCCGAGTTGATCACCCGCACCCACCGCTACAAGGCAGCCTCGATCGGCGCCGCGGACGTGGAGTGGATCAGCGACTGGGGCAACGTCGACTTCGGCGCCGCCTTCGACCAGCTCTACTTCGGAGCCTCGCCGCTCGAGGACCCCCAGCGCTATGTCGACAAGAGCCCCTTCTTCCGCTTGCCCGAGGTGACCACGCCGACGATCGTCTTTACCGGCACCGAGGACCGCAACGTCCCCCCCAGCCAGAGCTGGTCCCTCTACCGGGCCCTGCAGCAAGCCGGACGCACCGTGCGGCTGGTGCTCTTTCCCGGCGAGCCTCACGGTCTCGGCCGCTACGTCCACCAGCGGCGCAAGGTCGAGGAAGAGCTCGCCTGGCTCGACCGCTACCTCTTCACCAAGGTCCCGCCGGAACCAGCGGCGCTCGCGCCGACTTCCCCCCTCGGCCGGGCCCTCGAGCGGGCCCGCTCCGTCGCCAGCGATGGCCGGCTGGGGCGACTGGTGGCGGGAGTCCTGGTCCCCGAGGTGGTGGCCCACGAGGGGTTGACCCTCGGCCGCTTCGAGGTCACCCGCGCGCAGTACGCCACGTTCGATCCAACCTACCCGGTGCCAGCCGCGAGGGCGAACTACCCGGCCACAGGCATCCTCTTCGAGCAGGCCCGGGCCTACTGCGAGTGGCTCTCGATGAGGACGGGCGAGCGCTACCGGCTGCCCCGCGAGGCCGAGGTGGCCGCCTTGCGCAAGTCGGCTGGCACCTTGGGGAACACCCTCGACCACTGGGCTGGGTTCGCTCCCAACCCCGAGGAGGCCGAGGCTCTCCGCAACGCCGCCGCGGCCCTCGGTGGCGAGGGTCCCCTGCTCGCCGAGGTCGGCCGCTTCGACGCCCTGGGCACCACCGAGCCCCTCTTCGACCTCGGTGGCAACGCCGCCGAGTGGGTCCTCGCCGAGGATGGCAGCGCCAAGCTCCTGGGCCCCAGCGCCGACCAGCCGCGCGCTCCCAAGGGCTCGGGCGACGCCGCGCCGGCCTACCGGGGTTTCCGGGTGGTGCGGGAGTAGCTTGCTGCTAGACTGCCGGGCACGGCCATGGACGCTCGGCCACGAGCCCTGCTCTCGGCCGCCCTCTGAGCCAGTCTCCTCCCATGCTCGCCTCCCTGCTGCCCGCACTCGCCGCGAGCCTCGGCGCCCTGTTCGTCGGCTTCCTCCTGGTCGCCCTCCTCTCGCGCCGCTTCCTCCTGGTTCGGCAATTCGCCCTGCCCTTGAACGTGGCCTTCCTGGCCGTGGCCCTCGAGGTCTACCAGCTCTTCGAGGGCGCACCCAAGAAGCCGGTCCTCGCCGAGCTGCTCTTCTGGTGCCTGCTCTTCGTGCCGATCGCGCTGGCCCTCCGCCTGGCCACCCTTTACCTCTTCGAGGTTCACCTCAGGGTCCGGCGCGGGGTGGCGATTCCCACTCTGTTACCCGCCGTGGCGATCGGGGCGGGCTATCTGCTGGCCGCGCTGGTCACCCTGCCCCTGGCCTTCGAGAAGGCGGACTTCAAGGGCATCCTCGCCACCAGCGCCGTGACCTCTCTGGTGCTCGGCCTGGCCCTCCAGCCGATCCTGACCAACTTCTTCGCCGGCCTGGTGGTCAGCCTGGAACGCAGCTTCGGCATCAACGACTGGATCCGCGTCGGCGACCAGGAGGGGCGGGTGGTGGCCATCACCTGGCGCACCACCCACCTGCGCACCCGCGACAACGACCACGTCATCATCCCGAACGCCAAGATCGCCGACGAGCGGGTGCTCAACTTCGCCTTGCCCCACCGGCTGCACATGGAGCGCATCGTGGTCGGGGCCCACTACCGCACGCCTCCCTACCGCGTGCGGCGGGCCTTGCTGGACGCGGTCAAGGGGGTGGACGGCGTGCTCGAGACCCCCACGCCCGAGGTCTTCAACCTCTCTTTCGCCGAGAGCGCCATCGAATACGAGCTGCGGGTCTGGATCGAGGACTACTCGAGCGCGCCACGGGTCGGGAGTGAGATCCGCGGACGGATCTGGGAGACGTTCCAGCGCGCCGGCATCACCATCCCCTTTCCCATGCGCACTGTCGAGCTCACCGACCGCACCGGCCGCCAGCCAGCCGCGCGAGGCGCGGGCCCGGCGCGGCTCTACGTGCTCGAGGGGCCGGAGCGCGGCGCCAGCGTCCTGCTGGGCGAGGGCACGACGGTCGTTGGCCGCTCCCGCTCCTGCACCTTGACTCTCTCGGACAGCCAGGCGAGCAAGGAGCACCTGGCCGTCGAGGCCCACGCGGACGGCTCTTTCCTGCTGCGCGACCTCGGCTCGAGCTTCGGCACGAGGGTGAACGGCGAGCCGGCGACCGAGACTCGGCTGAGGGATCTCGACCGGATCCAGGTCGGAGACAGCGTGATAGTTTTTGAGCACGATGCCAACTAACGCGCCGCTCGAGATCGGACCTTACGAGGTCTCGGCGACCCTCTCGAAGACTGGTTCCGCCGCCGTCCTCAAAGCGATCGATCGTCGCGACCAGCGCCTGGTCGCCGTCAAGTTGCCCGGCACGCGCTTCCGCCAGGACGCCGCCGCCGTGGCCGAGCTGGCCAAGGACCTCGCCGCCGTCGCACGTCTCCAGCACCCCAACGTGGTTCGCATCCTCGACTACAAGGCCGCCGGCGACGAGGTCTGGGTGGCGACCGAGCTGGTCGACGGACCTTCGCTCGAGGCCCTGATGAGGCAGGGCCGCCAGCCTCTCCACCGGGTCTTCCACATCGTCCGGGCGGTGGCTGCGGCCCTCGAGCACGCTCACGGACTGGGCCTCGTCCACGGCCACCTCAAGCCCCGCAACGTTCTGCTCAGCCGAGACCTCACCGAGGTCAAGGTGGCGGACTTCGGCACCGCCCGCATGCTGCCCACGCGCCCGGAGGGCGTCACCCTCACCACCGGCCAGGTCAACGTCGGTGCGATCCGCTATCTCGCCCCGGAGCTCGCCAACGGCGCCAGGCCGGACGCCCGCTCGGACCTCTACGCCTTGGGCTCGATCTTCTACGAGCTGCTCACCGGGCGGCTGCCGAGCGGCCGAATCAGCCTGCCCAGCCAGCTGGTGGCCGACCTGCCGTCGGACCTCGACCCGGTGATCCTGCGCACCATCGCCGCCGACCCCCGCCACCGCTACGGCACGGTGCGCGAGCTCCGCGCCGACCTCGAGCAGCTGGAGTCGGACCTGAACCTGCGCCTGCTGGGTGAGATCCAGGGCATCTCGCGCACCACCCGGCGCCTGTTTGGCTTCTCGCCCAACGGGCGGGGGCCGGGCGTGGTGCTGGTGGTGGGCTCGCTGGTCGCCGCGCTGGCCCTGCTCTTCGGCGGCTACTTCCTGGTACGGGCGGTCCAGCGACCGGCCCCCGCTCCACCGGCCGTGGCCACCGCGCCACGGGTCACCGAGGAGGCTCCGGCAGCCCCACCGCCGAGCCCGGAGCCCGCCGCAGAGACGACCGCACCGGCTCCGAGCCTGCCGGCGAGGCGGGAAGCTCAGGGCACCGGCGCCTCGACCCCAGCGGGGGAGGCCGAGGCTCTCCTCCAGCAAGCCCGTGCCCTCCTCGAAGGTCGACCGGCCGACCCCGAAGGCGCCCGGCGCCGCCTGGTCGAGCTGCTGGAGCGCTATCCGGGCAGCCCGAGCGAGCTGCCCGCCCTGCTGCTCAAGGCCGACATCGAGGAGCGCAAGAAGATCTGGCAGCGAGATCCAGAGCTGGGCGGCTCCTCTCCCGCCACCTTGGTCACCCTCCGCACCCTGGTGCAGCGCTACCCCGAGGACCCGGCCGCCGAGCAGGCGCTGTGGAAGATCGCCGGCTTCTATGAAGAAGCCAAGCGCTGGGAGCTGGCGGCCAGGACCCTCACCGACCTCGGCAGCCGCTTCCCGAACACCCGTTTCGATGCCTGGTACCGCGCCGGCAGCCTCTACGAGCGGCGGGTCAAGGACGAGACCCGCGCCAAGCAGGCCTACGCCAAGGTGCCGGCCGGGTCGGCCAACTACGAGGCGGCGCAGGAGAAGGTGAGGAGATTGGGCCGGTGAACGGCGAGGGGGGGAGAACCCGATCTCCGTGCTCAGCGATCGGGGAGCCTACGCGTGCTCGACCCTGGCCCAGCGCTCGCAGACCTTGCGCACGGCGTCGGGGCGAGGGTCCTCCAGCGCCTCGTCGCTGAACTCTTCGATCTCGGTCTGGGGACGGCCGGCCCGGCGCAAGGCCAGCCGGATCGCCGCCACCCAAGCCCAAGGGTTGGAGCTCGAGAGCGCGACGGTGAGGTCGGGGAGCGGTGCTGACATCACCCAGGTTCCGTTCACGAAAACAATACGCTCGAGGGGCTCGTTCCGTTACGCCCGAAGGGCATCTCCCGGTTCGATCCGGGCAGCCCGAATGGCCGGTAGTAGGCAGACCGCGAGCGTCAGAGCAAGAGCCAGGCCACTGATCGCCGCCAGGTCCCCGAGGTCGACGCGGAAAGGCACCGAGCTCAAGAAATAGACCGCCGCGACGTCCGAATCGAAACGGATCAGCTCCCAGCGGGTCAGCACCCAGCACACCAGGCTGCCGCCCAGGATGCCGGCAGCCGTGCCCACGAGCCCCAGGAAGCCGCCGCAGAGCAGGAATACCGCGGCGAAGGACCGCGGCCCGAGGCCCAGGGCGGCCAGGGCCCCGAGGTCCCGCATCCGCTCGCGCACCAGGACCACCAGGGTCGAGGCGACGTTGAAGGTCGACACCAGGACGATCAGCCCGAGCACCAGGAAGAGCAGCCGCTTCTGCAGGGCCAGGGCCGCGAAGAGCTCTCGGTTGAGGTCCCGCCAGTCCGAGACCCCGAAACGCTCGCCGAGCAGGCCGCGCACCGTGTCGGTGATCCCCGGCGCCGAGGCCGGATCGCGCAGGGCCAGCTCGTAGAACGCCCGGGGCCCGGCGCTGGCGATGCGCCAGAGGGCCTGGCGGTCGATCAAGGCCCAGGACTGGTCGAACTCCGCGAAGCCGCTCTCGAAGGTCCCCGCCACGCGCAGGCTCTGGAAACGGAAGCGGGGCCGCCCGCCGGCCGGAGCCTCGAAAGCCGTCAGCACCACCCTCTCCCCCGCTGTCACACCGAGCCGGCGAGCCAGGTCCGCACCCAGCACGGCGCCGGGAACGCCGTCCGGTCCGCTCGCGAGCTGGTCGGGAGTCGCCCGGCGGTCGGCGCCCGGATCGACCCCGCGCAGCGTCACGTCCACCGCTCCCGCTGCGGAGAGCCCGCGGCCCAGCAGCCCCTGGCGGTAGAGGACGTGACCCAGGCCGGTCACCCCCGGCAAGGCCGCCAACTGCTCGAGCTCGGCCGGGGAGAGGCCCGCCTGGGGGTCGTCCAGGGGGAAGATGCCCACCGTCGCGTTGCCCCCCAGCAGCTTGGTGCGCAGGTCCTCGCTGTAGCCGGTCATCAGGGCCATGGCGATCACCAGGGACGCCACTCCCAGCCCCGCTCCCACCAGGGCAGCCCGCGCCGTCCCGGCGAGCAGGCCGCTGCGCCGGCCGCGGGCGAAGCGCCATGCCAGCTCGATCTCGAGCGGCAGGCGCGGCTTCATACCGCGACGCCGCGCCGGACCTGGGCGAGGAAGCGGTCGAAGAGGGGGGAGGCGTCGTGGGGGCCGGGAGCGGCCTCGGGGTGGTATTGGGCGGCGGAGACCGGCTTGTCCGTGAGCTCGAAGCCCTCGAGCGTGCCGTCGTTCAAGTTGACGTGACTGGGCCGGCAGCTGGCCGGCAACGTCGCCGGGTCGACGGCGAAGCCGTGGTTCTGGCTGGTGATCGCGACCCTGCCGGTCGCGAGGTCTTTCACCGGCTGGTTGCCGCCATGGTGGCCGAACTTGAGCTTGAAGGTGCGGGCGCCCAGGGCCAGCCCCAGCAGCTGGTGGCCGAGGCAGATCCCGAACACCGGCTGCTCCGCGGCGACCAGGGTGCGCACGGTGTCGATGATGTCTTCCAGCGGCTCGGGGTCACCGGGGCCGTTCGACAGCACCACGCCGTCGACGTCGAGGTCCAGACAGGAGGAGGCGGAGGTGTGGGCGGGCAGCACCGTCAGGCGGGCGCCGCGCAGGGCGAGGGCGCGCAAGATGTTGCTCTTGACGCCGAAGTCGTAGACCGCGAGATGGGCCCTCTCCTCTCCCACAGGGGGCACGGCATAGACCTGGGAGCTGGTCACCTCGTCCACCAGGGCACGCCCGGCCATGGTCGGAAACGCGGCGAGCTCGGCCACCAGGGCATCGACGTCCGAGCGCTCGGTGGTGATCACGCCGCGCAAGGCGCCCTGCTGGCGCAGGTGGCGCACCAGGGCTCGGGTGTCGATGCCGTCGATCGCCGGCACTTTCTCGCGCTTCAGGTAGGTCAGCAGGCCCTCCTCCCAACCGACGCCGGACGGGCGGGCGGTGAAGGCCCGGGCCACGAAGCCCTCGACCCAGATCCGGCTCGACTCCGCCACCTGGGCGGCGACGCCGTAGTTGCCGATGTGGGGCTGGGTCATGACCACGATCTGGCCACGGTAGGAAGGGTCGGTCAGGATCTCCTGGTAGCCGGTCATCGAGGTGTTGAATACCACCTCGGCGAAACGGGTGCCGGGAGAGACGGCGCGCCCGGGGAAGACCGTGCCGTCCTCGAGAACCAGCAAAGCGTCGTGAGCGTGAGCGCGAAACATGGGCACCGCGTATGATAGCGCACGACCCTGGAGGCCCCCCGATGCGCCGCAACGTCCTCGCCGCCTTCTGCCTCGCCCTCCTGGCCCTCGCCGGCCCGGCCCTCGCCTACACGATCTACCTCAAAGACGGCAGTAAGCTCGCTGCCAAGACCAAGTACCGGGTGGAGGGAGATCGGGCCATCATCACCCTGGCCAACGGTACCCAGACCTTCCTCAAGCTCTCCGAGATCGACGTCGAGAAGACCGAGCAGGCGAACCAGGACAACCTCGGCAAGGCGGTGCTGATCGAGCAGGGGAAGTCGGAGCAGATCCGACCGCAGGCCGAGAGTGCTCGCCAGCGCCAGCGCGAGAAGGAGGAGCAGGAGCGCCGGGAGATGGGCGCCTTGATGCGCGACCGGCAACCCTCCCCCGAGAACCTGCCGGAGGCACGACGCGGCGAGCGCCCCCTCTCCGAAACCGGTCCGCCGACCGTGGGCCGCACGCGCGCCGGCTACCCCGACCTGCTGACCATGACTCGCCGCCCCTTCCCCGCCGAGGACGTCGCCCGTGAGCTCGAGCGCATGCTGCTGCGCGACGGATTCCCCGGTACCCGGGTCTTCCAGGGCACCAAGACGAATCGCGCCCTGGTCGAGCTGAAGACCGACTCCGAAGCTGCGGTCCTCGACGGGCTGCGCTCGGTCGCTGCGGCCCTGGTCGACGTCAAGAGCCGCCACGCCGGCAAGCTCAACAGCCTCGACGTGCTGATGCTCTCGAATGGGCGCGACCGCGCTGGCCAGTTCGAGCTGACCATCGACAAGGCCGAGGACCTGGCCTACAAGAAAATCGATCCCGCCGAGTACTTTCTGGCCTACGTACAGTTCTGAGGCGGGCGCTCGGAGAGCTCGACCAGCACGCCGCCCGTGCTGCGCGGGTGAACGAACTGTACCCGGCAGCCTTCGGCGCCCTCGCCGGGCTGCTCACGCAGCACCTCGAGGCCCTCAGCGCGCAGGCGCGCCGAATCCCCGTCGACGTCGCCGGTGGCGAAGCAGAGGTGGTGGACGCCGGCGCCGCGGCGGGCGAGGAAGCGGCCGACCGTCGAGTCTGGAGTAAGCGGCTCGAGCAGCTCGATGCGGGTGGCACCGCAGGGGATCACCGCCACTCGCACTCCTTCCGCGGCCACCTCCTCGACGTGGGCCACGCTCAGGCCCAGACTCTCGTAGAACTTCCTCGCCTCGGCGATCGAGGCCACGGCGATGCCGATGTGGTCCAGGCCCTGGATCATGCTTGCCTCCCGGCGACCTCTTCCTCGACCACCTCGGCGAAGAGGTGATCGGCGGTCCGGTACGGATCCTGGCCGGCCGCGAAGGCCTGCTCGATCTCGCGCACCAAGCGGTCGCCACGGTCCGCGGCGGTCAGGACCCGCTGCTTCAGGATGGTCTCCACCCGCAGCCGCAGCTGAGCGCGGCGCCGCGCCGCGAGCTCGCCGCTCGCGATCAGGTGGGTGCGATGGCTCTCGATGCCCTGTACCAGCTCCTCGATGCCCTCGCCCCGGCTGGCGACGGTGCGCAGGATCGGCGGCTGCCAACCCGATCCCGGCGCCAGGGAGAGCAACATCTCCAGGTCGCGACAGGTGCGCTCCACCCCCTCGCGGTCGGCCTTGTTGACCACGAAGAGGTCGGCGATCTCCATCACCCCGGCCTTGATCGCCTGGATGTCGTCGCCCAGGCCCGGCACGGTGACCAGCACCACGGTCTCGACGCTGCGCACCACGTCCACCTCGTCCTGGCCGACGCCCACCGTCTCGACCAGGACCCAGTCGAAGCCGGCCGCGTCCAGCAGGTCGACGGCGTCCGGCGTGGCCCGCGACAGGCCGCCCATGGCCCCCCGGGTCGCCATCGAGCGGATGAACACCCCGGGGTCGGTGGCCAGGCCCTGCATGCGGATGCGGTCGCCCAGGATGGCGCCGCCCGAGAACGGGCTGGTGGGATCTACAGCGAGGATGCCTACCGTCTCCCCCCGCCCCCGGACGAAGCGGGCGAGGCGGTCGACCAGGGTGCTCTTGCCCGCCCCGGGTGGGCCGGTGATGCCCACCACCCGGGCTCGGCCGACCTCGCCGTAGACGGCGGCGATCAGCCGGGCCGCGTCCTCCTGGCCGTCCTCGACCAGCGAGATGGCTCGACCGAGGGCGCGCGAGCGACGAGCCCGCACGCCTTCCAGCAGGGCCTCGAAGGAGACCCCGCGCCCGGCGGCTGCGCTCATGCCGAGGCGCCCTTCAGCATCTGGCGAGCGATCACCATGCGCTGGATCTCGCTGGTGCCCTCGCCGATGGTGCAAATCTTGGCGTCGCGGTAGTACTTCTCGGCGCGGTAGTCCTTGATGAAGCCGTAGCCGCCGTGGATCTGCACCCCGCGCTCGGCGCAGAACACCGCGGTCTCGCCGGCCATCAGCTTGGCCTCGGAGGCCTTCAAGGTCACCTCGCCGGTGCGGTCCATCTCGGCCGCGGCGGCCAGGGTCAGGGCCTCGGCGGCGGCGATGCGGGTGGCCATGTCGGCGAGGGCGAACTGGATCGCCTGGAAACTCGCGATCGGCTGGTCGAACTGCTCGCGCTCCTTGGCGTAGCGGCGGGCGGCATCGAAGGCGCCGATGGCGGTGCCCAGACCGAGGGCGGCGATCGAGATGCGGCCGCCGTCGAGTACTGCCAGGGCCTGGGGGAAGCCGGCCCCCCGCTCGCCCAGGAGGTGGCCGTCGGGCACGAAGCAGTCCTCGAGGACCACCTCGGCGGTGTCCGAGGCGCGGATGCCGAGCTTGTTCTCCTTCTTGCCCGCCCGCAAGCCGGCCATTCCCTTCTCGACCACGAAGGCCGAGAGGTTCTTGCCCTTCGGCGCCCCGGGCTCGGTGACCGCCATCACCACGCAGACGTCCCCCACCGAGCCGTGGGTGCAGAAGGCCTTGGCGCCGTTCAGCACCCAGCCGCCCTCCGCCTTGCGGGCGCTGGTGCGGGCGGCGGCGGCGTCCGAGCCGGAGCCGGCCTCGGTCAAGCCCCAGGCGCCGATCTTCTGGCCGCTGGCGAGCGGAGTCACCCAGCGGCGGCGCTGTTCGGCGTTGCCGAATTTGTAGATGTGATTGGTGCACAGGGAGTTGTGGGCGGCGACGCTGATCCCCACCGAAGGGTCGACCTTCGATAGCTCGGTGACCACCAGCACGTACTCGACGTAGCCGAGCCCGGCGCCGCCCAGCTCTTCGGGAAAGAGCACGCCGAGGAAACCCAGCTCGCCGGCCTTGGCCATCACCTCGCGGGGGAAGCGCTGGGCCTCGTCGATCTCGTCGACGATGGGGTCGATCTCCCGCGCCGCGAAGTCGCGGGCCAGCTCCTGGATGGCCCGTTGCTCCTCGGAGAGAGAGAAGTCCACTCCTGCTTCAAGGCTCGCTGAGACGGTCGCTGGCATGAGGAAGCCCTCTCGGGGACGCGGGGCGGAACGCCGGCACGGAGGGAGATCGTATCGCGCCGATCGCGAGGCGGGGAAGCCGCCGGAGCCCTCCATGGAGGAGAGGGCTCCGGCGCTGAGAGCTAGATGGTGATGCTGGTGCCGTCGAACTTGGTGAAGGTGAAGCTGCCCTCCTCGTGGAGGCAGGCCTTGTGGTCGCGCAGGAGGGCGATCGCCACCGCCTCACCGAGACGGAAGGATTCGAGGGCGTCCGAGCGCCAGTGCACGCCGGCGATGTTACGGCCGGTGCCGACGTTGGAGGCGATCTTGTTGAGCTCGCCACCGACGGTCAGCGGCTCACCCTCCCAGCGGCGCAGTTGGGTGCCGTTGCCGTTGGGGACCACCGGGTTGGGGATGACGTAGCTCTCGTCGAAAAAGGCCTTGAGGACGGTTACGCAAGCGCCCGCGACGGTGGCGTGTCCGGCGCCGTAGGCGGGATGGGTGGGACTGCCCTCTGGGAAGGCCATGGGCAGGAGGTAAGTGCCATACTTGCTGGCCACCCGGCTGGCGGCCTCGGAGTCCAGCGCGTCCGAGTGGATCGGGTAGTCGGCCAGGCCGCTCACGTGCACGTGGACGCATCCGGCGAACGCCTCGGGACGCAGGCGGCGGTGCACGAACCACTTCTGGTACCACTGGGCCTTCAGGGCTCGGGACGCGACCTCGCAAAGAGTGGCCTTGATGAACGGGGGCCCCCAAGTAGCGAAGGCAGCCTGCTTCTGGTACCCGTTGTAGGGGTTGCCCGAGTTGAGCGGGCAGCCGATGCCGCCGCCGGTGGGCTTGTTGTTCGGGTCGGGCGGAGTGCCGAGGATCAGGCAGGCGTTGAAGTAGGCCTGGAAGAGCACGTCGATGTGCACCCACTCGGAGAGGTCGCGGCCGTTACGGACGTAGCGCCGGGTGGAGTCGAACCTCGCAGCGCCCGGGACGTTGCCGTTCTGCACCGCCAGCCAGTCGGCGAAGCTGGTCATGTGGTCGCTCCCCTGGGCCAGGGTGCGCATCCGGCGCTCGACGTACTCGACGCCGAACGGAGTGCCCAGGAGCATGAACTGCGAGACGTAGGGGCCGGTGGTGCAACCGGGGAGGACGTCGCGGAAGAGGCTCTGCGGGGTGACCACGCCGCCTTCCGTCGGACCCCGGAAGTCAGTGAGCCCGGAGAGCTCGTCCGCCGCCGCCTGGGCGAGGTCGCTGTTCGCGTAGTCCGTGAAGCGGGTGTCGCGCAGCAGGGCCATCCAGTAGTTCTCGACGATCTCGCCCGCCTCTTCGGCGCTGGCGAAGGCCGGCGCCGGCGGGATGACGTATTGGTGTCCGTCGTTGCCCTCGGGGTCGTAGGCCAGGCCGGACTGTGGGCTGGTCAGCTTCGTGACGCCGCCCAGGGGGATCGCCTCGAAATCCGCGTTGAGCCCCGAGTTGAGGGCCGTCAGCCACTTCGAGTAAGCCGCCGGGCGCACCTCACCGATGGCGTTGTGGGGCAGGCCCTTGGAGTAGTTGCCGATGAGGTTGGCGTAGAGCGCCTCGTCGCCGTTGTCGGGATGCGCAGGCGAGCCAGCGGCCTGCATCAGGGCCGTCAGCTGTTGCCGCTTGGCCACGGCGGCGGCGGTGCGGTTGCTGCCCAGTTCCGGGCCGAGCTCGGCCTCGGCCGTCGTCGGCGTGAGCACCACCGGCAGCGAGCCGGCGGTGGCGGCGGCAGCCAGGGCGCCGATGCCCCCCAGCAGATGCCGTCGAGAGAGACCCGATGAATCCGCCTGGGTCTCCTCAGTCGTATCTTGGATGCGGTGCTGGACTTCGGACTCGGACATGAGAGGAACCTCCTGGGTTTGACGTTCGCGAGACGTCGGTTTGGTTCTTCGAGGTCTAGAGCACGGTTCACCCCGAACCGGGTCGGCCCCTCCGGCCCGGTTTGCTCCAGACTCCTGGTCACTTTGATCACCGACTGATCCAGTCGGCCCACACTCTGGTGCTCAGCAACACCCCATAATACATAGTTCCTTGTGCATGCACCGACCGGGCGGAGCCTTCCTGGCAGCCCAGGGAACGCAGCGAGAGTCAGAGTGACGACCCTGACTAGCAAGGCGCATGCAAAGCGGTCTCTCCTATAGTGCCCTGTCACGGCAGAGCGTGGCAACGCATCCTTAGGAAGTGTCCGCCCGGCGACCGGGTCGAGCCCGGCGCCGACCGCAGTTGGCCAGACCACTCTCATGGGAGACTAGACGAATGAAACAGGGCGAAGTCCTCAGAAAAGAGCGTGAGAAGAAGGGTCTGACAGTCGACCAGACCGCTTCCCGGCTGGGCATCCCGGCCGCCGAATACCAGGACATCGAAGCCGGCAGCACGCCGGCCGAGGATTGGGGCTATCGCCTGGCACAGATCGCCATCTCGCTCGAGACGCCGACCTCCCGCCTGCTGGCCGACAGTGGGCGCTTCGCCGACTGCCAGGCCGGTCAGGCTGGCCGGTTGATCGCCCAGCACCGCGAGCGCCGTGGCAAGACCCCCCAACAGATCGCCGAAGCCATGGGCATCAGCGTCGAGGAGTACCAGACCGTCGAGGCCGGCGGTTCCCCGATCGAGAAGTACGGCCCCCTCTTCCTGGGATTCGCCGAGGCGATCGAACAGCCGGTTTTCAACCTGTTCTATCCTTGCGGCCTGCCCTTCCAGGACCTGGACGACTACCCGTGAGGCGAGCCGCCCGACGCGTCTCCGGCTTCGGCACCTCGATCTTCTCCGCCGTCAACCAGCTGGCCACACGCTTCGGCGCCATCAACCTCGGCCAGGGGGCCCCCAACTTCGATGGCCCGGACTTCGTCAAGGAAGCCGCCGTCGAAGCCATCCGGGCGGGGCGGAACCAGTACAGCCGCAGCTTCGGGCTGCCCGAGCTGGTCGAGGCGGTCTCCGCGCAGCGCAGGCGCTTCTATGGCCAGGACCTCGACCCCGAGGGGGAGATCACCGTCTACGCCGGCGCCACCGAGGCCCTCTTCTGCGTCTTCCAGGCCTTCTGCGATCCCGGGGACGAGGTGGTGCTCTTCGAGCCCTTCTACGACTCCTACCTTGCCGGCGCCGAGATGGCCGGCGCCACCGTGCGCGCCGTCACCCTCCGCGAGCCGGGCTTCCGCTTCGACCCCGCCGAGCTGGCGGCGACGATCACGCCCCGCACCCGGCTGATCCTGCTCAACACACCGCAGAACCCCACCGGTCGGGTGCACACCCGCGCCGAGCTGGAAGCGGTAGCAGACCTATGCCGCCGGCACGACCTGATCGCCGTCTCGGACGAGGTCTACGAGCATCTGGTCTTCGAGGGGGAGCACCTGCCCCTCGCCTCCCTGCCCGGGATGCGCGAGCGCACGGTGACCATCTCCTCGGCGGGCAAGACCTTCAGCCTGACCGGCTGGAAGATCGGCTGGAGCTGCGCCCCCCCAGAGCTGACGCAGGCCCTGCGAGCAGCCCACCAGTTCGTGACCTTCTGCCAGGCCACGCCGTTCCAGGTGGCCATGGCCAGGGCCCTCGCGGCCGGCGACGACTACTTCGAGGACTACCTGGCCCGCTACCGGAGCCGGCGCGACCGTCTCTGCCGCGGCCTCGCCGAGTCCGGCTTCGGGGTCCAGGCACCGGAAGGCACCTACTTCGTGCTCGCCGACATCCGCCCCCTGGGCTTCGACGACGACCTCGAGCTGTCGCGCCTCCTGCCCGAGGAAGCCGGCGTGGCGGCGATCCCGGCGAGCCCCTTCTACCTCAACAAAGAGCACGGCCGCCCCTGGCTGCGCTTCGCCTTTTGCAAGGACGAGGACACGATCGACCAGGCGGTGGAACGGCTGCTCGCCTGGCGGGCGAGGCGAGCTTTCGGGTAACCTCCCGCCCGCCCATGACCTCTGCCAACCCTTCTGAAGCCACCGGCTTTGAGCTGGTGCCGACCGGCGAGGCTACCGCCCTCTTGCCGGTCGCCGGCGGCTCGCTGCCGCCGATCACCGTGATCGGCACCGAGGCCATCCGCCGAACTTTCGACGCCGGCTGCCTTCAGCAGGCTATGAACACCCGGATGTCCCCGGGCGTCGCCCGGGTCGTGCTCAACCCGGACGCTCACGTCGGCTACGGGGCGCCGGTCGGCTGCGTGGTCGCCTCGCCCAGCCACATCTACCCCGGTCCGGTCGGCGTCGACATCAAGTGCTCGATGAGCCTGCTTCAGCTCGACCTGCCCGCCGAGGCGGTGGTGGACCGCAAGGTACGTCGGGCCTTGATCGAGGCCATCGGCGAGCGGGTGCCCACCGGCGCCGGCAAGGGCCAGCGCTCGGTGAGGAAGGCACGGCGGGTGGCGGAGGATCTCGGCCGCCGGCTGGTGGTGGAGGGAGCCTCGGACGCGGTCTGCGAGGCTCTCGGCATCCCACCCGAATGGGCCGAGCGCTGCGAGGACGCCTTCCACCGCGGCCACGATGGCACCCAGGAGGCCCTGGCGGTGCGTCTCGAGCGCCTGCTGGGTACTGACCCAGCCTTCGGCAAGTTCGGCGAGAAGGTCCAGCAGCTCGGCTCCTACGGCGGTGGCAACCACTTCGGCGAGTGTGAGGTAGTCGAGGTGGCCGGCAGCGACCGCGCCCGCTGGGTGGCGGAGTCCTTCGGGCTCGCCGACGGTCGGGCGGCCTTCCTCTCCCACTGCGGCTCGCGGGGCTTCGGGCACCTGCTCGCCTCGCGCCAGTTCAAGACTCTGCAGCAGAAGTTCGCCACCTGGAGCATCCCCCTGCCGGGCGGGGATCGCGAGCTGGTCTATGCGCCGCTGGGCACGGCCGAGGCCGATGACTACCTCGACGACATGGCTCTCGGCGCCAACTTCGCCACGCTCAACCACCTCTTGATCAATGCGCTGGTGCTCGAGGCCTTCCAGGAGGTCGTGCCGGGCGTCCAGGCCTCCTTGGTCTACTTCATCAGCCACAACATCGCCCGGCTCGAGGTGGTCGAGGGGCGACGGATGTGGGTCCACCGCAAGGGCGCCACCCGCGCCTTCCCAGCCGGGCACCACGAGCTCGCCGGCACTCCGTTCGCGCAGACCGGCCACCCGATCCTGCTGCCGGGCAACCCCCAGGCCGGCTCCTCGGTGATGGTGGCCGAGCCCGGGGCCGCGCTCTCCTGCTTTAGCGTCAACCACGGCGCCGGGAGGGCCTTGGGCCGCAAGCGGGCGATCCGTGAGCTCGACCAAGGGGAGATCGACCGTTCCTTCGAGGAGCGCGACATCCTCTTCAACGGCCGCAACTATCCCCGGGACGAGGCCCCCGCCGCCTACAAGGACTTCGCCGAAGTGCTGCGCTCGGTGGAGCTCGCCGGGCTCGCCACCGAGGTGGCGCGCCTCTCGGCCCGCTTCGTGATCAAGGACGCCTCGGCGGCCGACGACTGAGGAGCACGGGCTCGCCAACGGTCAAGGTTGGTGCAACTCCTCCGAGAGGAAGGAAACGTCCTCGACCAGCTCCTGCTGGATCCTCTCGAAGCCTGCCTCTCTTACGCGTCTCACGAAGGTCCCCCGCAGGGCGTGGAGGTTGCCGTGACCGTCGAGCACCTGCGCCTTCTCGTAGGCTAGGTCGATGGCTAGAACTGCCGAAGGCGTGAGACGGTGGATCTCTTCCGGCTGCGAGACGGCATCGTGGTTGAAGTCGGCCCACAGGCGCAGGCGGGGCCAGATCCGGTCGAGGGCGGTGATCCGCCCATCCCCATCGCCGCCCTGCTCCGGCCGATCGTAAACCGCCAACGCCTCAAAGCCATTGCGGGCCAACTCACCCGATGGAAGGCGGGTGGAGTCGCCGAAGAGCTCGCCGCCGTGATCCGCCAGGCGGTTGTCGTTGAGGTCCAGCCAAAGGAGAGCATCTTCGGCTTCGAAGCTGGTCCAAGCGATGCGATCGAGCTCGCCATCGCCATCGATGTCGAAGTCGACCCAGTGCTCTTCGCCCGTCGTGTCGATCCGCCCGTTATCGTCCAGATTGAGAATCAAAGGGCTGGTGCAGGCGTGATCGGCCATCGCGGGGACGACGAAGCCGGGGACCACCAGGAGCAAGCACCAGCTGACGCGGGTGCGGGCTCGGCGCAGGAGTTGCTCAGTATTCGCGCCAGACGCAGTCGTGGTCATTCGGCACTCCTCCCTCCCAGCTCATGTAGAAGTTGCCATCCACTTCGTTGCAGTCGGCGGCAGCGATGGCACCAGTGACGTTGCCCATGATCCTCGTCGTGCAGGTCCCCGGCGAGGGGTCCTCCAGACCGAGAAGATGCCCGATCTCGTGAGTGAGAACTGCCGTCTGTTGCGCGGTGCAGTTCTGCCCACCACCGGTGGCTTCCCAGATGTAGATCTGTGCGGTGGCAATCTGACCCCCGGAGAAAGTCAGCCGCGTACACGCGCACTTGGTGCCGCTGCAGCCCGGGACCGTTCCTGGATTCTGACCAAGCAGGAAATAGACCGGGACGACCATGTCGGCAGCCCCGCTGGTGGTCAGGTTGGGGAGACTGCTGCTCCCACAGGCACTGGACCACGCGCTCGCCGCGGTCGACAGACAGCTGATGCAGGGGGCTCGGTCGCCGTAGATTCCGTTGAGTCGGATGGTATCGATGGCAGAACTGGCCGAGATTTCCGAATAGCTGTTGGCACAGCTGTCTCCTCTGGCATCCGTCCCGGTCGCTGCTGCCAAGAAGCAAAGCAACAGAGCAGCCCACCTCGACCGGCCCAGCCCGCCGGGACGGGTAGTCTTCATGGCCGCTTGTCCTGTACAGCGAACAGCTGCCTCTCTACTTCGGCCCAGGACACCCCAGCCGGCAGGCCCGTCGCCTTGGCCCATGGCAAGGAGGCGACTCCGCCCTCGATCTCGAAGTAGAGCTCGTCCTCGAGCGGGTTCAAAACGACCGGGCTCTCGACCGGGATCGCTCGAGCGAGAATCAGGACCCGACGACCTAGTGTCGGCTCATGAGGGAAGCGCGATCCGGCCAGACAGACGCGCGTACCATCGACCACTCGGTCGAAGCGGACACCCACGAACAGGAGAGTTTCGGGCGCGCTCCAACTGGCCGGGGCCTTGGCGACGGTCTCGATCCGGAGCTCGTAGAGGGTCACGAACTGGCCGTAGAACACACCTTGCTCGACCGCGGCTAGCTCCCCCAGGACCACGAGCTTAGCTTCCTCGAACACTTGCGCCAGGGTGGGCCGATCGGCCGCAAAGTCGCGATCGCCCACTTGGATCAGAGGACACGCGGTCTCGGCACTGCCGTCCACTGCGCGTGCTCTGGCGCGACGAAGGCCCTCAACCTCGTTGCGGAGCATGGAAAGCTCGGAACTCGAGAACAGCTCGCTGCGAAGCTCACCGGAAGGACTGAAGGCAAGCTCCTCTGAAAGCCAAAGGACGTTGGAGGGTGATTTGAGAGGGGAATCGATTCGGTCGGGAACCTCGGCGAGCACAGCGCTGCCCGTCAGAAATCCGACCAGGATCCAACTCATGGGCCGCAAGCAGTGTCTCTCGTTCATGGGTATACCATCTCTAGTGATGCGCGATTTTAAGTTCTCTCGAACCTTGTAGTCAAGACGGCGAAGTCGCCAATTTGCGAGACGAGGTCCCGCAGTCTTGCTTCCGGCCCACCGATCGGCCATCCTCCCGCCATGCGCGTCGCCGCCCTCCAGACCGATATCCTTTGGGAAGACCCGCCGGGCAACTTCGCACGGCTCGTTCCCTGGCTCGAGCGCGCCGCCGCGACCGGGGCCCGCCTGATCGCCCTGCCCGAGATGTTCGCCTGCGGCTTCTCGATGGCGACCGAGCGCACCGCCGAGCCTCCCGGGGGACCCTCCACCGAGTTCCTGGTCCGCGAGGCCAGGCGCCTGGGCTGCTGGCTCGCCGGCTCCCTCCCCGAGCGCTCACCCGGCGCCGAGCGGCCGGCCAACACCCTGCTGGTTGCGGGGCCAGGCGGGGAGCTCCACCGCTACGCCAAGATCCATCCCTTCACCTACGCCGGCGAGCAGGAGCACTTCGAGGCCGGCCGCGAGCGGGTGACGGTGACGATCGAAGGCGTGCGCTTCTCCCTCTTCGTCTGCTACGACCTGCGCTTCGCCGATGAATTCTGGGCCGTGGCCCCGGGGACCGACGCCTACCTGGTGGTGGCCAACTGGCCGGAGACCCGGCGCCACCACTGGGTGGGCCTCGCCACCGCGCGGGCGATCGAGAATCAGGCCTACGTGGTGGCGGTCAACAGGGTCGGCGAGGGAGGGCGGCTGGTCTACGTCGGGGACAGCCGGATCGTCGACCCGATGGGCGAGACGCTGGCCTCGGCCTCCCGGGGCGAGACCCTGCTGCTCGCCGAGATCGACCCGACCTTGGTGGCCGAGACCCGGGCGAGACTGCCCTTCCTGAAGGATCGGCGGTAGGGCGGCCCGGCGCGAGGGAGTCCTCGCACCGGGGTGCTGGGCCAGGCCGCTACGGGCAGGTGGCGAAGGAGTTGGTGTCCTGCACCGGCGCTGCGGCCGTGCCGATCGGGTTGGTGTAGGTCTTGAAGCTGCCGTTGTCCGTGTCCGTGACCGTGACCGTGAAACCGACGTTCGTCGTGGCCGCGAAGAACACCCAGTAACGCGGATTGGAGGGCAGAGCGCAGGCGTCGAGGACCTTGATCAGCATCTCCCAGTTGTCCGCGTTGAAGAAGTAGAACATGCCGGAGTTGTCCGAGCCGAGGGGCACCACCGAGCCAGGACCGGAGAGGTTCTGCGGTGACCCAGTGTCGTAGTCGACCTCCACCTTGAACCGGCCGCCGACCAGGCACATGGTGGTCGGCCCGGCGACACAGGCCCCGTCCGGAGGGTTCAGTGAATCCGCGATGAAGGGAAAGGTCGACGCGAAGGCGCCATCCACGTCCGCGTTGTCGTAGTCGCAGCCATCGCTGGGGTTGGGGCCGCAGCCGCCGGTCAGCTGCCCGACCACCTGGCCGCCGGAACGGATGGTCGGCGAGCCCGAGCTGCCGCCGAAGGTGCCGCCCTGGTTGCCCACGCCGGCGTTGTAGGTCGAGTAGAGGAAGGTCGGTCGGGGCGCTCCCGCGCAGGTGATGGCGGCGGTGTCGACGTGGTTCTGCGAATAGTGCTGCTTGAGGCCCAGGGGATGGGAGATGCGGTGCAGAGTGGTGCCGTTGGCGGTAGCCGAGGTATTGGCGTTCCAACCCAGGAACACCCGGTTGCCGGGCGCACTGGAGAGCTGCAGGAAGGTGAAGTCCGACATCCCGAGATCCAGCGAGCCGGTGGCCACCAGGGTCGAGCCGGTGGCCCGCGGCAGGGAGCCGAGGCTCGGCGCCGCCCCGCCACAAGTGGCAGAGAAGTAGTCGAAGTAGGCCTCGAGGGTCGAGGCCGCGGACTGGTTGTCGAAGCAGTGGTTGGCGGTGAGGAACCACGGCGTCCCCGTGGAGCCCTGGTCATTCAGCAGCCCGCCCGAGCAGATGAAGCCCAGGCCGCCGTCGATGAACTGGATGTGGGCGATGGCCGCCTGGGCGAGGTCGACGACGTCGAAGACCGAGCTGTTGACGCACTGGACGTCGACCAGACAGGGCGGATCGCCCGCGGTGGACTGGGCGGTCACCGCGGCGCCCTGGGTGTCCAGCTCGAAGAGCTCGAGCACCCGATCGACCAGGAAGCCGGCTTCTCCACCCGAGGCCGGCATCTCGACCTCCAGGCGGATCGCGTTCCCGCCCACCGAGGGCGTCCAAAGGTCGCCGTCGGGTCCCTTGAGCTCGAGCCCGAAGGGGCCCACCGTCTCCCTCTCACCGTAGACCCACAGTCGCGAGCCGGGTGGCAACGCCACCCCGGAGAGATGGAGCCGTAGGCGCCAGGCGTCCGCGACCCGCACCTCGGTCCCCCACACCAACCGGCCCTCGGCGGTGCGCTCCAGCAGGCCGCCCGCGGCCCGCTGCGAGAGCTGGGCGCTTCCGGGCTGGATGCGCAGGCGCTCGAGGCGCGGCACGTCACGTGCGAAGCCGTTCTGCACCGGCAGCTGACGCTGGCGGTTGTGGAGGGCGAGGGCGCCGAGACGGGCCGACTCGCGCTCGATCGCCGGCGCCAGGGAGGCGAGGGGGACGGCGTCGGCACGTTCCGCGAGGCGCAGGGGTGGGGGAATCGCGACGCTCTCGGCGGCAGGGGGTCCCACCCGCAAGGGCGCCTCCTGGGCAAGAGCCAGGGTCGGGATCAAGAAGGTCGTCAGGGCCAGCGAGGCACGGACCAGGATGGTGGCTCTCATAGTAGGAGTCTCCTTCAGCGGGTGCCCGGGCGCGGGCCCCGATCGCCGATTCGTGGTTGTCTCAAGCTCCTACAGTATAAGTGCTTCTCGGCGCCGTGCCGTTCCCGGCTAGGGCCGTCGTACCCGCGCGAGCTGCGTCCCGCGGTAGTAGTGCGCGAGGATCTCGCGGTAGCTCGCCCCTCGACCAGCCATGGAGAAGGCCCCGGTCTGGCACAGGCCGACCCCGTGCCCCCAGCCCTGCCCCTTGAACACCCAGCTGTGCCGGCCGCGGCTCCCTTTGCCGCGCTCGACGGTGAAGAGGGTCTCCGGCAAGTCGAGGAGGAAGCGCACCTCGAGCCCGGCCACGACCTCCGACTTGCCGCCGAAGCCGAGCAGGCGCAGCTTCCCCACCCGGCCCGAGACACCACGCTCCAGGACCTCGAAGCCACGGAAGGGGAAGCCAGGGAAGCGATCGGAAACTCGCGCCGCCAGCTCCCCCTCGGTCTTGGTCCGGGTCCACAAGCGCAGCGACGCGGCACGGTCGCGGGGGAAGGTCGCCGCTTCCTGTTCCTGCAGCAGGGCCAGCAGCTGGCCGCCGGAGCGCAAGGCGGTGAGGCGGTCGCCGGCGGCGACACGGAGCTCGCCGGCGACCAGGCGGCCGCTGTCCTGGCGGAAGGTCGCGAGCTTGGCCGGCAAGGCCAGGCGGGTCTCGATCCCTTGATCGAGCACCATCACTCCACCGGTCCGGCGGGCGAGATAGACCAGCTCCCGGCGTTCCAGCTGGCCTCGGCTCTCCGCCGTCTCGAGGGCCTTCGCCAGCCCTCCGGGGAAGGGAGCGCCCCGGCGCTGGGAGCCGCCGAGGCGCACCTCGCCCGCCTCGACGCAGGGCACCGCCCGCAGGTAGGCCGCCTGCTTGTTCGGAAAGACCACCCGCACGTCCTCGGTGTGCCCCCCGCAGCTGGCCGTGTAGAAAGACTCGATCGGCTGCCCGTCGAAGATCAGCACCTGGTCGGCGGTCTCGGCCACGGCGCGGTCGGACAGAGGGTGCTCGGTCTCGAGGCCGCCGTAGACCTGGCAGCGGGGGGTGGCGCAGAGGTCATAGCCCTCGAGCTCGAACAGGCCCAAATTGCGCAGCGTGTAGGTGCGGGCCGCCACCGCCTGGGCTTTCAGGGCCTCGAGCCGGGGATAGGCCTCCGGCCCCAGCTCCTTGGGCACCACCCCGCGCAGATAGCCCTCGAGGGGCAGCTCGTTGACCACGTTGAGGCTGCCACGAGGGTTGAGGTGGACGGCGAGGCGACCCCGGTAGCGCCCTCCTTGCCAGCCGATCGATTGGCCCTCGGGGGGCACCAGCACCAATCTCCGGCCCGCCACTCGGCGGGACTCGGAGCCGTTGCGCAGGATCAGACCGACCGCCTCCTGTCCGGGGGCCGGCTCGGCGACCGGGAAGCCGGCAGCGAGGCCGGGGATCGACCTCTTCTTGAGCGCCTCGGCCTCGGCACGGCTGGCGAAGCGCCCGACGCGCACGCGATAGAGGTCCACGCTCGGGTCGTAGTGGGCATCCGCGGGCTGGCCGGTCGCCGCGGCGAGCCGCCGCGCCAGCTCGGTGGCCGCTGGCTCGTCGCGCAGGGCCGCGACCTGCAGCCGGTGGAAGAAGCCGCCCCGGCCCGGGCTCTCCGGCAGGACCTCGAAAGCCCCGTCCATCACCAGCCGCTCGGCCGGCAGCTCGACCACCAGCCCCGGAGTGCAGCAGGGCCAGGCGACGACCGGGAGGTCCCCGGCGAGGCCGATGCGCACGGCGATCGGCTCGGGAGGCTGACCCGGGATCGAGGCCGCCTCCGGCTTCGGCAGCCTGGGGAGGACGATCTCGTCGAGCGCCGGGCTGGTGAGCCGGGGCTCGACGACCGAAGGCAGGACCGGCTCGACCACCACCACCGCCGGCTCCGGCGGAGACCTCTCCGTGGTGCAGCCGGCGAGGGCCAGGATGAGGGGCAGGCTGGTCCCGGCTCGGCCCCAGCAGCCGCGGCAGGCGCCCTTCATCGATCGCTGCGGAAGGAGACGTTGCGCACTTCGCGCCGGTAGTCGGAGACGGCGTCGAGCTGCACCGGCTTGGCCATCTCGAAGAGGCGGCTGACCAGGGTGGCCGGCAGGCGATGGGTCAGGGTGTCCACGGCCTCGGCGGCACCGGAGCGGGCCGTCGCTTCGGCCAGGCGATAGTTGGTGGTGAAGATCGTCGGCCGGCGCTCGGTGTAGCGGGTGTTGATGATCAGGTAGAGCAGATCCTGCACCCAGGGCGTGGGCCGCTGGGCCCCCAGCTCGTCGAGCACCAGCAGCTCGGCCTCCATGACCGGCTCGAGGATCTCCCCCTTCGATCCTCCGGCGTTGGGCGAGAAGGTCGACTGGATCTCGTGCACCAGGGCCGTGAACTCGACGAAGCGGCAGCCCACCCGATAGCGCTCGATCAGGGCCGTGGCCACGGCCGCTGCCAGGTGGGTCTTGCCGGTACCGGTGGGCCCCACGTAGATCAAACCGGCCTCCGCGAAGCGCCCGTTCGCGCGCAAGAAGCCATCGACGTAGGCCCGACTCTCGGCGAGGGCGCGGGCCAGCTGGTCGCGGGCGGCAGCGTCGGGATGGCTGGCCCGGAAGCCGTCGAGGGAGCAGGCTCGGTACTGGGCCGGGATGCCGGATGCGTCGAGCAGACGCGGCCCCATCGCCTGGAGGCGGCACTCACAGGGCCGGGCGGTGCCGGCGCCGCCGTCGGCCACGATCACCCAACCCCGGCCGTGGCAACGCGGGCACTCTTCTGGGAGGGGTTCCACCATCCGGGCGATGGTAGCAAATGGCGACGGGGAGGGCCGACACGTTGGCCGGCCCTCTTGGCTACCTTTTCACCGGCAGGCCGCTCTTGATCTGGACCAGGGCGAAACGACGGTCGACGCCTGCACGCTCGTCGTTGGTGAACTGGCGCAGATCCTCGCGCAGGCGCTCGACCTCGGCGCGCAGCTCCTCGATACGGTCCTTGAGGCCGAGGATCACCTCGACCCCCGCGAGGTTGATCCCCATGTCGCGGGTCAAGGTGAGGATGGTCTCGAGACGACGGATCGCTTCCTCGTCGTAGAGCCGCGTATTGCCCGCGCTGCGGGTCGGGGAGATCAGCCCTTCCCGCTCATAGAGACGGATGGTCTGCGGGTGGATGGCGAGCTGCTCCGCCACCACGCTGATCATCACGTACTTCTTGCCGGGCTTGCGGCCGGTCTTCCCGGACTGGCTCATGGCGGATCGCCCTTATTTGCGATCGTCGTGCTCGACGTACTCGGCATCGATCACGTCGTCGCCGGCTGCGGCCGTGCCGCCGTTCGAGCCGGTTGCCGTGCTCGCAGCCCCACCGCCCGTCTGCTGGTACATCGCCTCGACCAGCTTGTGGGCCGCCTGCTCGAGCTCGCGACGTGCCTTCTCGATCGCCTCGATGTCGTCGCCGTCCAAGGCCCGCTTGGCCTGCTCGAGGGCGTCCTTGACCTTGCCGAGAGCCCCGGCGTCGAGCTTCTCCTTGTGGTCTTCCAGGTTCTTCTCGGTCTGGTAGACCAGGTTGTCGAGCTGGTTCCTGGCCTCCACCTGCTGGCGCCGCTTCTTGTCCTCCTCGCCGTGGACCTCGGCCTCGTGCACCATGCGGTCGATCTCGCGGTCGTCGATGCCAGAGGAGGCGGTGATCGTGATGTTCTGCGTCTTGCCGGTGCCGAGGTCCTTGGCCGAGACGTTGACGATGCCGTTGGCGTCGATGTCGAACGCCACCTCGATCTGCGGCACGCCGCGGGGCGCCGGCGGTAGGCCGATCAGGTGGAAGCGGCCGAGGGTGCGGTTGTCCCGCGCCATCTCGCGCTCGCCCTGGAGGACGTGGATCTCCACCTGCGATTGGTTGTCCGCCGCCGTCGAGAAGATCTCGCTCTTGCGAGTGGGGATCGTGGTGTTGCGCTCGATCAGCTTGGTCGCCACCCCGCCCAGGGTCTCGATGCCCAGCGAGAGGGGAGTCACGTCGAGCAGCAGGACGTCCTTGACGTCGCCGCGCAGCACGCCGCCCTGGATCGCCGCGCCGATCGCCACCACTTCGTCGGGGTTGACGCCCCGGTGCGGCTCCTTGCCGAAGAGGTCCTGCACCAGCTTCTGGATCGCCGGCATGCGGGTCTGGCCACCCACCAGCACCACCTCGTCGATGTCCTTGGCGGTGAGGCCGGCGTCCTTCAGGGCCTGCTGGCAGGGAGCGATCGAACGCCGAATGCTGGGCTCGACCAGCTGCTCGAGCTTGGCCCGCGACAGGCGCAGGTTGAGGTGCTTGGGGCCGGAGGCGTCGGCGGTGATGAAGGGCAGGTTGATGTCGGTGTCCATCACGCTCGACAGCTCGATCTTGGCCTTCTCCGCGGCTTCCTTCAGCCGCTGCATGGCCATCGGGTCCTGCCCCAGGTCGATGCCCTGGTCCTTCTTGAACTCCTCGAGCAGCCACTCGATGATCCGCTGATCGAGGTTGTCACCACCCAGATGGGTGTCGCCGTTGGTCGCCTTGACCTCGACCACGCCCTCGCCCACCTCGAGGATCGAGATGTCCAAGGTGCCGCCGCCGAAGTCGTAGACGGCGATGGTCTGGTCCTTCTTCTTGTCGAGGCCGTAGGCCAGCGCCGCTGCCGTGGGCTCGTTGACCAGCCGCTCGACGTTGAGGCCGGCGATCTTGCCGGCGTCCTTGGTGGCCTGCCGCTGAGCGTCGTTGAAGTAGGCGGGGACGGTGATCACCGCCCGCTCCACCTTCTCGCCGAGGTAGTCCTCGGCCGCCTGCTTGAGCTTCTGCAGCACCATGGCCGAGATCTCGGGAGGGGAGTAGCGCTTGTCGCTCACCTGGATGCGCACGTCGCCGTTGTCGGCGCGCACGACCTTGTAGGGCACCATCTTCATCTCCTCGGTGACCTCGTCGTGACGGCGCCCCATGAAGCGCTTGATCGAGAAGATGGTGTTCTCGGGGTTGGTGACCGCCTGGCGCTTGGCGACCTGGCCGACCAGCCGCTCCCCGGTCTTCGAGAAGCCCACCACCGAGGGCGTGGTCCGGTTGCCCTCCGCGTTGGGAATGACCTTCGCCTCGCTACCTTCCATGATCGCCACGACGCTGTTGGTCGTGCCCAGATCGATGCCGATGATCTTGCTCACCGCTGTTCTCCATTTCTTCCCGTTAGGTCCCGAAGTGTACGAACCTTAGTCGATCCCTGTCAAGGTTCGCCCTCAGGAGATATGACAACGAGACGCTAAGATTTATTCCAGCGGCTTCAATCGAGCAGGATCAGGGGCTGGGCTTCGCTGGCTCCGGGGCCGCTCGCCAGCTCGGGGTCGAGCAGGAAATGGCCGGTCACCGCCTCGCGGACGGTGAAGGAGTAGGGAGAGCCCTCGGCGGTCGAGAGCTGGTAGGCGTCGCCCTCGACCTCCCAGACGAAGGGACGGCCCAGGGGATCCTCGAGGTCCTGACGGTGCAGGAGCCCGAGGCTGATCAGGTTCTCGAGGCGGTCCGGGAAGCGACCCTCCAGCAGGTGGTAAGCCTTGACCGCATCGTCGATCTTCGCCGAGGACGCGGCGGCGACCTGGTCGAAGAGGGCTTCCCGCTCAGTCGCCTGCCAGGGAAACGGCAGCCCCATCCGGAGCGGGTTGCGGGCCAGCAAAACCAGGAGGGCCAAGCCCGCCGCCACTCCCAGCGCGGCGGCGAGCAGCCCGTAGCGGGGCCGCACCGCCGCCGGCGTCTCCGGCAGTCGCGGCAGGGTCAGGACGGGCGCCGGCTGGGCGGCGGGCGGTGCCAGCCGGGCCGGGGCAGGAGCCTGTTCGGCGGCCGGCGCGGTGCGACTCGTGGCGGAGGCTCCGGGCAACCCCATCCGCCGACGCGCCAGGCCCAGCTCGAGCAGCCGGTGCAAGTTGTAGCGCACCTTGTACTCGTCGAGCCCGCTCTTGCGCACCAGAGCCGCGACGTTGTGGCCCACCGCCAGGTGGTCGTAGACGGACTTCTCCCCCTCGGTCAGCCAGAACGCCCGGCTGTCCGGCAGGGCCGGTCCCTCCTCCTCCCGGCGCAGGCGAATCGGCCGGTCCGGGGGCACGCTCTCGTAGATCGAGCGGGAGTCTGGAATGGTGGGATGGCCCTCCCCCGCCGCCTCCTCGACGGATCTCAACAGCAGCTCGTCCACCGAGATCGGCTGGAAGCCCTCCTCGTAGGAGACCTCCTCCCCGCTGTAGAACTTGAACTCGCCCTTGCGCCAGTGGAGCAGCTCGGAGAGCAGGCGCATGGTGTGGCGGCGCAGGGCACCGAGGAGCTGGTCCCGCTGGATCACGCCCCGCTGGACCAGCAGGTCGATCAGGCGGCCCTCGCGGGTCCGTTGCTCGGCAGCCACGGCGGCGAAGGCGGAGGGCGCCACCAGGCCCTGGCTGGCGAGCACCTCTCCCAGCGCCTCCTCGAGGGTCTGGTTCAGGGCATCGGCACCGACGATCTTGCCGTGCTCGAAGGAGATGGCGATGATGTCCGCTTCGCCCTGGACGGTGAGGATGCCGGTTTTGCCCTGTTGGGCGACCACCTGCAGGATGTCCGGCAGCTGAAAGTACTCGAGCGAGCCTTCGATCGACATCAGCTCGCCTCCAGCAGCCGGCCCCCGCGCAGGCGCAGGAGCAGCCGGATCAGCCGCGGCAGCAGGAAGATCGCCAGACCACCGAGACCCACCGTCCACAGCAAGCCGCCGCCGGGGTCGAAACCGAGGGGCAGGTCGAACGCCAGGGCCGGGCCCAGGGGGACCATCAGCAGGGCGGTCGGCACCCACAGGTCCAGCCAGGCGAGCACTCCCTCCCCCGCCTCGGCGGCGGCCAGGCCGGGCAGCAGCTGCCGCAGCGCCCGCTCGCCGGTCGAGCGCGACAACAGCTCCTCAAGGCCGGGCTCGGAGTAACCGTGAGGCCGGCGAGCCACGTGGAGGGTCAGGGCCAGCGCGAGCAGCACCAAGGTGGCCGCCAGGGAGATCCACCGGCCGCGGCGCCGCCAGTCTCCCGGGCCGTGATCCTCGCCGCGCAGCAGGCTCGCGAGATCGTCCCGGATGGCGTCGCCACGAGCGAGACCGCTGCTGTCCGTCCGCAGCCTCTCCCCGGCCGAGGCGTTCGACCACACGGTCACCCGGGCGAGGTCGAGAGCGCTCGCCCGGTCGAGGGCCTGCTGGGCCTCCGGGAAGAGGTATTGCTGATAGTAGGCCTGGCTCAGGTCGAACCAGGCCGCCGGCGAGTCGGGAGCCGCCTGGGTGGCACGCTTGAAATACGACACCGCGGAGCCGTAGTCGCCACGCAGGAAGTAGTAGCTGCCGATGTTGAGCAGGGCGGCGGTGTTGCTCGGCTCGGAGGTCAGCACCTGGCCGTAGTGGGCTCTCGCCGCGTCCCACTGGCCGAGGGTGCGGTGGAGATCGGCGAGCAGGTGGATCACCTCGACGCGATCCGGGAGCAGGCCGGTCAAGGTGCCGATGTCGGAGAAGAACTCGCCATGGAGGCGCCCTCGTCGCAGGTCCTCGACCGCACGCAGGGGCGGCGAGAGCTCTTCTTGGACCACCTGCCGGCCGTGGTCGAGGACGAAGGGGGCGGCGCCCCAGAGCAGCCAGAGGGAGGCCAGGACGAGGCGTTCGCTCGGAGTGCAGTAGCCCCAGATCAGCACGGAGCCGACCAGGATCGCCCAGATCGGCTGCGGCGGCAGCAGCGCCGGCAGCACCAGCACCAGGAGGCCGGCGGCGAGGCCCAAGCCCGGTGCTCCAAGGCGGGCGAACAGGCGCCGCGCGTCCTGCAGCAGCCCTCCCCCTTTGACCGCCAGCTGGAGCACCACGAAGAGGGCACAGGCGGTCAGCGCCGAGGCCATCAACCAGAGCGAGACGTTGGTCAGGGCGATCCGCCGTTCGGCTCGCCAGCTGAGCAGGCGCAGCCAGCCGCGGACGTGGAGCAGGGCCGCCCCGAACGGGCGACCCTCGAGACGCGCGATCCGGGCCGAGGCGAAGAGGTGCTCGGGGCGCCCGGGATCGAGCCGCTCGGCGGCGGCGAGGGCGGCCGTCGCCTTGTCGAGCTGACCCTGGCGGGCGGCACGGATGGCCAGGGCCTCCGCGGCGACGGCCAGGTCTGGCACGGCCGACATGCCGAGGTCCCGGATGCTGCCCGAAAGCCCTTCGAAAACCGTGCTCGCCCGCTTGTACTCCTGCCCCTCGAGCGCCGCCGTCCACTGGTCCCACTGCTCCTCGAGGCGGACCAGGGCCCGCTTCGCCTCGGGGGTCAGCTCGAAGCCGACCACTCCGCCCGCGGCTCCGGCGGCGGGCGTCTGGACCACCACGGCCAACAGCGCGAGCCGCAAGAGCCCGGCTCGGAACCGGCGTGGCCTGGCTGGCAGCATCGGCAACGTGGAAAGGCGAGCGCGCCTACCCCTGCTTCTGGACGTATCGCATGCGGAAGCGGTAGATCAGGTCCTCGAGCACGGCCGCCTCGCGGGCGGAGAGGTTGCCCGCGGTCTTCTGCTTCAGCACCGACAGCAGGTCGATGTGGAGCCGGGCCATCTCCAGGTCCTCTCCGTCCTGCCCACCGGGGAGGGGGGCGTCCCCCAGGTAGATCGAGATCGGGCCGGCGATCATCTCGAGCAGGTGGAAGAAGCCGGGGCCTCCCGGGTCCGGCCCGAAAGGATCGAGCTCCGGCGAAGGCTCGGCTAGAGGCGCGGCCGGCGGCGGGAGCGAGGTCGCCGCAGGCGCCGCCGGGGTGGACGGCGGCTCCGCGGGCGCCGACGCGGCTCGCGCGGACGCCTCCTCTTCGAGGAACCGGTACTCTTCCCGTAGACTCCCGTCCGCTAGGAAGATTCGCTTGTCGACGACCTTGATCTCTGGCTCGCTCATGGCTCAGCGCCCGCACCGGCCCAAGGCCGAGGTGGTGGAACTTTCGGCGATCGTAGCAAGGCGAGAAACTGCGAGGCAAGGAGATGCGGCGCCACCATGAGCCGGCCGGGGCCGCCGACCGACCTCGCCCCCTTGCTCGAGCTGGTCGCCCGGCTGCGCGCACCGGACGGCTGCCCCTGGGACCGCCGCCAGGGCCTGTCCGACCTCCGCGCCTATCTGCTCGAGGAGGCGCACGAGGCCGCAGCGGCGATCGACGACGGCGATTGGGCCGGCCTCACCGAGGAGCTGGGAGACCTGCTCTTCCAGATCGCCTTCGTCGGACGGCTGGGTGAGGAGGCCGGCACCCTCCACCTGGGCGACTCGATCGCTCACGTCCTGCGCAAGATGATCGAGCGCCACCCCCACGTCTTCGGGGAGGAGAAGCTGGCCGACGCCGCGGCCGTGCGCGAGGCCTGGGAGCGGCGCAAGGTGGCCCAGGAGGGCGGCGCGCGTTCGCTCCTCGCCGGGGTGCCCCGCTCCCTGCCCGCGCTCACCGCCGCCTATCGCATGACCCAGAAGGCCGCCGGCGTCGGCTTCGACTGGCCCGAGCCGGGGGACGTGCTGGTCAAGGTCGACGAGGAAGTCGCCGAGCTGCGCCAGGCGGTCACCGAGGATGGGGGGCGCGAGGCCGTGGCCGAGGAGATCGGCGACCTCCTGTTCACCGCCGTCAACCTGGCGAGGAAGCTCGAGGTCGACCCCGAAGCCGCGCTCGCCGCCACCAACCGCAAGTTCCGCCAGCGCTTCGCCTACATCGAAACTGCCCTCGCCGCCGACGGCCGGAGCGTCAACGACGCCACCCTCGAAGAGATGGACCGGCTGTGGGAGGAGGCGAAGGGGCGGTAGAATCACGCGGAGGTTCGAGACCATGAGCACTGCCACGCTGACCGCCAAGGAGCGAATCCGCGAGATCCTCGACGATCAACCCGAGGACAGCAGCTTCGACGAGCTCCTCCACGAGCTGGCCTTCGCCCGGATGGTCGAACGCGGGCTCGAGGACGTGAGAGCCGGGCGCCTGATCAGCGACGAAGAGATGGAGCGGCGGATCGCGGCATGGGGAGAATAAGGTGGACACCCGAGGCTGAGAGCTGGCTGCGGGAGATCCACGACTTCATCGCCCTGGACAACCCCACCGCCGCTCGCCGCACCGTTCGCGGGATCTACGACAAAATCCAGAGCCTGAGGCGATTCCCCGAGCTGGGCCATCGCTACCGCGACACCCCCGGAGGGCCGATCCGCACCCTCCTCTACGGCCACTACCGCATCGCTTACCTCATCGGCCCCGAGCAGTCCATCGAGGTCCTCGGCATCTACCACGGCAAGCTGGACCTTGAACGGCACTTGCCTTGAGCGCGATCGTTCTGGCCATGCCGCGAGACCAGCCCACACCAAGCTGAAGGAAACCGCGCCGTGGATCGCTCCACGGCGCGGGGTTCGATCAGTCTGCAGGATCGATCAATACAGGTCGTTGATACCTGCTTCGTCGTCGGCCTCGGTCGAGGCCGGGTTGTTGTTGCAGGCGGAGACGGAAGGGAACATGGTGGCGCCGGAGACGCTGGTGTGACCCAGGCCCAGCAGGTGCCCCACCTCGTGCACCATCACTCCCTCGATGCGGTACTCGCTGCCGGAGCAGGCCTCGCCCGCGGAGGCGAAGTTGAGCGACGGGTTGGTGACGATGTCGGCGTCGTAGATGCGGTAGGTGCCGTTCGAACGCCGGCTGTAATAGCCGGTGAAGGTGGCCGCCAGGCAAGAGCCGTTGCAGGCCCCGGTGGGGTCACGCAGGTTGAGCATCGGCGTGCCGTCGCCCAACGAGAAGGCCGAGACCGAGCCGATCGTGGCGTTGACCACGGTGCCCGAGCCCGCACCGTTCCAGGCCGCCGTCGAGACGATCGCGCTGCGCACGTAGTTGCGACCGCCGGCCCCGTCGGTGACCGAGGTGTTGCCGCGGCTGTCGACGATGACGTTGGGGTCCGCGTCCCAGGTGCGGCGCGGCGAGAGAAGGACGTAGGCGAAGAGGCTGCCGGCCACCAGGAGGCAGACCAGGGCGAAGGCGGCGAGGGTGAAGAGGCGAGTCTTCTTCATGGTTCGGTTCCTTTTCCTTGGCCTAGTTCTCGAGCGCGCGGCCCTGGCGCCGTGCCTCGTTCCGGACGAGCCCCTTCAGCTGCTCGAGAGGCAGCTCCCGCGGCAGGGTGACGACGCGACCATTCGGTTTGACCAGGTGAGTATCGGCCTCGAGGGCCGATACCGCGACCGGCCTGCCTTCCAGGTCGGGAACGATCCGGAACTGGCCCTGCTGGTAGCCGGCAACCCGCCGGACCCCGTCCTCCTCCGCCTCGAGGAAAAGCAGCTGGCGCTCACCCTTCTCGAAGGTGGGAAAGCCGTGCGCCTCCACGGTGTAGCCGTTGACGGTGCCGCCGAAGGTGCGCACGACGATCACGCCGTCGGCGCCACCCACCACGTTCTCGCGGACCAGGATCAAGGCCTCGGAGATGATGACCTCTCCGCCCGGGGTCCAGAACGAGCTCACCTGGAGGACTTCGCCTTCGATCACGACGTCGGCCGCGCGGACCAGAGCCTTCTGGTCCATGGCGGCGAAGGTCGAGGCCAGCGCCGGAGCGGCCAGGAGGGCCGCGAGCGCAAAGCCGCCAGCGAGGAACTTCTTCATGCCTGGCTCCTTTCCGTTCCACTGGGGGACGCGAATGCTGTTCGAGCGGTTGCTCTGCACAAGAGAGTGAGGCCGAAGAGTGAACCGTGACACCCGGGGATGTCTTATCTCGTCAGAATGTAGTTCCTGATTATCGATCCGCCCCAACTCAATCGTGCCGTCGCTGCCCAACGGGAACGCTTCGGTTGAGAGCTCTGGCGAAGACCTCCCGCCATACCGGATGAGAGCGGGCCCGGTAGCCCGCGAAGGAGGAATCGTGACAGCCCAGCCATCCCAAGGCCTCGGCTTCGCCCTGGCCTCGCTGCTGACCTTCGGCAGCTTCGTTCAACCCACCTTCGGCTCCGAGGCCGACGGAGTCCCCGAACTGGTCGTCCTGCTGGCTCCAGAGCCGGCAGCCCCGAGCCCACAGCAAGTCGTCGACGGCGTCAACAACCGCACTCCCCTGCCTGGCGCGCTTGGCAGCGGATCGCCGGTCGCTGCCGAGCCCCTGCTCGCCGAGCGGGCGCAGGGCGACTTTCTGGCCTGGCTCCTGGCCAATCCCGAGGACCCGCGCGCCCTGCTCGAGCGCTACGTGGTCATCGAGTACGCCTCGACGACGGACCTCGAAACGGCCAAGAACGCCCTGGCCGCCGACTCGAACGTGCTCGTCGCTGACGAGGACGGCTCTGTGGAGCCCTTCCTCGATCCCAACGACCCCCTGTTCCCCCAGTCTCCGGGAAGCCAGGGGCCGCAGTGGGGGCTCCACCTAATGAACCTCCCGGCGGCCTGGGAGCACACGCGGGGGCACGGATACGCCGGAATCCCCGACAGCGGCATCGAGGCCAAGTCTCCGGACTGCCCCGGGGTCACTTTCGAGACCGGCCATCCCGACCTGCGTGCCTTTCACCGCTCCGGCAGCACCAACCTCTTCGAGCACGGCAACTTCCGCCGGCGGCTCTCGGTCGACGTCGGCAACCCCAACCAGCCCGATCGCTGCGTCGACGAGCTCCAGCTCGAGGAGATCGTGGGAGGAGGGGGGCAGTTCGGTGTCACCGACTTCGCCGGCCATGGCTCCCACGTCTCGGGAATCGTGGCGGCTACCACCGACAACGGGATCGGAGTCGCCGGCACCGCCTGGCGGACCAGCCTGATGTTCGCCCGGATCTCCCACCTGATTCCCTGCACCAACGTTGTCTGCCAGCAGTATGGCGCGGACGTCAGCCAGAGCCAGGATCTGAGCGATGTCGCCGAGGGCATCACCTGGCTGATCGACCACGGCACTCAGGTGATCAACATGAGCTTCGGTAGCTTAGGCAACCATCCGAGCTGCGCCAGCCCGCCCGCCTCGTGGGCGCCGGTGTGCGCCGCTCTAGCCCACGGCGCCAACCGTCAGGTGCTGATGGCTGCGGCCTCCGGCAACAACGCTTCGAGCGTCGCCTTCCCGGCACGTGACTCGCGGGTGATCGCGGTCGGCGGGCTCGAGTTTCCCGGGGTGTTCTGGGACGACGGCGTCGGCGTCGGGTCGAACTTCGGCGCCCAGCAGGAGCTGGCGGCTCCCGCCAAGGACGTGGTCTCCACCTTCTACACGGGGCAACGCTGGAACCCAGCCTCCGCCTGTCAGGACGCCGGCTACCCGAGCAACCCCACCGGCTACGGTGGCTGCACCGGCACCTCGATGGCGGCGCCGCACGTGACCGGACTGGCGTCTATACTGCGCTCGATCGACCCGATGCTCAGCTCCGAAGAGGTCCGGCTGGACCTGCGCACCCACGCAAGCCAGGCCGCCAGCTGGGACCAGTTCCTGGGCTACGGCATCCCGGACGCCGATGCCTCTGTCGAGTCCCTGCTCGGAACCGTGGACGGTCAGGTGCTCGCCAACCGGGCCACCCCCCTCTTCAGCCTCTACAGCTCCACGGCCGGTGACTTCTTCTACACCACCGTTCCCCAGATGGCCGTGGCGGCCATCCAGGACACCACCGGTGTGACCTACTCCTCGGCTGGCCCCGCCGTGCCGGGCTACGGCAGCTTCCCAGGCTGCACCACCGGCTCCTGCCCCAACGGCACGCCCAAGGCTTCGGCTTGGGTGCTCTCGACCGAGGTGAACCCGATCCCCGAGGGCGGGGCGTTGTTCCCGCTCTACCGGCTGAGCAAGTTCGCCCCCTTCGGCGGCAACCCCAACCATCGGGACCACCGCTATGCGATCGACGACGCGGAGGTGCTCGCGGCCTTCAACGCCGGCTACTACCTGGATGGCGTCGAGGGCTACGTCTTCCCGACCTGCGGCGCCGACACCTCCTGCTCGGTGACCAGCTGCCAGCCGGCAGGCACAGTGCCGCTGCTGCGCCGACGCAACCCCGCGGTGGACGACCAGGCGGTCTTCCCCGCCTCCGAGCTGGGCTCGAGCCAGTACGCCGGCTACACCGAAGTCGTCAGCAGTCGCGCCTGCCTGGGCTGGGTTTATGCCAACTCCGATGCCGACGCTGACACCGTGGTTGACGGCTTTGAGACCCTGATCGGCACCGATCCCCAGGCCGCCGACAGCGACTGCGACGGCACTCAAGACGGCGCTGAGATCCTCGCCTACCCGAGGACCGATCCCCTCGACGGCACGTGTGGCAACGACCACATCTTCTCGGACGAGCTCGACTCCGGCGACACCTCGGCTTGGTCGATGACCGTGGTCACCGGCACCGGCCAACTGTCGGTGAAAGACCAAAACGACCTTTCAGGACCTTGGGCTCTCTACACAGGAGCCGGAGGAAGCGGCGACACCGTCTTCGTGCGCGACAACACACCGGTCGCCGAGCCCCGCTATCGTGCCCGCTTCTACCTCGACCCCGGCTACCTGTCGATGACGGCCGGCGATCAGTTCTACCTCTTCATCGTCCGTTCCGCCGCCGCCGCGATCTCGCGGGTGGCGATCGAGCCCGCCTCGACCCCTGGATCGTTCCGGTTGCAGCTGCGCGCCATGGACGACGCCGGAACCTGGCTCAGCTCCGGCTGGAACAACTTCGAAGACGACACGTCGGTCGAGATCGAGTGGCGGGCCGCCACGGCCCCTGGTGCTGCGGACGGCTACGCCAAGATGTGGATCGATGGCGGCCTGGTCGCCCACCTTTCGGCGATCGACAACGACGCCCAGAGCGTGGAGGCCGCCCTGATGGGAATGGTCAACGGTCTCGATCCCGGGACCTTCGGCGCCCTGGTCTTCGACGCCTTCGTGTCACGGCGCACCACCTACATCGGACCCCTTCCCTAGCTCGCGCACCACGAACGGCAGCACCGTCTCGCCGACGAGCTTCTGCCCCTCGACGTTGGGGTGGATGCCGTCGGCGAGGTTGAGCTGGGGCTCGGCGGCTACCTTCTCGAGCAGGAAGGGGATCAGGGCCACCTCGAGCTCTCGGGCGAGCTTGGGGAAGATCGCCTGGAAGCCCAGAGTGTAGGCCGGGCCGTAGTTGGGCGGCAGCATCATGCCGGCGATCACCACACGGGCGCCGGTCTCGCGGCTCCTGCGGACGATCTCGCGCAGGTTGCGCTCGGTTTCTTCGAGGGGGACGGCGCGCAGCCCGTCGTTGGCCCCGAGGGCCACCACCACGACCGCCGGCTGCTGGCGCAGCAGCCAGTCGAGCCGGGCGAGGCCGCCGGCCGTGGTGTCGCCGGAGATGCCGGCGTTCACCACCTTGGCGGCGATGCCCTCCTCGTCGAGGCGGCGGGCGACGACCGCCGGGTAGGCGTCATCGCCGGAGAGCCCATAGCCGGCCGTGAGGCTATCCCCGAGGAAGAGCACCACGGGCGCGCCGGTGCGGGCCGGCGCCGCGGCGCTGGCCGCTGCGGCAGCTTCCTCCCCCGCGGCGAGGGCTCCCGAGACGCCGCCTGGAGCGTGCCGGGAGCTCGAAGCCGCGGAGCTCGAGGAGGAGCCCCCCTGGCCGCAGGCGCCGAGGAGAGCGAGGGAGGTCAAGATCGCGGGTAACAAACGCAGAGTGCTCACGTACTCGATTCTAAGCGGCCGAGCTCCGGTCCGCACGGATGCTAGGCTCCCATTCCGACCGCGACGCCCCCTCCTTCATGACCGAACCTCGCCTCGAGCTCCGCCGTCTGAGCAAGCAACTGCCCTCCGGCGGCAAGACCCTGACCATCCTCGACGAGGTCGACCTGGCGGTCGCCCCCGGGGAGTTCCTCGCCGTGCTCGGCCCCTCGGGCAGCGGCAAGTCGACCCTCCTCGGCCTGGCCGCCGGCCTCGACCGGCCCACCGCCGGCGAGGTGCTGATCGACGGCCGGCCGATCCAAGGCCTCTCCGAGGACCAGCTCGCGCTCCTGCGCCGCCGGCGTATCGGCTTCGTCTTCCAGTCCTTCCAGCTGCTCGGCAATCTCACGGCAGCGGAGAACGTGCGGCTGCCTCTGGAGCTCGCCGGCCGCCGCGACGCCGCCGGCCGAGCCGCCGAGCTGCTCGCCGCCGTGGGCCTGGCCGAGCGCGGGCACCACTACCCCACCCAGCTCTCGGGCGGTGAGCAGCAGCGGGTGGCCCTGGCCCGCGCCTTCGCCACCGAGCCCTCCCTGCTGCTCGCCGACGAGCCGACCGGCAACCTCGATAGCGCCACCGGCGAGAAGGTCCTCGAGCTGCTGGCCCGCCTGCGCGACGCCAGCGACGCGAGCCTGGTGCTGGTGACCCACGACCTCGCGGTGGCCCGCCGCGCCGATCGCCTGATTTACCTGCGGGACGGTCGGATCGAGCGCGAGGAACGGCCCGGCGCCGCCTCGCCCGCCGCATGAGGGCCTCCTTCTTCTTCTCCCACCTCGCGAGGGAGGCGCGCGGCCAGCGCTGGCGCGTGGTCTTCTTCGTCGCCTGCCTGGCGGTGGGAGTGGCAGCGGTGGTGGCGGTGGCGAGCCTGGCCACGGGCTTCGACCGCTCGTTGCGCGGCGAGGCCCGCCAGCTGCTGGGCGCCGACCTGGCCATCGAGAGCTGGCGGCCGATCCCGCCGGAGGTGGAGACCACGCTGGCGGCGATTCCGGGTAGCGCCCTCTCCCGCATCGAGGAGACCGTCACCCTGGTGGCCGGTCCACCCCGTGAGGATGGCCGCCCGGGCCCCTCCCGGCTGGTCGAGCTCAAGGCGGTCGAGCCGGGCTATCCGTTCTACGGCGAGGTAGCCCTGGAGCCCCCGGGTCGCCTCACGGAGGTCCTCGATGCCGAAGGCGCCGTGGCCCAGCCGGACCTGCTGCGGGCCCTCGGCGTCGGCGTGGGCGACCCGCTGGCCGTGGGTGGCGCCCGTTTCGTCGTGCGCGCCGAGGTGATCTCGGAGCCCGATCGCATCGGCGGCGCCTTCTCCCTGGGGCCGCGGCTCTTCCTCTCGCGCGAGGGTCTGGCCCGCACCGGTCTGGTGGCCCGCGGCAGCCGGGTCGAGAACAAGCTGCTGTGGAAGGCCCCCGCGACCTGGCGGGCGGACGAGCTGTCGCCCCTGGCCAAGCGGCTCAAGGACCAGGCCGGGGCGAGCTACCGCGTCGAGACCTACACCGAGGCCCAGCCGGAGCTGCGCCGGGGGATCCGCCGAGCCGAGAGCTTCCTCGGTCTGGTGGCCCTACTCTCCTTGCTGGCCGGCGGCATCGGCGTCGCCCAGACCGTACGCGCCTGGCTCGAAGGAAGGCTGGACGCCATCGCCGTGCTCAAGTGTCTGGGGGTCCGACCCCGCGAGGTGCTGTGGCTCTACGTCGGCCAAACGGTCGCCCTGGGCCTCTTCGGCAGCCTGGTGGGGGCCCTGTTGGGGGTCCTCGTGCAGCTCGCCCTGCCCGCGGCCCTCGGTCCGCTGGTGCCCGCCGGGGTCGTCCAGCCCTGGCAGCCGGCCGCGATCCTCCGCGGCCTCGGCCTGGGCACCCTGGTGGCGGCGATCTTCTGCCTCGGCCCCCTCACCGCCCTGCTCCAGGTGCCGCCCGCCCGTGTGCTGCGCCGCAACGCCGAGCGCCTGCCGTCGAATCGGGTCACGCGGTGGGCAATCCCCTCGGTGCTCGGGGCGGGCATCTTCGGCCTCGCCAGCTTCCAGGCCCAGTCAGTCCTGGCCGGCCTGGGCTTCACCGCCGGCATCGCCGTCGCCGGGGGGCTGCTGACCCTCGCCGCCTGGGGGTTGATCCGCCTCGCCCGCCGCCTGCGAGACCGGCTCCCGAGCGGGTCCATCCAGCTCACCCAGGGCCTCGCCGCCCTGACCCGGCCAGGATCCGGAACCTTGGGCGCGATCGTCGCCCTGGGCCTCGGGGTGCTGGTGGTGTTGGCGACCTTTCTGGTCGAGGATCGCCTCGCCGGCCGGCTCGAAGCCGAGCTGCCGAAGGACGCCCCCAACCTCTTCTTGATCGACATCCAACCCCAGCAGTGGCAGGGCGTCGCCGCGCTGCTGGCGGCCCACGGCTCGTTGCGCCAAGACTCCGTGCCGGTGATCACCGCCCGCCTCGCGGCGATCGACGGGGCCTCCACCGAAGAGCTCGCCAGGACCCGCCGGGGCGGCCAGCGCTGGGCCCTCACCCGCGAGCAACGCCTGACCTACCTCGACCAGCTGCCCGCCGACAACGAGGTCGTGGAGGGCAAGCTCTTCGACGACGCCCGCCAGCTGGAGGTCAGCGTCGAGCAGGAGTACGCCCGCGAGCTGGGGCTGTCGCTCGGCTCCCTCTTGACCTTCGACATCCAGGGCGTGACCCTCGACCTCGCCGTCACCAGCCTGCGTACGGTGAACTGGGAAGGCTTCGGCCTCAACTTCTACCTGATCGCCGAGCCCGCCGCCCTCGCCGACGCCCCGCAGCAACGGGTGGCCGCGGTGCGCCTGCCCGACGACCGCGAGCAGGCCTTCCAGGACGAGCTGGCCTTCCTCTACCCCAACGTCACGCTGATCAACGTGCGCGAGATCCTCACCAAGGTGGCGGAGGTGCTGCGCCGCATCAGCCTGGGCGTGCGCTTGCTGGGCAGCTTCACCACCCTCGCCGGCATCGCCATCCTGGCCGGGGCGGTCTCCGCCTCGGCAGCCCGCCGGGGCCGGGAGGTGGCCCTGCTCAAGACCCTGGGCATGACGCGCTGGGGCGTCGCCGGCTCCTTCGCCGTGGAGTACGCCCTGACCGGGCTGGTGGCGGGGGGTATCGGCGCCGCGGGGGCCGGAGCCCTCGCCTGGGTGGTGCTCACTCGCCGCATGGAGGTGCCCTGGGAGAGCTCGCCCTGGCCCTTCCTGGCCGCCCTCGGCCTCACCATCGCCCTGGCCACCGTGGCGGGCCTGGCGGCCTCGCTACGCGCCCTCGCGGAGCGCCCGATCGAGGTGCTGCGAGGGGAGGGGTGATCTACTCCGGCGGCCCGCCGGGATCGTCGACCAGGTACGAGACGGGCACGAACTCCAGGCCGGCGGCGCGGGCCTTGGGGATTTCGGCCGCCAGCACCTCCAGGGTGACCGGGTGCGGATGGCCGATGCCGATCGCCGCTCCGCGCTCGCGGGCGAGGTCCACCAAGCGCTCGAACTGGAAGCGCACGGCCTCGGGGCTCTGGTCCGGGTCGAGGAAGACCTGCCGCTCGGCGGCCGGGATCCCCAGCTGACGGGCCGTCCGATAGGCCACGCTCTCGGGGCTGGTCCGGGAGTCGAGGAAGAACAGCCCTCGCTCGGCGACCACCGCCAGGATCGGCTCGAGGGCCCGGCGATCGGCCGAGAGCCTCGAGCCCATGTGGTTGTTCACCCCCACCGCCCCGGGTACGGCGTCGAGCGCGGCCCGGGTGGCCCGGGCCAGCTCGGCCGGCCCCATATCCTCGGTCAGGGCGCCCGGCCCGGGGTTGGCGCCGCCGTCCGGCGACATCGGCAGGTGGCAGAGGATCTCTCGCCTCTCCTCGGCCAACGCCGCCACCACCTCCGCGGTCGCCCGCTCGAAGGGCAGCACCGCATAGCTCAAGGGCACCGCCAGCCGCCCCAGGCGGCGCACGTCCTCGACACTGCGGCCGAGGTCGTCGATCACCAGGGCGATGCGCCCCCCCTTCTTCGGCGCAGCGGCTTCGGGGACCGGAGCGGGCGGCGCCGGCTTCTCGGCGCGGGGCTTGTGGTCGGGTTTCTTCGCCGGCGGCACAGGCCGGGCAGGCTTGGGTGTTTCCACCTCGGTGGGCTCCGGCCGGGGCGGGCCGCCGAGACGGCCTCCGCGGTACATCCAAAAGGCGAAGCCGACGGCCGCCAGGGCACAGACGACCAAGAAGATGGGCAACCCGCGAGGCGGGCGGCTCGCCTTCGAGCGGGGACGAGGGGGAAGGGGACGTCTGGCCAAGGATCGTGGGGGAGAAGGCGCCGGGCCGGGCTCAGGCGGCCTGGGCGGCGGCCGGCTCCTCGGCGAGCAGCACCTCGATGCCGCGGTCGAGGATCGGATCCTTGTCCGACGGGGCTTCGCCCTCCGGTTCGCCGAAGGAGAAGTCCTCCACCCTCACGTCGGGGATCTGGCTGCCGCGCAGCACCTTGCCGTCCGGCCCGGTGTAGAACGAGTCGGTGTAGAGCAAGCGGCCGCCGGTCGACAGCTCGACCATCTCCTGGTGGCCGGCGTAGCCGAAGGTTCGCTCGCCGATCAGCTTCGCCGAGGCCCTCTGCTTGAGCGCCGCCGCCAGCACCTCGGCAGCGCCGAGGGTGCCGCGGTCGACCAGCAGCCCGATCTTCCCCTGCCAGGCCGGGGCAGACTTGCCGGTGAAGGTGTCGGCCTTCTCACCCCGTCGGATCAGGGATCCGAGCTCCCCACGGGTGAACAGCCCGGCCACCCGGTAGGCGACCTCGGCGTCGCCCGAAAGGGTGCCGCGCAGGTCGACCAGCAGCCGCGCCTGCCCCTGGCGGGCGAGCTCGGCCAGGGCCCGCTCCACCGCCGTCGCCGTGCCGCCCGCGAAGCCGGCGACGCGCAGCACCGGCACGCCACGGACCTCGCGCAGGGTCGGGGCCGGCGGCTCGTACCGGGCCAGGGCCAGCGACACCGACCGCATCTCTCCGTAGCGGATCACCTTGAGATCGACACTCGGCGTGCCGCCATCGGCGAGCAGCTGGTGGGCCTGCCACAGGGGCATCACCCGCGTCGACTTGCCGCCGATCTCGGCGACCACGTCGCCGATGCGCAGGCCGGCGCGGCCGGCGGCGCTCTCGGGCGGCGCCCCGGCGACGTACATCACGCCGTGCTCCTTGAGCAGCAAGAGCCCGCCGGGCAGACCCCCCCCGCGACTGGCGACGAAGCGGTCGACCGCTTCGGGAGGGACGTAGAGGGAGAAGGGATCGAGGGCGTCGGTGGCGCCGTCGAGGGCACCGACCAGCAGCTGATCGACGTCGGGCGGATCGACGTAGTTCTCGCGGACGCGAGTGAGCGTCTCGGTGAAAACGGCGAGGTACTTGTAGAGAGAGTCGGTCGAGTCGTCTTCGCGGGAGGAGGCGGCGAGGAGGGTGCCGGCGAGGATGGGCACCACCAGAGCCAGAGAGACGACGAGGAGCGCCGTGCGGCTGCGATTCATGGTCTTCCTCTAACGGAGCCAGCCGAGGGGATCGACGGGACGGTTGTCGAGGCGGATCTCGAAGTACAGGCGATCCGTGGCCGCCCCGAGCGCCTGGCCGATCGGGACCATATCACCCTTGCTCACGCGCACCCCTTCGAGGCCGGCGTAGAGCGAGAACATCTTGCCCGGATGGAGCACGATCACCGTCGGGCCGAGGCCGCGGAAGGGCGCGGCGTAGAGCACCTTGCCGGGATAGACCACCCGCACCGCGGACCCGGGGTGGGTGGCGATCTCGATGCCGTTGTGGGGCACCCGCGTGCCGTAGCGCGGATCCGGCCGTGGTCCGAAGCGGATGGCCACCTCGCCGCCCGCCGGCCTCTCCAGGGTGCCGCGGAAGCTCTGCATCGGCATGCCGGCGAGGGGTGCCGCCTGGCCGGAGAGATCGGCGAAGAGCTGGCTGAGACGGGCCGCCTCGGCGGCCAGCTCGACCGCCCGCGACGCCAGGGTGAGACGCTCGCGCTCGGCCCGGGCGAGGAGGCGGGCCTGCTCACCCTGGAGCTTGGCCAGGGCCGTGCGGCGCTCCTCCTCGAGCTTGCGCCACGCCGCCCGCTCGTCGCGCTCGCGGCGCAGGCGGTCCCGCTCGGCCACGACACCGGAGCGCAGGCTCTCGTAGCGCCCGATCTCCGCGCCATCGCGACGCGCGAGATAGCGGGCCAACCGCACGGCGGCCAGTGGGTCCGAGCCCGCCTGAGCCGAGAGCAGCAAGCGCAGGTAGCCGTAGCGGCCCAGCCGGTAGAGGCTGCGCAAATTGCGGCGCAGGGTCTCGCGGGTGGCCTCGAGCCGGGCCTCGAGCTCGCCCAGCCGCTGCTCGGCCTCCTGCGCGCGGGCCTGGGCGAGAGACACCGCGGCGCCGGCCTCGGCCACGCGCCGCTCCTGCAGGCGGGTGGCGAGACTCAACCGGCCGATCTCTCCCTCGATCGACTCGGCCGTCTGGCCCAGGCTGGAGAGCTGGGCCTCGAGGCCGCGGATCTCACCCTGGATCGCCGCCAGCCGACCCTCCCCCTCCGCTACCGGCGAAGCCGGGGGCTGGGCTCCAGGGGACATGGCACCCGCGGCCGAGAGGGCCAGCAAGGCACCGATCCGTCGCCAGCGAAACATGAAACGATTCTACGTGCGATGCCCCGCTGGTTCCCCTGGTCACTCGCCGCCTGCGTGCTCGCCGGCTGCGATCGGCCGACGCAGGTCCGGGACCTGCCCGAGCGGCTGGTGATCGCCATCGAGAGCGCCCCCAGCCACCTCGACCCCCGGGTGGCCCTCGATCAGGCCGCCGACCGCCTCTTCGACCTCTCGATGTGCGGCCTCCTGATCAAGACCCCCACCGGCGAGCTCGAGCCCGATGCCGCCGCTTCCTGGGAGATCCTCGAAGGCGGCCGGCGCTACCGCTTCCACCTGCGTCCCGACGTGCGCTTCCACGACGGCCGAGCCCTTTCTCCCGACGACGTCATCGACACCCTCATGAGCATCGTCGACGGTCGCATCGTCACCGCCAAGCGGGGTGCCTTCACCGAGCTCGAGCGGGTCGAGAGCCCGGCGCCCGGGGTCGTGGACGTGGTGCTCTCCCGTCCCTCCGGCGCCTTCGCCATCGAGCTCACCCCGGCGATCGGCATCCTGCCGAAGGGGACCACCCCCGCCGAGATGAACGCGAGCCCGGTCGGCTGCGGGTCCTACCGGGTGGTGGCGACGAGCCCGGAGCGGGTGCTGCTCGAGGCCTTCGACGGGGGCCACCGCCCGCCACCGGCGATCCGCTCGGTCGAGCTCAAGGTGGTGCCGGACTCCACCGTGCGCGCCCTCGAGCTGCTCAAGGGCTCGGTCCATCTGGTGATCAACGACCTGCCGCCGGACCTGGTGCCCCGCTTCCAGGCCGATCCCCGCTTCCGAGTCGCCGCCGACCCGGGCGGCAACTACGCCTATCTGGGCTTCAACCTCGAGGATCCGATCCTCTCGGACGTGCGGGTTCGGCGGGCCCTCGCCCTGGCAATCGATCGGGAGGCGCTGGTCGCGACCCTCTGGCGCGGGCTGGGGGTGGTCACCGAGACCATGATGCCGCCCGATTCCTGGGCACGGCACGGAGCGTTGCCGCGGATCCCCCACGACCCCACGGCCGCCGCGCGGCTGCTCGACGAGGCCGGCTACCCGGACCCCGACGGCCCCGGGCCCCGACCCCGGCTCACCCTCACCTTCAAGACCTCCACCGCGGAGATGTACGTCCTGCAGGCCCAGGTGATCCAGCAGATGGCCGCCGAGGCGGGCATCGCCCTCGAGGTGCGCAGCCACGAGTTCGCGACCTTCTACAGCGACATCTCCCGCGGCAACTTCCAGCTCTTCAGCCTGGTCCGCACGGCGATCCACGATCCCAACCTCTACCGCCTGGTCCTGCATTCGGACAGCATCCCGCCCCGGGGACAGAACCGCGGGCGCTACCGGAACCCCGAGGTCGACCGGCGTCTCGACCTCGGCGCCTCGCTGCCCGAGCGCGTCGCACGCCGCCCCCTCTACCTCGAGGTGCAGGAGATCCTCGCCCGCGACCTGCCCTACCTCAGCCTCTTCACCAAGCACAACGTCGCCGTGATGGACGCGAGGCTCGCCGGCTTCCGCAACTACCCGGCCGGAGAGCTCCTGGGAGTTCGCTTCCTCTGGTGGGAAAAGGGCGGAGAACGAGCCTCTTTCGCTCCAGCCACTGCGCTTCCTCGGTAGAAGCCCTGCCAAACACGTCGACTGACGCGCGAAGGGCGCTTTTTCTTGAAGTTTCTCTCGTCCCTGGTCTAGAATGGCGGCATTTACCGCCCCAATCGACAGGGGCACCATCCACAAAGAGGAGAGAGAGAATGGCTGGCAAGACCACCAAGGCAGCGGCCAAGGCTCCTGCGAAGGCCGCCAAGACGGCCAAGGCCGCCCCCAAGGCGGCGCCGAAGGCGGCCCCGGCTGCCAAGCGCGCCGGCGCGGCGATCAAGGACGCCTACACCAAGGCCCAGCTCTTCGCCGCGATCGCCGAGGACACCGGCATCGCCAAGAAGGACGTCACCAAGGTCTTCGACTGCCTCACCGACGTCGTCCACCGTCATCTCAAGAGCCGCGGCGCCGGCACCTTCACCCTGCCGGGCCTGCTCAAGGTCCGCGTCGTCAAGCGCGCCGCGACCAAGGCCAAGAAGGGCGTCAACCCCTTCACCGGCAAGGAGATGCTCATCCCGGCCAAGCCCGCCCGCAAAGCCGTGCGCATCCGCCCCCTGAAGAGCCTGAAGGAAATCTCGGACTAGGAAGGCTGGGGGGCTTAGGCCCCCCGCTGCCTGCCTGCTCGCCAACCCCCCAACCCCCTCTGTCACAGGGATGTACCAGGCCCATCACGGGATGGTTCTCGAGGTCTGCAGAAGTGTGTTCTCCCAAACGGCAACAGCCCCTCCAGCAGCTCGTTTTGCACAGTGGAGACGCTCAGATCCTCAGACCGGCGCTGAGCCTCCGCCGATCGCCTCCCGCAGCAATGCCCTGGCCCTGATCCAGTCGCGCTCCACGGTGCGGGTGGAGACTCCAAGCGCCGCGGCGGTTTCCTCCTCGGTGTAGCCGCCGAAGTAACGACACTCGACGACCTGAGCCAACCGCGGCTCGACGGCGGCCAGCCGCTCGAGCGCCTGCTCCAGGGCGAGCAGGTGCTCGACCTCGGCGGCCACCGCGACCTCGCGGCCGTCGAGGGTTCCCGGCCGCTCGCCGCCGCCCCGCTTGTCGCGTGAGCGGCCCCGGGCGTAGTCGATCAGCACCTGTCGCATCGCCCGCGCGGACACCGCCAGGAAGTGGCCGTGGTCCTGCCAGTCGGCCCGTGTCTGGTCGACCAGCTTCAGGTAGGCCTCGTGCACCAGGCCGGTGGTGGCAAAGGTGTCGCCGGGCTTGAGACGGGAGAGCTGGCGGTGGGCGAGGCGCTTGAGGTCGGGGTAGACCAGGCGGACGAGCTTTGAGAAAGCCTCGGCGTCGCCCCGGCGGTGGGCGCGGAGCAGCTCGTTGACCTCGGTCGCGGCCATCACAGCTCCTGCTGCCGGGCGGCGATGGCGCGGTCCAGTCCTTTCCGGGCCGTGACGGTGAAGGGGTGGGCAGGCGGCAGCTTGCTCTCGAGGACCGTGAGGGCCTGACGGAAGAGCCGCTCGGCCTCGGCGCTTCGCCCGGAGTCGAGCTCGAGCCGCGCCAGGCCGGCGAGCGCCCGCGCGTAGTGAGGATGCTGCGGCCCCACCAGCTTCTCCAGCATGGCGACGCACTGGCGGTAGAGGGGTTCGGCCGCGGCCAGATGGCCCTCCTCGTGGAGCAGCGCCGCGAGGTCGTAGGTGGTCTTCGCCACTTCGTGGTGCTCGGTGCCGTGGGCAAGACGCTGGATGCGCAACACCTCGTGGTAGAGCGCCGCGGCCTCCTCGTGCCTTCCCCTGCGGCGCACCGTCGTCGCCAGGCTGCGCAGGTAGAGGGCGAGGTCCGGATGGTCGTTGCCCAGCCTCTCCCGCCACAGACCGAGCGCCTCGCGGAGCAGTGACTCGGCGGCCGTCAGATCGCCTTTCGTGCCCAGCACCGCCGCCAGGCTGGCCATCGCCGACGGCAGGCCAGGGTAGCGATCGCCGGGGAGCGCTCGTGCGATCTCCAGGTTCTCGCGAAAGAGCGCCTCGGCTGCGTCGTACTCCCCGCGCTCGTGGAGCAGTGTCGCGAGTTGATTGACGCTCTCCACCAGGGCGGCATCCGGCTCCCGGAACAGGCGACGCCGCATCGCGACCGACTCCCGCACGAATCCTTCGGCCTCCGTGAGCTCTCCCATCTCCTTGAGCGCCAGGCCCAGGCGGCGCAGCGTGGTTGCGGTCTCCTCGTGCTGCTCGCCGTAGAGCCGGCGCTCGAGGGCGAGGCTCTCGCGAGCCAGCGCCGCCGCGTCCTGGTAGGCACCCTGGCTGATCCTGACGCCCGCGAGGTTGGAGAGCACACGGCTGAGCTCCCGCGGATCGCCGCCGTCCTGCCGATGGAAGGCGACAGCGGTCGCGAGCTGCGCCGCCGCCGGCTCGTAGAGGCCGAGGCTGGCGTAGACCCGCCCCAGCACCGCCCGGAGCCTGGCCTGGAGCGCGGGCTGACCGACGAGCTCGGTGTCGAGGCGCTGGGCGCCGCGGTCCAACAACTCGCGGGCGGTGACCGCGTCGCCCTGGGGTCGGAGAGGGCTGGCGAGATCGAAGAGCTCGACCAAGTAGCGGGCGACTGTCTCGGCGTCAGCCGCAGCGCGCCGGGCGCGGATCGCCTGCCAGGCGGTGGCCGAGACCCCAGCTGCGATCGAGGCCACCAGCAGGCCGACGGCGGCCACCGCCAAACGGTGCCGGCGCAGGAACTTGCCGGCGCGGTAGCCGAGCGCCGGCCGCCGGGCGAGGACGGGGCGTCCGTCCGCATAACGCGCCAGGTCCTCCATGAGCTCGCCGGCCGAGGCGTAGCGCCGCATCGGCTCCTTGGCCAGCGCGGTGAGCACGATGGCGTCGAGGTCTCCCGCCAGGTCTTTGCGTAGCGCCTCCGGAGTGGTCCCCCGAGCCGCCGCGACCTGCGCCGGCGCCCGCTCGGCGGTCGCCCCGCCCTCCTGTGTCCCGCCACGCACCGGCTCGCGCAGCGCCGCGCTCGGCGCTCTCGGCTCGACCTCGCAGATCACTCGCTCGAGCTCGGCCGGCGCTCGCCCCTCGACCGCGAGCGCGGGCCGGCCGGCCGCGAGCTCGTAGAGCAGGAGGCCGAGCTGATAGACATCCGTGGCGGTAGTGATGGGCTCACCGCGGATCTGCTCCGGGCTTGCGTATTCCGGGGTCAGCATCCGCAGCGGGGCGCGGGTGAGCGCCGTCGAGCCGGCGGCGGTCTCGCTGTCGAGCGGCTTGGCGATGCCGAAATCGAGCAGTTTGACCCCACCCTCCTTGCTCACCAGCACGTTGGAAGGCTTGAGGTCGCGGTGCACTACCAGGCCGCGGTGCGCCGCCCGCACCGCCTGCGCGACCACGGCGAAGAGCCGCAGCCGCTCGTCGATGCCGAGCCGCCGGGCATCGCAGTGCTGGTCGATCGGTTCGCCTTCGACGTACTCCATGGCGAAGTATGGACGGCCGTCCGCCGTCACCCCGGCGTCGAGCAGGCGGGCGATCGCGGGATGGGAGAGGGAAGCGAGGATGCGTCGCTCCTGCTCGAAGCGCCGCACCAGCTCGGCGGAGGCTCCGCCGCGCTGCATCACCTTGAGCGCCACGCGCTGCTCGAAGAGGCCGTCCGCGCGCTCGGCGAGATAGACCACCGCCATGCCGCCGCGCCCGAGCTCCCGCACGACGCGGTAGGGGCCCACCGCCGCGCCGGTGGCGAGTCCCTCGACCTGTTCCAGCCTTTCCACCAGCTCCTCCCACAGCGGGCCCCGCAGGGCGCCGCCGGTGGCGAGCGGGGGGCCAAAGGGCGGCGAGGCAGGGTCGGAGGCCATGCGTCGAGCTCGGTCTCGGGCCGGGCTGACAGCGGATGTCGGATCCCGGGCGTGTTTGTCGTTAAGCATAGTCCAGGAGGAGTCGATGAATCCGAGAGCCCCGGCAGCGCCTGCCCGTGTCGCCCTCACCGTCCTCAAAGTCGCCTTGGCGGCGAGCCTGGCCCTCCCGGCCGCGGCCGAATTCGGCGAGATCGGGCCGAACGACTTCCGCGTGAGCTTTGGGCCCGCGTCGACTCTGGACGTGCTCCCGGCCGTCGCCTACAGCCCGCTACACGACGTCTATCTGGTGGTCTGGCAGAGGGGCCTATCCGGCAGCGGGGGCCAGGTCGAGGCCCGCCTGCTGTCCGGAGCGTCGGGTCAGCCAATCGGCGTGGTCATCGAGCCGCTGCCCGGGCAGCCGTGCCTGGTCGGGGAGTGTTTCTTTGATCCGGCGGTCGCCTATTCCGTCGCCGCGGATCGGTTTGTGGTCGTCGCCGCGGCCCACGCCCTCTTCCCGGGCCAGGTGTCGAACGAGCTCGAAGTCGTCGCTTTCGACGTCGATCCCGCGACCGGGGCCAGCTCCTGGGGCTTTCTAATGAGCGACGCCGGTGGGCTCGGCAATGCGACCTACGGCGCTTTCAGCCCCGCCGTCGCGTGCAGCAGTACCACCGAGGAGTGCCTGGTGGTGTGGAGCGGTGACGACAACGTCAGCGGGCTCGTCGACAACGAGTACGAGATCTTCGGCCAGCGCTTCGACGCCACGACCGGCGCCGCGGTGGGCGCCAACGACTTCCGCATCAGCGATGCCGGGGGCACGGGCATCGCCACGTTCAGCGCCCGCGCCCCCGCGCTCGCCTACAACGGCGGCGACAACGAGTACCTGGTGGTCTGGCAGGGCGACGACAACGTCGGCGGGCTCGTCGCCAACGAGTTCGAGATCTTCGGCCAGCGCCTCAACGCCGCGACCGGAACCGCCCAGGGCGTCAACGACTTCCGCATCAGCGACATGGGCGGCACCGGCGCCGGCGCCTACGACGCCTTGACGCCCGCAGTGGCCTATGCCAACAGCATCGGCCAGTACCTGGTGGTCTGGTCCGGCGCCGACGACGTCGGCGGTCTCCAGCTCAACGAGCTCGAGATCTTCGGCCAGCGCCTCGTCGCTTCGACCGGTGCCGAAACGGGAGCGAACGACTTCCGGGTGAGCGATATGGGGGGCACCGGAGGCGCCAACTACGGTGCCCTCTCTCCCTCCGTGGCCTTTGCTGCCGCCCTCGGTGAGTACCTGGTGACCTGGTTGGGAGACGACGATGTCGGCGGCCTCCAGAACAACGAGTACGAGATCTTCGCCCAGCGCCTCGTCGCTTCGATCGGCGCCGAAACGGGGGCGAACGACTTCCGGGTGAGCGATATGGGGGGCACCGGGGAGAATCCCTTCGGCGCCTTCCTGCCGAAGGTCGCCTACAACTCGAACCGCGCCGAGGTTCTGGTGGTTTGGTATGGCGACGACGACGGGGACGGGCTTGGGGACGAGGTGTGGGAGGTCTTCGGCCAGCGCCTGGGAGAGCAGGAGCTGTTCGCCGACGGCTTTGAGACCGGTGACACCTCAGCCTGGTCGCTGACCGAGCCAGGAGCCCCACTACCATGAGCCGAACCGTGCGAGATCGAAGGGCGAGGCTCACCTTCGCCGTCCTGATGCTGGCCTTGGCGGCGAGCCTGGCCGTCCCGGCCTCGGCCGACTTTGGCGAGATCGGGTCGAACGACTTCCGGGTGAGCTTCGGGGACCCCGAGCTCGACGACCGAGACCCGGCCGTGGCCTACAGCCCGGCGCACGACGTCTACCTGGCGGTCTGGCACGAGGTTTCGGCCGTCGACGACGAGGGTCGGATCGTGGCCCGGCTGCTCGCCGGGTCGTCGGGCCAGACGGTAGGCGGGGAGATCGCACCGCTGCCGTCGCAGCCATGCTTGGACGGGTTCTGCCCGGGCAATCCGGCGGTCGCCTATTCCGCCGCCGCCGATCGGTTCGTGGTCGTCGCCTCGCTCGACGCCGTGTTCCCGGGCCAGGAGGCGAACGAGTACGAGATCGTCGCCTTCGACGTCGATCCCGTGACCGGCGCGACCTCCTGGGTCGTGCCGATGAGCGACGCCGGCCCGCTCGGCAACCCGAACTTCGACACTGCCGACCCCGACGTCGCGTGCAGCGGTGCCACGGACGAGTGCCTGGTGGTGTGGTGGGGCGACGACAATGTCGGCGGGCTAGTCGACGACGAGAACGAGATCTTCGGTCAGATCCTCGACGCCACAACCGGCATCGAGGTTGGGGTCAACGACTTCCGGATCAGCGACGCCGGTGGAACGGGCAGCGTCGTTTACAGCGCCCGCTTCCCCGCAGTGGCCTACAACAGCGGCGACGACGAGTACCTGGTGGTCTGGTCCGGCAGCGACAATGTCGGCGGGCTTGTCGCCCAAGAGCTCGAAATCTTCGGCCAGCGGCTCGACGCGGCGACCGGTGCCGCCCAAGGCGCCAACGACTTCCGCATCAGCGACCTGGGCGGCTCCGGGAATACCAACTACGGGGCGTCCAGGCCCGCGGTGGCCTATGCCGCCGGCCTCGGGCAGTACCTGGTGGTGTGGCAAGGCGACGACAACGTCGGCGGACTCATCGACAACGAGATCGAGATCTTCGGCCAGCGGCTCCTCGCTTCGACCGGCGCCGAAACAGGAGCGAACGACTTCCGGGTGAGCGACATGGGCAGCACAGGAAACCTCAACTACTTTGCCGCCTCTCCCTCCGTGGCCTTTGGCGCCGCGCTCGGTGAGTACCTGGTGACCTGGCGCGGCGACGACGAGGTGGGCGGCCTCCAGAACGACAAATTCGAGGCCTTCGGCCAGCGCCTCGTCGCTTCGACCGGCGCCGAGGTCGGCGACAACGACTTCCGGCTGAGCGATATGGGCAGCACCGGGGAGATCCAGTTCTTCGCCAACTTGCCCGAGGTCGCCTACGACTCGCAACGCGCCCAGTACCTGGTGATCTGGCACGGCAGCGACGACGTGGGCGGGCTCGCCGAGGACGAGATCGAGGTCTTCGGCCAGCTCTTGGGAGAGCAAGAGCTGTTCGCCGACGGCTTCGAGACCGGTGACACCTCAGCCTGGTCGCTGATGGTGCCGTAACCGGGAGCCCACGCTCGGTGCGTGGAGCATCGAGCGTGGGCGGGTCCCAGCCTTCCAGCAACGGACACTTGACAGGTCAACTAATGCCGGATAACCTATTGCCCGTATGGCAAAGCACCACCCACCGGAGGAACCGATGCCCGCGAGCTGGGTTGCGCGGGAGATCCGTCAGAACCGGCCCTTCCGCTCGCCCAGCCAGGAAGCCCTGATCGCCCTCCTGTGCACCACGGAACGCATTCGCCGTGCCCTTGCCTGCGTGGTCGAGTCGGCCGGCATTACCCTCCAGCAATACAACGTCCTGCGCATCCTCCGCGGTGCCGGCGGCGAGGGCCTGCCCACCCTCGAGATCGCCCACCGCATGATCGAGGGAACTCCTGGCATCACCCGCCTCCTCGACCGACTCGAAGCCAAAGCCCTGGTGCGCCGCGAGCGCTGCCGCCAGGATCGCCGCCAGGTGCTCTGCTGGATCGAGCCCTCGGGTCTGGCGCTGCTCGCGAGCCTCGACGACCCCGTCGACCGCGCCGATGAGTCTCTTCTCGCCACCCTCTCTGCCGCGGAGCAGCGGCAGCTGATCCAATTGCTGGACAAGATTCGACAAGGAGACAGAAATGATGCGTAAGCTCGCTCTCCCCCTCCTGGTCGCCTTCGTGGCGACGCTGCCGGCCTTCGCTGCCGTCGAGACCTACTCGATCGACAAGGCCCACTCCGAAGTGTCGTTCCAGATCCGCCACCTGGTCACCAACGTCCGCGGTCAATTCGACGACTACAACGGCGTGATCAAGATGGACGCCGAGAAGCCGGAGAGCTCCTCGGTCGAATTCACCATCCAGGCGGCCAGCATCAACACTTTCAACGCCGACCGCGACAAGCACCTGCGCACTCCGGACTTCTTCGACGTCGAGAAGTTCCCCACCATCACCTTCAAGAGCACCAGCATCAAGAAGACCAGTGCGAGCGCCTACGAGGTCATGGGCGACTTCACCATGCACGGCGTGACCAAGCCGATCACCCTCAAGGTCACCTTCCTGGGCAAGGTCGCCGATCCCTGGGGCAACACCAAGGCCGGCTTCGAGACGGCCGCTAGTCTCAACCGCAAGGACTACGGGATCAACTGGAACAAGGCCCTCGACGCGGGCGGCTTCATCCTCGGTGAAGAGGTCAAGATCGCGATCAATCTCGAGACCGGACTCCAGAAGTAGGAACCGCTTAACCTCTCCGGGGCCTCCTGCGTATAAGCAGTGGCCGCGGCGGCATCGACCGCCGCGGCTTTCCCCGGAGGCCCATCGCTTGAAGCTGCTGCTGCCATCCGGCGCCCTCGTCGGCGTCCTCCTCCCTCTCGCCCTCCCTGCTGCCGCTGCCCCGAGCCATCGCGTGGCACCCGCCGCGTCGCCCATCCAGATCGACGGTCAGCTGGACGAGCCGGCCTGGCAGCGGGCGGCGGTGGTGCCCCTGACGCACGAGACCGATCCGGGCGAGAACGTGCCCCCACCGGTCGCCACCGAGTGCTTCGTCACCTATGACGAACGCCACTTCTACGTGGCCTTCCGTGCACTCGATCCCGACCCCGCGGCCATCCGCGCCCGCTTCGCGGACCGCGACACGGCGTGGGACGACGACCTCGTCGGCATCACCCTCGACCCCTTCAATGACGAGCGCCGGGCCTTCCAGTTCTTCGTCAACCCCCTGGGCGTGCAGCTGGACGTCTTCCTCGACGACCTCTCCGACAGCGACGACGACTCCTGGGACGCCTTGTGGGAGTCGGCGGGGCAAGTGAGCCCGACCGGCTACACGGTGGAGATGGCGATCCCCTTCTCTTCGCTGCGCTTCCGTGAGTCCGAGGAGACCCAGACCTGGGGCTTCGAGGCGCTGCGCTTCTACCCTCGGGACCGCCGCCACCGCATCGCGTCGCAGAGCCGTGACCGCAACATCTCCTGTCACCTCTGCCAGATCAGCAAGCTCGAGGGCTTCGGTGCGGTCGAGGCGGGGCGCAACGTCGAGCTCACCCCGACGGTCACCGCCAGCCGCACGGAGGAGCGGGAGGGCTTTCCCTCCGGCGGTTTCAGCTCCCAGGGAACGGAGTCGGAAGTGGGCATCTCCGCTCGCTGGGGCATCACGCCCAACCTCAACCTGAACCTGACCCTCAACCCGGACTTCTCCCAGGTCGAGGCCGACTCCGCGCAACTCTCCGTCAACGAGCAGTTCGCCCTCTTCTTTCCCGAGCGTCGACCCTTCTTCCAGGAGGGCGCCGACTTCTTCTCGACCCGCCTCTCGGCGGTCTTCACCCGCAACGTCGCCGATCCCGAATGGGGCGTGAAGCTCTCGGGCAAGGTAGGGAAGAACGCCATCGGTCTGTTCGCCGCCGAGGACGCCGTGACCAATCTCTTGATCCCGGGCAAGGAGTCCTCCGAGGCGGCGACGCTCGACCTGGTGTCGACTGACCTGGTGGCCCGCTACCGCCGCGACCTCGGCAAGACATCGGCGATCGGCCTGCTGGCCACGGACCGCTCCGGCGGCTCCTACCAGAACTCGGTGGCGGGCTTCGACGGCGTGCTCCGACCCACCGACGTCGATACTTTCAACGTCCAGTTCCTGGGCTCGACCACCCAGTACCCCGAGAGCTTCGCCCGTGAGCTCGGCCAACCCCATGGGGACTTCGAGGACTGGGCCGGCCATCTCAGCTACTCCCACGACAGCCGCGACTGGGAAGCCTACGCGCGCTACGAGCACGTCGGCCGGGACTTCCGCGCGGACATGGGCTTCCTCCCCCAGGTCGACTACGACTTCTACCTCGCGGGCCTGCGCCGCAACTGGATCGGGGATCCGGAGGATTTCTGGAGCCGGATCGAGCTCGGTGGTGACTACGACTACCGCGAGGACGACGCCGGCAACTTGCTCGAGCGCGAGGTCGAATTGAACGTCGAAGGCTCCGGGCCTCGGCAGTCCTTCGTCTTGTTCGGCGGCCTGGTTCGAACGCGGGTCTTCCAGGGAGTCGCGTTCGATCAGGTCGCGGCCTACAGCTACCTCGAGATGAGACCGATCGCCGACCTCTACGTCTGGATCGATGCCAGCGGCGGCGACGCGGTGGACTTCGCCAACGTCCAGGCCGGCGACCAGGTCACTCTCCGTCCCGGCATCACCTACAACTTCGGCCGCCGGCTGCGCACCCAACTGGTGCACACCTTCCGCCGTCTGGACGTCGAGGCCGGGCGGCTGTTCACGGCCAACCTGAGCGAGCTACGGCTGACCTATCAGTTCAACCTGCGCACTTTCCTGCGGGCGGTTTTCCAGTACACCGACATCGATCGCGACCCCTCGCTCTACGACGACGAGGTGGACGCCAAGACCGAGACCCTGTTCTCCCAATTGCTCTTTTCCTACAAGCTCAACCCCCAGACCGTTTTCTTCCTGGGCTATTCGGACAGCGCTTTGGGGGACGAAGAGATCGATCTCGCACGAAAGGACCGCACGCTGTTCCTGAAGATCGGCTACGCCTGGGTGCTGTAGGGGAAGGCCTTCGAAGAACCAGATCCCTCCCATCCGTCATCCCCGCGGAAGCGGGGATCCATCCGAAGATGGGGGGAATCGAAACCAAGATGGATTCCCGCTTGCGCGGGAATGACTGATCAGGGAGAGAGTCGCGATGGAGAAAAGGAATCTCACTCTGCTCAGCTTGCTGGCGCTCCTCTCGTTGGTTCCTTGCAGGGCGGGCGCCGCCGAGCTGGCTCAAGTGCAGGAGCTCTTCCGCCAGCGCTTCGTCGACGGACCGGCCATCGCAGGGGATGGTCGCGTGGCCTTCCAAGTGACCGAGGCGCGGATCGGGCCGGAGGAGAGCGAGCTGGTGACGCAGATCTGGCTGGCCCGGGCCGACGGCTCGGCGAGCCAGCCCCTGACCCGTGGCAAATCCGGCGCCTGGAGCCCGGCCTTCTCGCCGGACGGCCGCACCCTCGCCTTCCTCTCGGACCGCGGCGACACCGCTCCTAACCTGTGGCTGCTGCCCATGGCCGGCGGCGAGGCCTATCGGTTGACCGAGACGAAGGAGGGCGTGTCGGCCTTCCGCTGGTCCCCAGACGGCTCCGAGATCGCCTTCCTCAGCAAGGACCCCCAGACCCCCGAGCAGGAAGCCGCCGCCAAGGCCAAGGCCGACCCCCACCTGGTCGATCGTGACTGGCGCTTCCAGCACCTGTGGAAGGTGGCCGTGGCCGGCGCCGAGGCCGGCCCCCCCGTGCCGGTGCGGCTGACCTCCGGCGCCTTCGAGGTCGATCGTTTCGACTGGGCCCCGGACGGCCGTCGCCTGGTGTTCTCTCACCACCCCACGCCTCGGATCTTCGAGTGGCGGAGTTCGGATCTCTCCATCGTGCCGGCCGCCGGCGGCGAGGTCGTGCCCCTGGTGCGGGCCGAGGGCATGGACACCGGAGCCCTCTTCTCTCCCGACGGATCCCGGGTCGCCTTCGTCTCCAATCGGGGAGAGCAGGCGTGGGCTCGGGACTGGCGGATCTGTGTGATCC
>JBIOYC010000073.1:0-11979 GCA_044869955.1 Thermoanaerobaculia bacterium | reverse complement strand
AGCGAAGACCCCCTCACCCTAACCCTCTCCCCCCTAGCTGGGGGAGAGGGGATCGGACAGTCCTACGGCACCGCCAAGCCCCAAGCCGACAGATCCCCGCTCTCGAAACCGTCGGCGAACAACGGAGCCGAGAGGCGGGTGGAGAACAGGCGGTCGACCCTGGTGACGTTGCCCTGCTGGTCCTCGATCGAGACCCTTACGTGCCGCCGCCAGACCGGGGGCAGGGTCCCCTGGAGGTCGAGGGCGTAGATGCCGTCTCCCGCCGGGGTCACCAGATCCGCCAGCTCGGCGTTCGCGGGCCGGCCGCGGAGGGGGAAGTCCGCCTTGACCGAGAGGGTCGCGAGGTCGATGCCGCTGTGCGCGTCCGCCAGGCCGATCCGGAATTCGGTCAGCGGTGTCGGGTCGTAGCCGGGCCGGGGCAGGCTCACGGTCAGGGTCGGCTTCAGGTCGTCGAGGAACCAGCCAAAGCCGGCGTTCGAGGTGCCGGTGGCGGTGTCGATCGGGCAGCCGAGGTCGACCCAGCGGGCGAAGGTGCGCTTCTCGTCCTCCGAGAGGGGCGGCGCGGGGCTGCCGGGCGGCGGCATGCGGGTGCCGGTGAAGTCCAGATCCGCCTCATTGGGCTCGGCCCCGGGCGGTAGCGTCGCCGGATTGCCGGGCACGCTCTCGGTGGGATGGTCGGCGTTGGTCCAGCCGTCCAGGCGCTCACCGAAGACCTTCCACACCAACAGGCTGCGCCGGCTCTGGAATCTCCGCACGTAGCGGCTGGCGTTGGACTGCCGCCAGGTGCCGTTGACGATCACCGGCGGATGGCCGTACTGGGCTCCCTCGTCCGCGGCCAGGCGCCGGTAGTCCCCGGGCAGCCCCTCGCCGTTCAAGGACAGGTCGTCCAACACCAGATTGCCGGGAGGCGTGGGGTTGGTGGCCGTGTGGCAGGAGACGCAGCTGCGCTGCAACAGGGGCCGGACGTCGCGGTAGAACTCCACGTCCACCAGCGGTACGTGAGAGACCACCAGGGTCGGCTGGCCCTGGCCGTCGGCCGAGATCAGCGGCGTATCCCGCGAGAGGTCGAAGACGCTGTAGCCCGGCTGAGCCGCGGCGGTCTGCTCGAAGGCCAGGGGCTGCTGGCTGTGGGCGTGGCAGCCGCCGCAGTCGGCGCGCAGCTCGCCGGGCCGCACCTGGTGCCAGGTCTGGGCCACGTTGAGGACCAAGCCCCGGCTGTCCAGGGTCTGGAAGGTGATCGGCGTGTCCGCCGGGACCTTGACCAGGAAGCTGGTGTCCGGGTTGCCCTCGGGGTCGAGCAGGGGCTGGCCCTGCCCGTCGGTCTTGCGCAGGGGGATCTCCCCCAGGATGTGCAGCCGCTCGCTGGCGTGGCTTTGAAAGTGGCGGCCCTCGTGGGGGCCGTAGCTGCGGTGGCTGTTGGGCTCCAGGGCCACCACCCGCACGGCCCAGAGGTCGGCGTTGCTGTACTTGCCGGCGTCGCTCCCCTGCCAGTCCCAGTTGCTACTCTGGCCGTTCTCCGAGGTGTTGAAGGCGTCGAGGCCGTCGAAGCTGTCCGCCCAGGGGGTCACCCAGCCGGGGAAGCTCTCCCGCTTGTAGAAGGAGCTGGTGCCGATCAGGCCGAAGGGGGTGCCCGCCGGTAGCAGGGCGTGAGCCGAGCCGTCGTTCGGCAGCCAGGGCAGCTCCGCCGGCGCCGGCACGCCGTGCACGGCCGAGTAGGGCACCAGGGCCCGGGGCCAGGCCTCGTTGTAGAGGGGGCTGTTCTTGATCAGGACCAGCTGGCCGGGGCTGGTGATCGGGCTGCCCCCGGGGAACAGATAGAGGCCGCTGTCGTAACGCGGCAAGGGCGTGGGGCGGTCGAGGTCGTTGGCCGGGCCGGGGGTCCAGGCCACCAGCAAGTTGCCTCCCGGTGCCCCCGAGGGGTGCGTGAGCTTGCCCACCCTGGCCCCGCCGCCGGCACCCTCCGGGGCCGCCTCGTCGTCGCCATGGGTGAATGGGACGATCGAGTGCAGACCGCGGGGGGTGAAGGCCATCTGGAAGGGGTAGGAGAAACCGGCGCCGACGGTGCGCTCGATCGCCGGGTTCTCCTCCGGGAAGGCGCTGTGGAAGGGGGGCTGGCCGGGGGGCGGCGCCAGGGGCAGGCGGTAGAGGGCACCGAAGCCGTTGTTGTTCAGGTTGTAGTAGTCCTCCACCACCAGGTCACCGCCCGACAGCTGGGTCATGAAGTGGAAGGCCTGGCCGCTGCGAAAAGCGCTCACCACCGGCGCCCAATGCCGGCCGTCCGGCCAGATCGACCAGATCCCCCACAGCCGGGTGTCCCGCAGGCCCTGGTCCTCGTGGCTGCTGAAGATCAGCCGGCCGTCCGCGAGGATGGTCGGATGGAGGGCGCTCGAGATGGTCATCGGGGCGATCGGCGTGACGTTCTCGCCGTCCTCGTCCATCACGAAGAGCTGCAGCGTGGGGTTGGTGAAGCCCTTGGGCAGGTCGAAGCCGTTGCGGTTGCTGACGAAAGCCACCTTGCCGCCGGGCAGAGGGCAGGGGCCGAGGTTGAGGATGCCGTAGCCCAGGCGGTTGAGGCCGGGGGCAGGATCGACCGGGTTCGACTCGTCCCAGTTCCCCGCGCCGGTGTTGGGGGTGAACTCGCCGAAGGTCAGCCTCTCGATGCGGCGGCTCGCGACGTGGATGCGGTAGACGTCCGTTCCGGCGTAGGGCAGGTAGCCTCGCTGGTAGTTCAGGCTCTGAGGGCGCAGGTCCGGGAAGTAGCTGTAGTAGACCCACGCTGCGTCGAAGGAGACGAAGGGGTCGGTGACGCCGCCGTCGCCGCCGGCCACCAGCACCTCCTCGCTGCCGTCGGGATGCAGCAGCATCAGGTCGGCGCCCGGATCGAGCCGGCCGGGGTGAAAGACCTCGGGCCAGATGGTCTCGTCGACGTCGCCGTAGCGCGGCTGGCGGACGTAGACGAGGTCGTAGTCGAGGGCGGCGAGAGGGGAGGAAGCGAGGACCGGCGAGAAGAGGAAGGCCGCGAGCCATCTTCGTCGGCAGCACATGGTGGTGACTCCCGCGAGCGGAAAGGCGCTCTAGTGATCTATGGCCAAGTCTAGATCAATTCCGCCGGCACCGAGGAGCGGCGCCGTCATCAGCAGCGCATCGATTCCCCCCGGATAGTAGCCCGTTCGGCGGCCGACGCTGCGGAAGCCGAAACGCTCGTAAAGGGCGATGGCCGGCACGTTGTCCGCGCGCACCTCGAGATGGCAGACCTCGGCTTCCTGCGCGGTGAGGAAGGCCAGCCCCCTCTCGACCAGCGCCGAGGCGAGGCCACGCCGGCGCTCCCCGGGCACCGTGGCCAGGCGCAGCAGCTCCCCCTCCGGGCCGGTCCAGCGGAAGGCGGCGTAGCCGGCCGGCGGTGCCCCCGGAGAGCCGCCGAGCCACAGCCGCGCGCAAGGGTGCTGCAGCTCGGCGGCGAGGACGGCAGCGGACCAGGGATCGGTGAAGGCCTCCCGTTCGATCTCGGCCAGCAAGGGCAGGTCCTCCCAGGCCGCCCGGCGAACCTCGAGGTCCCCCCGGGCGCTCACGGGTTGGAGCGTCCTGCCGGCAGGGTGACCTGGGGCTCGCGCAGGTAGAGGGGGCGCGTGAGGAGCAGGGGGTCCCACAGCTGGGGCGCCTCGAAGCATAGGCGCAGGGCCACGGGGGCCAGCGGTCCCGGCTCCGAGACCGCGCCTCCCCGCTCACCGAGCAACGCCGGCAGACCGAAGCCGACCCGATGCTCGGCGACTCTCGCCTCCAGGGCGGCGGCGGGTACGCGCTCCGGCGGCCCCAGCGCCGCCGGCGGGCTCGCGATCGTGGGCCCCGAGCCGGCCGCGAAGGCCTGCACGAACCACTCGCCACGCAGGGCGTCCACCGCGGCCAGCACCCTCTCCCCCGGCCGGGCAGGCACGGCGGCCGCGAGGGCCAGGAGGGTGGGAACCGTGGTCGCCGGCCGGCCGAGGGCCTCGGCCAGGCCGAGGGCCGTAGCCAGACCGACGCGTAGGCCGGTGAAGCTTCCCGGCCCGGCCAGGGCCACGATGCCCTCGAGGTCGCGCACCGACACGCCCAGCTCGGAGAGCACCTCGTCGATCAGCAGAGTCAGCGAACGGGAGGCCTGCTGGGCGCCGGAGCGCACGGCCACCGGCCCGGCCCGCCGGGCCGCGGCCACGGAGAGGAGGGGTGAGCCGGTGTCCAGGCCGAGCAACAGCTCACCGGCGAAGAGGGTTGGCTCCGGGCTCACGGCGGGAAAGTATAGGCCGCGGTGCATCCAGCCAGTTGAATCAACTGAGGGCCGGTGGTAGGTTCCCGTCATCGACTCGTATGCGTTTCCTCACCTCCTCGTCACGCCCTCGGCCCACCCCTCGCGGTGACCGGGGCCGGACTCGCCGGAGGTGTGCCCGACCTGCTCGCTCCGGGCAGGTCGATCTCGAAGAGGAGAAGCGAAAGATGCGGAGTTTCGAAGCCCTCAGGGAGGAGTTGCTCGACAACGAACCGGAGTTCCGCCGCCTCTACGACGAGCATCAGCAGTGCGAGAGGCGGCTCGGGGAGCTCCACGTCAAGTCGTTGTTTTCCGAGCAGGACGAGGTCGAGGAGAAGCAGCTCAAGCTCCACAAGCTCGCCCTGAAGGACCGCATGGCGGCCCTGGCGCGTCAGCACGAGGAATCCCGGCTGGCCGTCGTTTGACGCCCCCACCGGGCCGCGGGCTGTCGGCCCGTGGCCCGCGCCCTTCTGCCCCACGACCGGAAGCTTCCGGAAGGATAAGATCGCTGCGATGACTTTCGCGCGGGAGTGCTGGCCTTTCGTCTTGCCCTTCGCCCTGGGCGCGCTGATCCTCGCCCTCTTCGGCCGGCCTGTCGGTGCCGGGGTGGTCGCCGTCCTCGGCCTCGGCGTCCTGCTCTTCTTCCGCAATCCGAGCCGGAGCTACAGTGGCCCGGAGGAGATCGTCCTCGCCGCGGCCGACGGCGTGGTCACCGTGGTCGACGAGGTCGAGGACCCGGACGTCGCGCCGGGTCGCAGGCGCCGGGTGGTGACCTTCCTCTCGGTCTTCGACGTCCACGTCCAGCGCGCCCCCAACAGCGGTCGGGTGGTCGCCAGCCGGCTCTTCCGCGGCGCCAAGGTGGCGGCCTTTCGCGAGGACGCCGGACGGGTCAACGAGCAGCAGCTGACTGTCTTCGAGGGCAGCGACGGGGTGCGCGTGGGGGTGCGCCAGATCGCCGGCCTGCTGGCGCGCCGGGTCGTCGGCTACCTGCGCGAGGGAGACCAGGCCCGGCGGGGTGACCTGATGGGGGTGATCAAGTTCGGCTCCCGGGTCGACGTCGTCCTGCCCCTCGGCTACGAGATCCTGGTCAAGAAGGGCGACCGCCTGCGCTGCGGCGAAACCCCCATCGCCCGGCCGGCCGGAATGGCGGCTGCGCCATGACCGGTCCCTTGCGCCCAGCCGCCGTCGAGCGCCGCCTGCGCCGCGGCGCCTACCTCCTGCCCAGCCTGTTCACCACCGGCAACCTCCTGCTCGGCTTCGTGGCGATCGTGCGGGGCCTCGATGGCCACTTCGCCACCGCCGCCGTGCTGATCTTCATCGCCGGCATCCTCGATGCCTTCGACGGTCGCCTCGCCCGCATCACCAAGACCGAAAGCGAGTTCGGCCGCGAATACGACTCCCTCGCCGACTGCTTCACCTTCGGCGCCGCGCCGGCCCTGCTCGCCTACGGCTGGGGCCTCTCCGGCTTCGGCCGGGTCGGCTGGCTGATTCCCCTCTTCTACCTGGTCTGCGGCGCGGTGCGCCTGGCCCGCTTCAACGTCCAGACCAAGGTCGTGGACTCCCGCTACTTCGTCGGCCTGCCCATCCCGGCGGCCGCCGGCTCGATCTGCTCGATCCTCTTCCTGGCCGACCGCTTCCGCGAGCTGCGCGCCTCCAACCTGGTGCTCGCCCTCGCCCTGATCACGGTCGGCGTGCTGATGGTCTCGACCTTCCGCTACACCAGCTTCAAACGGATCGACCTGGTCCAGCGCAAGAGCTACCGCATGCTGTTGCCCTTGGCGGCGATCCTCTTCACGGTCGCCTACGACCCGCCCGTGGTCTTTCTCACCATCGCCGTGCTCTACACCTCGTCCGGTCCCCTCGGCTGGCTGTTGGGCCGGCTCCGCCACCGATCCGCCGACCTACCCCCGGCCGAGCCTCGAGGAGAGTGAGCGTGCGCCGAATCGCCATCGTCAACCCCGCCAACCTCATCGGCAAGGAGCTGCGCGAGGAGATCGAGCGCCGGCCGGGTCTGTTCGGGCACCTCGAGCTGCTCGCCACCGACGAAGAAGAGATCGGTCGCCTGACCGAGAGCTACGGCTCGGCGGCGATGGTCCGCCGGCTGGAGCCTGGCGACTTCGAAGACCTGGACACGGTCTTCCTGCTCGGCCCCGCCGCGGCCTGGCGACCCTTGCTCGCCGAGCTGCCCACGGGGGTGACGGCGATTCTCGTCTCGAACGAGGCGCTGCCCACCGACGGCCCGCCGGTGGTCGCGGGGGTCAACGCCTTGGCGGCGGCGGGCAGCAGCGTGCTGGTCTCGCCCCACGCCGGGGTGGTGCTGCTGGCGCAGCTGCTCGGGGCCCTGTCGCCCCTGCCCCTGCTGGCCGCGGCAGCCACCGTGATGCAGCCGGCCTCGGTCTTCGGCGAGGAGGGCATGGACGAGCTCTTCGAACAGACCCGCGCCATCCTCACCTTCAGCCAGGAGCGCCCGCAGGCGATCTTCGGTCGCCAGCTGGCCTTCAACCTCTATCCCCCCGAGCCGGCGGTGGACCTCAGCGCTCCCCTCGGGGCCGTGCTCGGCGAGCGCGCGCCCCAGCTCTCGGTCGTGCTCCTCCAGGGTGGCTTCTTCCACGGCGTCGCCGTCAGCCTGCACCTGAGCTTCGACGGCGACCCCGGGCTCGAGGCCGTGCGCGAGGCCCTCGCCCGGGCGCCCCGCGTCGCCATCGAGGACCGCGAGGAGGTGGCCTCTCCGGTCGAAGCGGCCAACAGCGGCGAGATCCTGGTCGGCGCCCTGCGCGCCGAGGGCGGCGGGCGCTACTGGCTATGGGCGGTGATGGACAACCTCACCCTCGGCACGGCCAAGAACGCCGCGGACCTCGCCGAGGGCCTCGGCAGCGCGGCGACGCACTGACCGGAGGGCGACCTTCGCTCGGGACCCCTGGCCGGTCGAGCCCATGGCAAGACCGGCCCTCCCCTTCCTGGTTGGAAGCGTCTACCCCCCCAGCTGGCGGGCGGGCTTGTGGACCAGCAGCCAGTGGCCCGAGTGGTCGCGCATCAGCCGCATCTTGAGCCAGTAGAGCTCCCGCGCCTCGGTGGCGTCGCTGGCCTGGATCGCCTGCTCGATCTGATGGTCGAAGAGGCGGAGGAAGCGGTCGGCCAGGCGGGAGAGTCGACGGCCGGCGGTGTAGACCGGGGCCACGCCGGTGACCGCCGACTCGTCGAGCAGGCTGCGGATCTCCGTCACCTGGTCGTTCAGGCGCACCCTCAGGGCCGCCGCCTCGAGCAGGAAGCGCTCCCGGGCGGGGTCCGGCGTCGCCCCGGCGAGGCGCCGGAAGGCCTCCACCTCGCGCACTTCCAGCCGGAAGCTGAAGAGGTCCGGGCGCAGCACGATGGCCTCCGGCCGCTCGTCCTCGCCGGTGCTCTCGAGCGCCTCGAAGAGCTGGCGGTAGGGCTCGGAGATCAGGGTCTCGGGCTCGGAGGCCGCCACCGGCTCGGTGACCGCCAGCAGCTCGGGAGCGGGCTCGCCGGTGCCCCGTGCCCGGCCGTCCAGACGCGCGAGCAGGGAGCGGGTACGCTCACGCAGCCGCTTGAGATCGATCAGGGACAGCTCGTCGCGCTGCAGCTGGGCCTCGAAGCGGTCGATCTCACCCCGGAACTCGGCGATCTCGAGGCCCAGCTCGAAATCCGCCGGACCCTGGCGCTCGAGGTCGAGGACGCGCTGGAACTCGGAGAGGATGCGCTGCTCCTCGACGTGGTAGAGGCGGCGGATCGCCTCGCGCAGGCGCCGGTTGGTCTCGAGCAGCGCGGTGACCACTTCGGGATGGAAGAAGCTCCGGCCCAGCTGGTGCTTGACCTCGCGGTAGCGGGTCACGACGTGGTTCTCGTTGAGCTCGTCGAGGCTCTCGAGGGCGGCGATCTCGCGCTGGATGCCGGTGATCTCGCCGCGCACCCGGTCGACCTCCTTCGGCTCGAGCGTGCGCCCGACCAGGTTCCACAGGCCGCTCACCAGGTTGCGCACGGCCTGGCTGTCGGAGCCGATGTCCACCTGCTCGCCGCCGTCGGCGTCGAGCGAGATGCGGGTGAGCAGGAAGTCCACTTTGTCGGCGCGATCGGCGGTCCAGCTCTCGTCGTCGAAAGCGTAGACGTAGAACTTGGCGAGCTGGGAGAGGACCTTGACGTTGGTGTTCTTGACTCGCGAAAAGAACTGCCGGAGGGAGGCCGGGCTGACTTTGCTATCCTCCAGCACCAAGGTCTTGACCAGCAGCTCGACCTGGGGCTCGAGCTGATTCAGTCGCTCGCGGACCTGCGCCGAATGGGCGGCAGTGAGCTGACCGGACAGCTCACGCAGGGCGGAGTAGACGCTCTGGAAGTCGACCGGATAGCGAGGCTCGGGCCCGTCGAGCAGGACCTTGTTGAGGCTGCCGATGAACTGGTGGAAGGCCCAGGCAGCGCGGAATCGGTCCGACAAGTCGACGTAGCGCCGGTGCTGGCTGCTGAGCTCCTGGACCGTCATGATTTCGAGTCCTTACGTTCTGATGTCTTTCGCGGAGGAGTCATTCTAAGCAATGCCCGAGGTAAACGGAACCAACGCCCCCGTTGTGCTGATCTCCCAGGAGGACCTCGCCCGCCGGGTCGAGGAGATGGCCGCCGAGATCACCCGCGACTACGCCGCGAGCGACCGACTGATCGTCATCGGCGTGCTCAAGGGCTCGGTCTTCTTCCTGACCGACCTGCTGAAGCGGGTCACGGTGCCGCTCAAGGTGGATTTCCTGCAAACCTCGAGCTACGGCAGCTCGACCACCCCGGGCGAAGTGCGCATCCTCAAGGACGTCGACCTGCCGGTGCGCGGCTCGGACGTGCTGCTGGTCGAGGACATCGTCGATACCGGCTACACCTTGCGTACCGTGCTCGATCTGCTGCGGTTTCGCGGCACCCGCTCGGTCAAGCTCTGCGCCCTGCTCGACAAGGCCTCTCGGCGTGAGATCGACGTGCCGATCGACTACCGGGGCTTCCGCATCGAGGACCACTTCGTGGTGGGCTACGGCCTCGACTTCGCCGAAAAGCACCGCAACCTCCCCTACATCGGCGTCCTCGACGCCTCGGCCGACTGACCGGCCCGACCCGACACGGAGCCTCTGAGCATGGAGCTACTCACCACCGACCTTGCCCCGGCCGCCATCGGCCCCTACTCCCAGGCGGTCTCCCTCGACGGCTGGGTCTTCACCTCCGGCCAGGTCGGCCTCGACCCCACCACCGGGGAGCTGGTACCCGGGGGCTTCGAGGCCGAGGCCAAGCGGGTGCTGGCCAACCTCGAGGGCGTCCTCGCCGCCGCCGGCTGCACCTTCGAGGACGTGGTCAAGGCCACGATCTTCGTCACCGACCTGGCCCACTTCGCCACCCTCAACGCCCTCTACGGCCAAGCGCTCGGCAGCCACCGCCCGGCCCGCTCCACGGTCCAGGTGGCGGCCCTGCCCAAGGGGGCCCTGGTCGAGATCGACCTGATCGCCCGCCAGCGCGGCTAGTCGGAGCCCGCCGCGGGCGCGAGGTACTCCGCCAACAGCTCCTCGGAGAGGGGGCTGGCGCCCTCTCTCACCCAGGCCTCGATCAGCTCACGGCTCAGAGGGTCGACCTCCGCCACCAGGCCGAGGTGGCCGTCGCGCACCAGGCCGGCAATCTCGTAGGGCGAGGCGTCGATCCAGCGGGCCGCCCGTGCCAGGCCGAGGGCCCTCCCCACCGGCCGGCCCACGGCCAGCCACAGCTCCGAGGCCAGGAGCAGGTCTCCGGCCAGTCGGCGGTTGGCCTCTCCCTGGAGCGGCGCGCGCGGCAGGGGTCGGGGCAGCACCACCGTCAGGCCGTACCTGCCGGCCGCCACGGCGAAGCTGCGCTCCGGGGGCGTCGGTCGATGGAAGAGGGCGAAGAAGGCGCTCTCGTCGGTGATCTCCGCCAGGCGGCGGCGCTCGGTGGGCGAGAGGGACGGCACCAAGGGCTGTACGGCGGCCGCTCCCGCCGCGACGAGAGCAGCGAGGGCGCGATCCCAGAGGGCCGGGTCGTCCGAGATCCCGGCCACCAGGGGCCAGGCGACGGCGGCTCCCGGGGGCAAGGTGGCGAAGGCCGCCTCGTCTCCCCCGACCAGGGCGGCGGTCGGGTCGTAGACCGCCGTCACCCCCTCGACGGGGCAGACTTCGCCGGGCAGGAGCTGGACCAGCACGGGCGTGCCGCGGGCGGCATGGGCCGCCGCCAGTCGGTCCCTCTCTTCGCGCTGGCCGGCGGCCACCGGCGGTAGATAGAGCAGATCGTCGAGGGGGTCGGGGAGGTCGGGCAGAGGCCCCTCCTCCCCGAAGGCCACGCGCGCCCTTGCCAGGTCGGTCCAGGGCTGAGCGGGCGGCCCTGGCCAGACGCGGGGGGCATGGCGGACCCAGAAGCGGCCCGGGTCCGGCGGCAGGGACGCAAGGCGGCTCATCGCGGCCCCGTCGGTCCCCACACGGCGAGGGCGCGCTGCACGTACTTGGCGAGGACGTCCGGCTCGAAGTTGACGCGGTCGCCGGGGACCCACCGGCCGAGGGTGGTCACCGCCAACGTGTGGGGAATGAGGGCGACCTCGAAGCGGTCCTCGGCGAGGGCGGCGACCGTCAGGCTCACCCCGTCGAGGGTGACCGAGCCCTTCTCCACCACCAGCGCGCGGTACTCGGCGGGAAGCTCGACGCCGAGCACCCGGTGCTCGCCGAGGTCCTGCCGAGCCACCACCCGCAGGACGCCGTCGACGTGCCCCTGCACCCAATGCCCGCCGAGGGCCTCGCCGGCCAGCAGGGCCGGCTCCAGGTTGACCTCCGAGCCGGCGTGCAGCTCTCCCAGGTTGGTGCGCGCCAGGGTCTCCGACGACAGCTCCAGCTCCGAGACCTCGGGCCCCTGGGCGACGACCGTCAGGCAGACTCCCGAGACGGCGAGGCTGGCGCCGATCGTGAGCCGACAGCCCAGCTCTCTGCTATGCCTCAGGCTGAGGCTTGTCCCACCTTGACCCGAGGGCGCCGGATCAGCGATCACCCGGCCACGTTCGCGTACAAGTCCGGTAAACATCCAGGTCGAAATCCCGTGAAGAGAAGGTCGGGGCCCAGGCGCCGGAGCGCGGTGGCCTCGAGCCGTGGCGCCCCGGCCAGCGGACCGAGACCCGGCCCGCCAAGGGGACCGGGGGCCTCGCGCCCGCCGAGGAGGAGCGGGGCGATGAGCGCTTCCACCCGATCGTAGCAGCCCGCCGCCGCGAAGGCCGCCGCCACCTCCCCCCCTCCCTCGAGCAGCACCGAGGCCACCTCCCGCCGCGCCAACACTGCGAGCACGGCCGCCGGCGTCACCTGCGGCAGGCAGACTACCTCGGCCCCGGCCTCCTCGAGCTGCCGGCGGCGCTGCCGGTCGTCGTTCTCGGTGAAAACTAGCACCGGCCCGGGCTCGCGGAACAACCGTGCGGCGGCGGACAGGCGCAGTCGCCGGTCGAGCACCCCGCGCAGGTGGGGGCGGGCGGCGAAGCCCAGTCGCCGGGTGAGACGGGGATCGTCCGCCAGGGCGGTGCCGCTGCCGACCAGGATGGCGTCGTGCTCCTCGCGCAGGACCAAGGCATGGCGCCGGGCCCGCGCGGAGGTCAGCCACTGGCTCTCTCCCGCGACCGTGGCGATGCGCCCGTCGAGGCTCATCGCCCATTTGAGGGTGACCGCCGGCCGGCCCAGGAGCTT
>JBIOYC010000072.1:0-15683 GCA_044869955.1 Thermoanaerobaculia bacterium | reverse complement strand
GCCGCCCTGGGGGCCGAAGCCGCCGAGCGCCGCGAAGCGGCTGGGGGCGCCGGCCGCCAGCTGCACCTCGCCGAGGTCCTTCGAACGGCGCACGGCGAGGTGGAACACCTTGGTGAGGGGCACGTCGTGGCGGCTGAAGGTGGTGAAGATCGGCTGGCGGACGATCGGCAACACCTTGCGGTAGCCGCCCGGGAAACCCTCCCCCGCCACGTCCGCCGCGAACGCCCAGCCGTTGATCGCCGGTTGCAGGAGCAGCACCGATTCGATGCTGCCGGCGGCGAGGATGGGTTGAGCCGCCAGGGCCGAGAGCACCACCTTGGCGCCGTAGGAGTGGCCCAGCAGGTGGAAGCGGGCGGCCGGAGCCGCGCCCACCAGATCGTGCAGCAGAGGCCCGACGCCCGCCGCCCCCACCCGCCCCGCGCGGTCTTTCATCTGCCACACCGTGAAGGCGCGGATCGCCCCGCGAGGATCGGGCAGGGACAGGGCGGCCGCCTCGGGCGCCGCGCCGCCACCTCCCACCATCCCGAAGTCGCCGTCCTCCTCGTCCTCACCGCCGGCAGCAGCCGGCCCCTTGGGCAGCGCCCTCCAGGCGTCGAGCAGGGCCTCCGCCGAGGGGGCCACTCCGCCGCCTTCCTCGTCGCTGCCCTGGGCCAGCACCGGCGCCAGGATGCCCGCCAGGTCGGTGAGCTCCGCCTCGTTCAGGCGCTCCGCGGAGGCCAGCTCGTAGAACCTCTCCCGCTGATGAGGCGGCACCAGGGTGGCCACCTCGGCGATCTCCTCGAGGGCCTCCCCGGCTGCTTCCTCGGCCGTACCTCCGGATAGGACGGCCATTTTCGGCCCCTTCTCCCAGGGCAAGACCAGGGCCGTCGAGGGCCAGGAGATGCCCACCAGCAGAGGGCGGTAGTCCCCGGCCAGGCCTTCCTCGCGGCGCACCCGGCCGAAGACCTCGAAAAAGCCCTCGTAACGCTGGGTGGCCGTCGGCCAGTCGTTGTTCCAGCCGTGAGAGAAGAGGAAGACGTGAGTGAAGCCGCCCTGGGCGGCAGCCTCGACGAGATGGGCCCGGGTCTTGGGGCCGAGGCAGCGCCCATCCTTGTCGAAGGGGATCATGTACCAGGGGGCGGAGGCACCGCCGCCGAGCTCGAGCATCCGGTAGGGGCCAGCGGGGAGAGGACTGGGCACGTTGCCTCCTCGATGGAGGGATGTTGGTTTGGGGCTCATCATAGCCCGCCGGGGGTGTTTGCGCAGTGCCCGCGAAGCCCTGTGCTACCATCCGCCGGCCGATCTCGGCCCCCCCGCCATGGAGCTCCTCCAACAAGCGCTCGACTTCTTCCTGCACCTCGACCGGCATCTCCAGGAGCTGATTGCGCAGTACGGCACCTCGACCTACGCGATCCTCTTCCTCATCGTCTTCTGCGAGACCGGCCTGGTCGTCACGCCCTTCCTGCCGGGCGATTCTCTGCTCTTCGCCTGCGGCGCCTTCGCGGCGAGCGGCAGCCTCGATCTCTGGGCCGTGATCCTGCTGCTGGCCGCGGCGGCGATCCTCGGGGACTCGGTCAACTACTGGGTGGGGGCGGCTCTCGGCAAGCGGCTGGTGGGCACCCGCTTCGTCCAGCAGAAGCACATCGACAAGACCCACGAGTTCTACGAGCGCTACGGCGCGAAGACCATCGTCATCGCTCGCTTCGTGCCCATCGTGCGCACCTTCGCCCCCTTCGTGGCCGGCCTCGGCCGCATGAGCTACGGCAAGTTCATGGCCTACAACGTCGTCGGGGGCACGGCCTGGGTGCTGATCTGCACCGTGGCCGGCTACTTCTTCGGCAACCTGCCGGTGGTGAAGGACAACTTCTCGCTGGTGATCCTGGCGATCATCGCCATCTCGCTGCTGCCGGCGGCGGTGGAGGTGATCCGCCACCGCCGGAGAGCAGGGCAGGCACAGGGGCCTGCCCCTACACCGAACAAGCAGACGTAGGGGCGGCCCCCGTGGCCGCCCTTCCGTCCTAGGCGAGCTTCTCGCGCGCGGCCTTCACCAGCAGGAAAGCCAGCAGCGCGAACATGCCGATGCCGATCAGGTCGGCACCGGGAGTGCCGAAGATCTGCTCGAATCCCTCGATCCCGACGGCATGGCGGATGGTGTCGTACATGAACACCTCGGTGCCGTCCGGTCGGGTCCCGGTCACCCAGCCCTGGAGGGCAGCCGTGACCAGCCCGGTGAGCGTACCTCCCGCCACCAGGCCGCTGGCATAGAGCATCCCCGAAGAGAGCTCCGACTCGCCGTGGGCGCTCTCGCCGCTGGCGCGATCGACCAGGCCGCGCAGCGCACCGCCGATGAAGATCGGCAGCGTGGTGGAAAGGGGCAGATAGAGCCCCACCGCGAAGGACAGGGAGCGCACGCCGCACAGCTCGACCACCACGGCGATCGCCATACCCGCGAAGACCAGGCCCCAGGGCAGGTCCTGGGCCAGCAGGCCCTTGATGATCGTCGCCATCAGCGTCGCCTGGGGGGCCGGGAAATAATCCGAGCCGATCGCGTGGCCGGGCACCGTGGGGTTGAGCGCCTTGGCGCCGTCGATCAGGTTCAGGGTGAAGCCGATGGCGAAGACCGAGGCGAGCACGCCGATGATCAGGCCGAGCTGCTGATAGAGGGGCGTCGCCCCCACGATGTAGCCGGTCTTCAGGTCCTGCGAGGTGTTGCCGGCGTTGGCGGCCGCGATGCACACCATGCCGCCGACGCAGATCGCCAGGGCCTGGTAGGCATCGCCCGTCCAGCCGAGGGCCACGAAGATCAGGCAGGTGGCCATCAGGGTGGCGATGGTCATGCCCGAGATCGGGTTCGAGGACGAGCCGATGATGCCCACCACCCGGGACGAGACGGTGACGAAGAAGAAGCCGAAGACCACCACCAGCACTCCCATCAGGAGCTTGCCGAGACCGGTTCCGGGCAGCTGGGGCAGGAGGGCCACGACGCCGACCAGGATGATCGAGCCGATGACCACGAAGCTGATCGGGATGTCGCGCTCGGTCCGGCTGGGGACCTGACCGGACTTGAGGTCGCGCATGCTCTTGAACGCCTCGCGGAAGGCGGAGGCGATGGTGGGTAGGGTCTTGATCAGTGTGATGAGGCCCGCCGCGGCTACCGCTCCGGCACCGAGGAAACGCACGTAGCCGACCCGGATCTCACCGGGGGACATCGCCGAGATCAGCTTGTCCCCCACCCCCGGCTTGAGAGCTATTGGCAGCGCATCGCCGATCACCGCCACCAAGGGCACCAGCACCAGCTGCGAAAGGATGCCCCCGGCCACCAGGACTCCGGCGATCTTCGGTCCGATGATGTAGCCGACCCCGAGGTATTCGGTGGTCACGTCGCAGTTGACGTTGGCCCGCGGCAAGGCGGCGTCGCGACCGGTGACGAAGGCCGGCTGCTCCTTCCACAGGCCGAAGATCTTCATCGCGGCGGTGTAGGCGGCGGCCACTCCCAAGCCGACGAAGACCTTCTTGGCCAGGTTGCCGCCCTTCTCCCCGGCGACCAGCACCTCGGCGCAGGCCGTGCCCTCCGGGTAGAGCAGGGAGCCGTGCTCCTTGACGATCAAGGCCCGGCGCAGGGGCACCATCATCAACACTCCGAGGGTGCCGCCGACCAGGGCCAGGGCGAAGATGTTGAAGTAGTTGAAGTAGCTCACGCCACCGGAAAGGAAGATGAGGGCCGGGATGGTGAAGGCGACCCCGGCGGCGATCGACTCGCCGGCTGACCCGATGGTCTGGACGATGTTCTTCTCGAGGATCGTCCCGCCACCCATCAGCTTGAAGAGGAAGATCGCCATCACGGCGATGGGGATCGAGGCCGCGACGGTCAACCCGGCCTTGAGCGCCAGGTACACCGTCGAGGCGCCGAAGAGCAGGCCGAAGACGGCGCCCATGATGATCGCCCGGAGGGTGAACTCAGCCGGGCTCTCCGAGGCGGGCACGTAGGGTTTGAAGCTCTGCGAGTCGGACGCAGACATATCGCTCCTTTCCACCGCCCGCGGGGCGGCACCGAGACTTGCTGTCCAGGTGGGTCCTGGTTTTGGGGCTAGCTTATCAAGACCGATCCTCGTGCTGACGTCGGGAAGCAAGTCCTGCACCCACCAAAACGAAGAGCCACCGGCCGGTAAGGGCCGGTGGCTCGGCGTCGACGCGGACGGAACCGTCCTCGTCAGTGGGCAGCCTGGGTGTCGATCCGCATGCCGTAGAAAGAACGCCAGACGAAGATGAGCGACACGGCGAAGAACACCGCCGAGAGGATCCGAGTCAGGGTGCCCTGGCCGGCAGCCGTCATCTCGACGGCGAGCTCCACGGCCAGCAAGCCGAAGAGGGTGGTGAACTTGATCACCGGGTTCATCGCCACCGAAGAGGTGTCCTTGAACGGATCGCCCACGGTGTCGCCCACCACGGTTGCGGCATGGAGGGCCGTGCCCTTCTCCTTCAGCTCGACCTCGACGATCTTCTTGGCGTTGTCCCAGGCACCGCCCGCGTTGGCCATGAAGATCGCCTGATAGAGACCGAAGAGAGCGATCGAGATCAGGTAGCCGATGAAGAAGAACGGCTCGAAACAGGCGAAGGCCAGGGTCGAGAAGAACACCACCAGGAAGATGTTGAACATGCCCTTCTGGGCGTACTGGGTGCAGATCTCGACGACCTTCTTCGAGTCCTCGACCGAGGCTCGCTCGGCACCTTCGCCGAGCTTGATGTTCCTCTTGATGAACTCGACCGCTCGGTAGGCGCCGGTGGACACTGCCTGCATGGAGGCGCCGGTGAACCAATAGATCACCGCACCGCCGATCACCAGGCCGAGCAGGAACTGCGGATGCATCAGGGAGAGCTTGTCCGTGTTGACCGTCAGGCCCTGGGTCAGCATCACGATGATCGAGAAGATCATGGTGGTGGCACCCACCACGGCGGTGCCGATCAGCACCGGCTTGGCCGTGGCCTTGAAGGTATTACCCGCGCCGTCGTTGGCCTCGAGGTGGTCCTTCGCCTTCTCGAACTGCGGAGCAAAGCCGAAATCCCTCTGAAGCTCGGCCTCGATTCCGGGCAGCGTCTCGATCGTCGACAGCTCGTAGACCGACTGGGCGTTGTCGGTCACCGGCCCGTAGGAGTCGACCGCGATGGTCACTGGGCCCATACCCAGGAAGCCGAAGGCCACCAGGCCGAAGGCGAAGATCGCCGGAGCGATCATGAGCGCGGCCAGGCCCATGGTGGAAATCCAGGCGGCGACGCCCATCAGCAGCACGATGGCGAGGCCCATCCAATAGGCCGAGAAGTTGCCGGCGACGAGCCCGGCCAGGATGTTGAGCGAGGCGCCTCCCTCCCGCGAGGCGGTGACGACCTCCTTGACGTGCGCCGACTCGGTCGAGGTGAAGACCTTGACCAGCTCGGGGATGATCGCGCCGGCGAGCGTGCCGCAGGTGATGATCGTCGAGAGCTTCCACCACAAGGTGGTGTCGCCGTTGAGCTCCGGAATGAGCAGGTAGGAGGCCACGTAGGTCACGCCGACCGAGACCAACGAGGTGAGCCACACCAGCGAGGTGAGCGGCGCCTCGAAGTTCATCTTGTCGACGTTCTGATACCGAGCCTTGGCGACCGCCGCGTTGATCCAGTAGGAGATCGCCGAAGTACCGATCATCAAAATGCGCATCACGAAGATCCAGACCAGTAGCTTGACCTGGATCGCCGCGAAGCCGGCTCCGACGGTCGCCTCGTTGACGGCGAGCAGGATGAACGTGATGAGGGCCACGCCGGTCACGCCGTAGGTCTCGAAGCCATCGGCCGTGGGGCCCACCGAGTCGCCGGCGTTGTCGCCCGTGCAGTCGGCAATCACGCCGGGGTTGCGGACGTCGTCCTCCTTGATGTTGAAGACGATCTTCATCAGGTCGGAGCCGATGTCCGCGATCTTGGTGAAGATGCCGCCGGCGATGCGCAGGGCGGCCGCGCCGAGGGACTCACCGATGGCGAAGCCGATGAAGCAGGGCCCGGCGTAGGAGCCCGGGACGAAGAGCAGGATGGCGAGCATCATCACCAGCTCGACCGAGATCAGCAGCATGCCGATCGACATCCCCGCCTTGAGCGGGATGGCGTAGGTCGGGAACGGCTTGCCGCGCAGGGCGGCGAAGGCCGAGCGCGAGTTGGCGAAGGTGTTGATCCGGATGCCGAACCACGCCACGCCGTAGGAACCGCCGATGCCGATCAAGCTGAACAGGATGATCAGCGCCACTTTGTCGAGGCTGAAGTGGCGCAGCCAGGCGAAGTAGACCACGATGATGGAGGCGATGAAGCCCCAGAGCAGGAGGATGAACTTGCCCTGGGTGACGAGGTAGGTCTTGCAGGTCTCGTAGATCAGCTCCGAGATCTCCCGCATCGAGCGGTGCACGGGCAGGCTCTGGAGCTGCCGGTACATCACCAGACCGAAGCCGAGCCCGAGCAGACAGATGAAGAGTCCGCCGAGCAGCAGCGTCGTGCCGGGGACGCCCAGAAACTGGACGGCAGAGAGGTCCGGCAGCACCAGCTCCGCCTCGCTCGCGGCGGCGGGCAGGGCCGCGACCACCGAGAGCACCAGCGCCAGGAGCACCGGCAAGGCACACGTGGGTTTACGAAACACCGTGATTCCCTCCAAGGGTGTAGAAATGCAGAGGCTCGGGCGCCGGTGCCGAGGCACCAGGTCCGAGCCGGTGGGTCGTCAGACGGCTCCGGGACCTCGCGCGGCACCGGAGCGGGGCGACCGGCCTCAGCTGGCCGGCTTCAAGTCGTCGAACACCATGCCGAGGTTCTCGGCACCGGCGGCACGCACGGTCTCGAGGAACTCGGCCACTCGCTCATAAGGCAGCTCACCATCCGCGGCGAAGAAGACCAGCTTCTTCTCACGTCCCTTGAGGGAGTCGGATAGTTTCGAACCGAAGGAGGCGGCAGGAACCAGCTCCTTGTTGATGTACATCTGTCCGCTCGCGTCCATCCGCACGATCAGCTGGTCGGGGTTGACCGCCGGTGGCGTCGGACCCTCGATCTTGGGCGGCAAGTTGGTCTCATACCCCATCTGAAGAAGCGGCGTGATCACCATGAAGATGATCAGCAGCACCAGAAGGACGTCGATGAGCGGGGTGATGTTGATCTCGTTGCGGACCCCACCCCGGCCGCCGCCTGCTTGCATTCCCATGGCTCGTCCTCTCTCTTCTCGATGCCGGCCGCGCTAGCCGCCGCTCTGCTTCTTCTGGGTGACGAGGCCCACGTCGGCGAAACCTGCCTCGTTGATCAGCTTCATCAGCTCGCGGACCTGCTTGTACTTCAAGGTCTTGTCCGCCTTGAGCACCACGTCGCGCTCGGAGTTCGCCTCGGCGAGGCGACGCAGCTCGGTCATGACGGCCTCTTTAGCCACGCGCGTCTGGGCGATGTAGATGCTGCCGTCCTTCTTGATCGCCAGATCCAGCTGCCGCGGGCTCTCCGGCATCTTCGGCGGATCGGCGGTCAGCGGCAGGTTCACGTCGACGCCCTTCTGCAGCAACGGCGTGACCACCATGAAGATGATCAGAAGCACCAGCATCACGTCGACCAGCGGAGTGACGTTGATGTCACTCCGTACGTCCTCGGCGGCGTCGAGCCTACCTTTGGGCGCCAGAGCCATGGCTGGACCCCTGGTGCTTCTTGATGAAGAAGTCGATCAGCTCGGAGGCCGAGTTCGACATCTCCACCTGGAAGCGCTCGAGAAGCGTCGTGAAGTGGTTGAACAGCCAGGCCGCCGGGATGGCCACGCCGATGCCCAGACCGGTGGTGATCAGCGCCTCGGCGATACCGGCGGACACCGCCGCGATACCACCCGAGCCGCTCTGCGCCATACCGGTGAAGGCGTTGATGATGCCGAAGACGGTGCCGAACAGACCGACGAAGGGCGCCGTAGAGGCGATGGTCGCCAGGCTGGCGGTGCCCTTCTTGAAGTCGGAGTAGGTGACCAGGGTCTCGCGGTCGATGGCCCGGCGAGCCGCCTCGATGGTCTCCTCCTCGTTGAGGCCCGCCTGTTGCTTCTCGTGCAGGAATTGGATCAGGCCAGCCTTGGTCACACGCGCGAGATGGCTCGCCGGGAACTTGCGGGCTGACTCGATCGCGTCCTGGACTTTGTCAGCAGCGAGCGCCTGCGTCGCCTGCTTGGCAAACACCAGCGACTGCTGCTTCGCCTTGCGGAAGAAGTAGAAGCGCTCGAAGATGACGTAGAAGGACCAAACCAACATTGCCAAGAGGATGATGATCACAGTCCGGGCGATAAAGCCCGACTGTTCCCACATGTGACCGAGTGACATGTCCATGACTGACAGCTCCTCCTTCTCCGTGCCCAGCGGCTCTCACTGAAGAGTGAAGTTGACGGTCAGCGTGAAGTACACGGCGACCGGTCGGTTATTCAGCATCGCAGGTCTGAACTTCCACTTCTTCACCGCCTCGACGGCAGCCTGGTCGAGACCCAGGGGAAGGGGCTTCAGGACCTTGACGTTGGTGACGTTCCCATTTGCGTCGATGACCGCCTCGACGATGACGATGCCCTGGATCCGCGCGCGACGCGCGGCTTCGGGATAGACCGGATTGACCTTGGTGATGGCCTCCGGCTTCGAGATGTTGCCGCCGACTCGGAGAATCTCCTCCTTCTCCGGCACCGGCTCGACCGCTCCGACCACGCCACCCACCGTGCCGCCCAGCACCCCACCCTCCACACCGCCTTCGACACCACCCTCGACGCCGTAGTCGACACCGGTGTCTTCGACCGGCTCGGTCTGCTTGGGGATTTCCTGGGGGATCTCTACGGGCTGGACCGGTTCCTTGGGAACGACGACGTCCGGCTTCGGCGTCTCGATCTTGGGCTTCGGGGCCGGCGGCGGCGGCGGGGGCGGCGGCGGGGGCGGCGCCGCGGCCTGGAAGAAGCTCACCCGGATCGGCGGCTCCGCCACCGGCGGCACGTTCCACACCTGGGCGAAGACCGCGCCCGCCATCCACATAGCATTGACGCCGAGGGAGATCAGCATCGCCCAATAGCGCCACTTCGGCCGGGGCCTCTTGATCGTCTCGACGAGGGAGTTTTCGAACATGGCTGATGTCTCCTGGGCGAGCCCGGTGGGCCGGCTCAGCGCGCGGCCGGTGCCTGCGCTGCTGCCTTCTCCGCCGCCTCTCGTGCCTTCTTTTCCTTTTCCAACTGAGCCTGGCGGATCGCTTTGGCCTTCTCCTGGTACACCTTTGCTTCTTCGACGATCAGCGCCGCCTTCTCGAGGTCCGGCTCCATGTTCGCCTTCACGCGCAGGAGCAGGCCGTAGTAGACGTTGGCCTCGAAGTAATCGGGCTTGATCTTGAGCGCATCGCCCTCCGCCTCGAGACCCATGGCGACGAACTCGGCACGCTGGACGGGGCTGAGGCTCGGATCCCGGTAGCCCTTGTCCCAGCAAATGGCCGCGATGCCGTGGAACAGCTCGGGGTCCGGCTTGGGCTGACGGCGGATGTACTGAAGGGATTCGGTGAGGCGGCCGGCTTTCATCAGGATCGTGGCGTACGCCTTGGTGGCGTCCGCATCCCCCGGCTTCTCGCGCAAGATGTTCTGGAGCCGGGCGAGGGCCTCGTCATAACGCTCGGAGTTGAGCAGAGTGGTCAGCAGGTACTCGCGGACCTTCTCGTCTCTCGGGAATGCGGCGAGGTACTTCTCGAAGGCTTCGATCGCTGTGCTGGCGAGCTTGAGGTTCTCTGGGGACTTGTCGCCGGGCCGGTAGAGCGCCATGGCCGAGAGGCCGACGCTACGCCAGGCCGGCTTGAATCCTGGGTCGAGGCGGAGCCCCTTCTGGAACTGGTCCAGGGCCTTCTTGTAGTCCTCGGCCTCGTAGAGGCGGTTGCCTTCTTTCAGCTCGATCCGGGCCTGCACCTTGCTGCACCCGGAGGCGAGCACGAAGGCAAGCGGCAAGAGCAGCAAGAGGGGCTTACGGAAGCTTCGCATAGGGGATCCCGCCGTCGTAAGAGAAGTGGTTCGAACCGTGCGGCCTCGACCGCGCCTGGATAGCCCCTCCGGAGCCGCGGGCCCGCCTGGGTCGTTTGAGAACCCGGGCATCCTACCCCAGAAGACCGGCAAGAAGTCAATCACCTGGCACCCCCCAAAGCTCGCTTGAGCCAGCTCCCTTTGACGCCCTTCATCATCTTCTGCATCCCCTTGAACTGCTTGAGCAGGCGGTTGATCTCCTGCACCGTGGTACCCGATCCGCGAGCGACTCGGAGCTTGCGCGAGCCGTTCAGAACGTCCGGGCGCCGACGCTCGAGTGGGGTCATGGAGTTGATGATGGCCTCGACACGTCGGAACTGCTTTTCGTCTACTTTGGACGCGTCGAGGTCCCGAAGTGGACCCATCTTGGGAAAAAGATCGAGCAGCTGGCCGAGGGGCCCCATGCGCGAGATCTGGCGCAGCTGGTCGCGCAGGTCCTCGAGGGTGAACTCCTTGGTCACCAGGCGCTTCGCGAGGCGTTCCGTCTCGGCTGAGTCGAGCCCCTGCTCGGCCTTCTCGATCAGGGCCAGCACGTCGCCCATGCCGAGCATGCGCGAGGCCATTCGGTCGGGACGGAACGGCTCGAAGTCGGCCGCCTTCTCGCCCACGCCGACGAAGCGGATCGGCACCTGAGCCACGGTGCGGATGGAAAGGGCGGCGCCGCCGCGGGTGTCGCCGTCGAGCTTGGTGAGGATCGCGCCGGTCAGGGGCAGGGCCGCGGCGAACTCGGTGGCGCTCTTGACGGCGTCCTGGCCGGTCATGGCGTCGGCGACGAAGAGAGTCTCGGAGGGCTCCAGGACCTTGGCGAGGGCCACCACCTCGGCCATCAGGTCGGCGTCGACGTGGAGGCGGCCGGCCGAGTCGACGATCACCACGTCGAAGCCACGGTCGCGGGCTTCCTTGAGGGCGCGGGGGGCCAGGGTCAGCACCGTGTCGCCGGGCTGGGGCGTGACCACCGGCACCGCCACCCCCGCACCCACCTGGACCAGCTGCTCGACCGCCGCGGCCCGGCGCAGGTCGGCCGCCACCAGCATCGGATAGCGACCCCGGCCCGACAACCACTGGGCGAGCTTGCCAGCGGTGGTGGTCTTGCCCGAGCCCTGGAGGCCGACGAGCAGGATCACCGCGGGCCGGCGGTCGAGGCGCAGCTCGCCGCCCGCCTCGCCCAGCAGCTCGACGAGCTCGTCGCGGACGATCTTGATGACCTGCTGGTCGCCGCTGAGGCTGCCCAGGACCTCCTGGCCCAGGGCCTTCTCGCGGATGCGCTCGATGAAGGGCTTGACGACGCGAACGTGGACGTCGGCTTCGAGGAGGGCGAGTCGGATCTCACGCAGGGCCGCCTCGAGGACCTCGGCGTTGATCCGGCCTTCGCCCCGGAGGCGTTTGAAGACTTGTTGCAGCTTGCCCTGAAGGCCTTCGAACATCCCTGTCTCCACTTCCCGCTGGATCACCACGCGCCGAAAGGCGCGCTATGGTACCACCTCCGCAACAAGCCCTCCCATCCGGAAAGAAGTAACTACGGCAGCAAGGGCTGTGCCGGAGCCCTCACGGGCACGTCGCCAGCGCGCCCGTGTCGGTCAGGGCCGGGGCCGGGACGCCTCCTGGCTGCAGGTGCGAGTAGGTGACCCCGGTGACGAGGTCCTCGACCTCGAGCCGCACCTCGACGTCCGTGCTGCCCGCGGCGAAGACCCAGAACCGGTCGTTGACCGCACAGGCGTCGAGTACCTTGACCTGGAGCTCCCAGTTCTCGGCCGAGAAGAACCAGAACAGGCCCGAGTCCCGCGTGCGGGCCTCGGACACGTGGGCGCTGCCCGTGGCGCCCGCCGCGGTGCGGAAAGTAGCCGTGACGGCGAAGCGCCCCTCTCCCAGGCAGAGCCGGGTCGAGGTCGGCACACAGCCGGCCGCGGTGTGATAGCTCTGGGCGAGGAGAAAGGCGAAGCCGTCCGCCAGAGTGGTCGGTGGCCAGCCGCTGTGTCCGAAACCGGGGGCGATCTCCTCCTGCCAGGGCACCCCCAGCCGCTGCCACTGTCCGACCAGGGCGCTGTAGCTCGCACCGGTGAAGTTCGGGTCGGCCGTACCGTAATACATAAGGAGAGGCGCCACGTAGTCCGGATCGGCCAGGGTCAGCACCGTGCGGTAGGGCGCTCCCAGGATGAACACTCCGGCGAAACGGCTACGCGCGGCATAGGCGAGCACGGCGGCGTAGGCCCCTCCGGCCGAGTGCCCGGCGATCGAGAGGCGGGCTTCGTCCACCGCGACCTCGGCACGCAGGCGGTCGAGGGCGAGGGCGATGGTGAGGTCGTCGGCGCCCACCCCGAAGCCGAGATACGAGGTCGCCTTGGTCATCACCAGCACGCAGCCGGCACCTTCCGCCACCGGCTCGAGCAGGCCCTGCCAGGCTTCGGGCGAGGATCCGGCGCCGTGCAGGAAGACCACCACCGGCGCCGGCTGAGTCTGGTCGAGGGCGGCCGGCAGGTAGCGCAGAGCGTAGGCTCCAGTCTCCGGGATCGACCAACGCTGCCAGCCGGGAACGGCCGCGCCGGCCGCCGAGGGGAGCGCCGCGGCGAGCAGCCAGAGGATCGTGGCACGGCTCATGGCGACCAGAATACACCTCCCCCACCTCGTATACTCCCGCCGCCATGGAACGTCGCGCCAAGATCGTCGCCACCCTCGGCCCCGCCTCCTCACGACCTCGCATGATCGCCCGCCTCCTGCGTGCGGGCGTCGACGTCTTCCGTCTCAACCTCTCGCACGGCACCCAGATCGATCACGCGCAACGCATCGCCGCGGTGCGCAAGGAAGCCGCCGCCCAGGGTCGCTTCGTGCCGGTGCTGCTCGACCTGATGGGCCCCCGCTACCGGCTGGCCGAGATCGCGAACGGGCCGCGGCTGCTCAAACGGGGCGAGATCGTCCGCCTCGGCCCGGCGGAACGAGGCGCCGATCTGCCGGTCGACGACCCCGACCTGCTCGCTCTCGTCGAGGTCGGCGAACGCATCCTGATCGACAACGGTCTGGTCGAGCTCGAGGCGGAGAGCAAGAAGGGCAAGGCGGTGGTCGCCCGCGTGCTCACCGGTGGGCCGGTCTCGACCCGCAAGGGCATCAACCTGCCCGACAGCGACCTCGGCTTTTCGGTCTCGGAGAAGGACAAGGCCGACATCGCCTTCGCCGTCGCCGAGGGGGCCGACTACCTGGCGGCGAGCTACGTCGCATCGCCCCGGGACCTGACCGCCCTGCGCGAGGTCGCCCGCGGTCATGGCGGTCAGATCCCCCTGGTGGCCAAGATCGAGCGCGCCTCGGCCATCGCCCACATGGAGAAGCTGGTCACCGCCGCGGACGCCGTGATGGTGGCGCGCGGCGACCTCGGGGTCGAGGTGCCGATCGAGCAGGTTCCGGTGCTGCAGAAGCGCATCGTGCTCGCCGGCCGGGCCACCGCCACGCCGGTGATCGTCGCCACCCAGATGCTCGAATCGATGATGGAGAGGCCCCGGCCCACTCGCGCCGAGGTCACCGACATCGCGAACGCCGTGCTCGAGGGAGCCGACGCGCTGATGCTCTCGGGCGAGACCGCGGCCGGCCGCTATCCGGTCGAGGCGGTCGAGACCATGGCAAGGGTGATCACCACCGCGGAAGCCTACCGGCGCGACGTCCCCGAGGTGGTCTCCCACCCGACCCTGCCCGGCCACCTGGCTGACAACCCGGGCCTGATGATGGCCGACGTGGTCTGCGCCTCGGCGGCCCATGCCGCCTCGCGGCTGGGAGTGTCGATGATCGTCGCCTTCTCCCAGGGCGGCTTCACCGCTCGCTCGATGGCCCGCTACCGCCCCCAGGCGCCGATCTGCATCTTCACCTGGGACGAGGCCGTGGCCCGCCGGGTGCAGCTGATCTGGGGCGTTCGGCCCCTGCTGATGAACCGCGACGTCGACCACCTCGACCAGGTAGTCGAAGTGGTGGACCGCCGCCTGCGCGAGGAGAAGCTCGCTCGCCCTGGCGAGTCGATCGTGCTCCTGATGGGCGACCCGATCCGCGATCGGCCGATGACCAACTTGATGCGCGTCCACCGCTTCGGCCGCTGAGGCCGGGCACTCCTTCGCGGCCATGCGCCTTCGCAGTCTCCTCACCCGCGGCCGGCTCGGGGCCGTCGGGGTCGTCGCCCTGCTCGCAGCGATCGACGCCCTCTGGGTCGAGCCCTACCTGCTGCTCCTGCGCGACGAGGTGCGCCTGCCCCTCGCCGCGGCGCCGCTCTCGGCGGTTCACCTGAGCGACCTGCACGTTGCGAGCGAGTCCGGCGTCGAGCGGCGCCTGCTGCGGCGGGTGGCCAGGGAAAAGCCGGACCTGATCTTGCTCTCCGGGGACCTGATCTCCGACACCAAGGACGGCACCAAGCTGGTGGCCCACACCCGAGCAGCACAGGCGGTGCTGCGCGAGCTGGCGGCGATCGCTCCGGTCTACGCCGTCCAGGGTCATAGCGAGTACCACGGTTGGGTGGTGGCCCAGCTGGGAGCGAGCGGACTGACCTGGCTGTCCAACGCGGGCCGGCTGGTGGGGGGAGAGCGGCCGACCCTCCTCCTCGGCTTGAACCAGCAGGTGGGGCGCGACGAGCTGGTCTCGCAGCCCGAGCCCCCCTTCACCCAGCTCAACCTCGACGGACGCGGCGCCTACGGCCGGGCCATCGCCGGCAAACCCAACCACTACAGTCACTACGACCCCGATCCGGCGAGCCTGACCGACGAGCCCGCTCCCTACGCCTGGAGCGGCTACGAGGTCTCCTGCGAGATCCGCTTCGCCGACCGGGACTCCGAGGGAGCCGTGGCCCTGCACAGCCGCTATCCCCTGGGCGAGGACCGCATGCTCACCTTCGGTCGCTCGAGCCCGGACGACGGCGGCTCCTCGAGCTTCCTGATCTTCGGCCATGGCACCGGAATCGGCGAGGGCTCGCTCGACACCGGCATCGAGCCCGAGCCCGGCCGCTGGTACCGGCTGCGGGCACGCACCCAGAGCGGTCCGGACCAGGTGCGGATGGAGGCCAAGGTCTGGCCTGCCGAGGAGGCGGAGCCGGAGGGCTGGCAGGCCTGGGGAGTCGACCGCACGCCCGAGCGGCTGAGGGCGGGGACGGTGGGCTTCTGGGCGAGGGAGGGTGGCGTCGCCTACCGCGACCTCCAGGTGACCTCGGCGGACGGCGAGGTGCTGCTCGCCGATCCGCTGGCCGGGCCCGACTTGCCCAAGGGCTTCCGCAACGGGCCGCGGGGCAGCCGCCTCGAGCTCGCCCTCGCGCGTTCCCCGAAAGTGCCGCCTGGCACGCCGACCCTGGTGCTGACTCACGTCCCCGACCCGATCCTCGAGGCCGCCCGATGGGGGATCGACGCCGTGCTCGCCGGCCACACCCACGGCGGCCAGGTGCGCGGGCCGGGCTTCGCGATCATTACCCGAACACCCCTCGGGCGCTCCTTCGACCGGGGTACCTTCGACCTGCCCGGTGCCAACCCCCGCGGCTTCACCCGGCTCTACATCAATTCGGGAGTGGGGATGTCCTGGCTGCCGATCCGTTTCCTCTGTCCGCCGAGGTACGCGGTGGTCCGGATCGGGTCCTAGGGGCGCCACGAAGAGGGCGGACACATGGGTCCGCCCCTACAGATCGGATCTCGGAGGTTCCCCGTAGGGG
>JBIOYC010000071.1:0-47619 GCA_044869955.1 Thermoanaerobaculia bacterium | reverse complement strand
ATCACGTCCGCGTTGACCAGATCGGTGACGCCGAGCGCCCCCCGAAGCAGGGCCGGACCGGCGGTGGACTTGCCTGCGCCGTTGGGGCCGGCGAGGGCAATCACGGATGGGGCCTGCGCCGTCATGCATCCTTTCCCGGCGGCGACCAGCCGCGCGGAGCCTCGGGCCACCGCTCGTCGGGGCGGGCGGGGAGAGGCTGGTCGGGACCGAGGCGGTCGGAGCTGATCTCCGCGAAGACGAAGTTCTCTGGCGGCACCGGGGAGCCGGCGAGGCGCCGCAGCAGGGCGAGCTGGCCGGCGTGGGTCATGGCGTCTGAGAAGGGACCCTGGAGCATGCGCTCGGACGTCATGGGGGGCAGAAAGGGCGTCCCCGCCTCGAGGTGCCGGGCGAGGTCCTCGACCATCTCGTGGAAACGGGTGATTTCCTCGTCCAGCGTGGGCAGCGGCTCCGGCCAGTAGCGGCCGCCGACGAAGAAAGTCCGCGCGTAGCCCAGGACGCTAGTCATGTGGCAGACCAGCCAGGCCGGCGTGCGCACCTGCGCTCCGGCCTCGAAGGAGCCGAAGTCGGCCGGCGCGTCGCGCAGCGCCTTCTGGGTGCGGTAGGCCAGGGCGGCCAGAAGGTGGCGGAGCAGTCTTCTCGGTTCATCCATGATCTTGGCCTCGTGGGCACAGCGCGAGGGGTTGGAAACCCCACGGTACGTTGACACGTCCCTTCGGGACGAGGGAGGGGGCCCCAGCCAGACGTTGAGCACCAGGTTCAAGATCACCCCCAGCACCACCGCCAGCACCACGCTGTTGGTGAGCAGCAGCTCGACCAGCGGATGCTGGGCCTCGAGCCAGGCCGGCAGGCTGGCGCGGACGGTGCCGGGGATGGCGAGGGCGGCGACCAGCGGAATGCCGATCACCAGCGAGTTAGACGTGGTGCTCTCGACACCGGCGAGCAGCGACAGCCCCGCCGCGGCGATCAGGCCACAGACCAGCAGGAACACCCCGCCCAGCACCGGCCGCGGCAACGCCACCAGCAGGGCACCGAATTTTGGGCACAGGCCGTAGAGGATCAGGATCCCGGCGGCCACCTGCACCACGAAGCGGCTGGCCACCCGGGTGGTGGCGATCACTCCGATGTTCTGCGTGTAGCTGGTCACCGGCAGCCCGCCTACGCAGAGGGCGATCAGGCAGCCCAGGCCCTCGGCGAAGATGCCGCGGTTCATGTGCTTCACCACGTAGGGCTCCTCGGCCACGGCGCAGGTGGCGGCGTAGTCCCCCAGGGACTCCACCACCGAGCCCAGGTAGCCGATGGCGACGCCGATCACCGCCGCCGGCACCAGCTCCCAACCGAAGCCGGGACCGCCCCAGGGGAAGAGGCTCGGCAGGCCCAGCCATGGTTTGGCGGCCACCAGGGACCAGTCCACGGCGCTCAGGGCCGAGCCCAGGCCGAGCCCGACCAGCCAGATGGTGAGGAAGATCGCCCCCCGCGCCAGGATCCCGCCCCAGACCCTCGCGCCGAGGGTCTGGAGGAGCAGGATCGAGACGATCGCCGCTCCGGCGAAGAGGAAGTTGCGGCCCGATCCGTCGCCGAAGGTGAGCCGCGCCGCGAATTGCCCCAGCGAGGCCGCGATGGTGAGGATCACCACCGAGGACACCGCCGGAGGCAGCAGGCGGCGCAGGGCGCCCACCAGCCGGGTAGCGCCCAGCAGCAGCTCGAGGATCGCCCCCACGAAGGCCGCTCCCCACATCGCCGGGCCCCCGCTCTGCTGAGCCACCGAGACCAGGGTGCCGGTCACCGTGGCCGACGGGCCCTGGATGATCGGCAGGCGGTTGCCCAGGATCGTCTGCACCAGGGTGGCGAGGCCCATGGCCACCAGGCCGGCGTTGATCAGCTGCGCCTGCTCGCCTGGTGCCAGGCCCAAGGCGGCGGCCACGGCCAGCGGCAGCACGAAGGGGGAGATGTCCACCAGCGTGTGCTGCCAGCCGTAGAGCAGGGACTCCCAGGCCGTCCGCGGCCTCTCCTCGATGCGGAAGGCCAGGCCCGTTCCGCCCGTCGCCATCGAAATCTCTCCTCCAGCTGAGGTTCGCTGTGGGGATTCTAGTCGGTCCCCTCGGCCAGGCTGCGGTGGAGGCCGGCCGCGAGCCGCTCCCCGAGGGCGGCCACGAAGCTCCGGGCCAGCGCCGACCGCGAGCGCCCCTTGCGCCAGAGCACGGAGATCTCCCTCTCGGGCTGCTCGCCGGAGAGCTGCTGGTAGCGCAGGGTGCTGCTCGCGTCGGCCCGGGCGCACATCTCCGGCACCAGGGAGACGCCCATGCCGAGGGCCACCATCTGCTGCACCGTGGACAGCTGGGTGCCACGGCAGACGATCCTCGGCTGCACCCGGGCTAAAGAGCACAGCTCGCGGATCTGTCGGCCCAGGCAATGCACCTCGTAGAGCACCACGGTGGGCTGCTCGGAGAGGTCGGTCAGCCGCAGGGGGGGCGCGGTGCCGTGACGCGAGGTCGCGAGCAGGAGCCGCTCCCGACCCAACACCTCGACCTCGAGGTGGGGGTGGTCGACCGGCGTGCTGGCGATCGCGCAGTCGAGCTCGCTCGCCGCCACCGCCTCGACCAGGCGTTCGGTCAGGTCTTCCCGGACAGTGAGCTCGCAGGCCGGGTAGTCCTGCCGGAAGCGCTCGAGCACCGGGGGCAGGAGGAAGGGGGCCATGGTCGGGATGGCGCCCACGGCGAGGGGGCCCTGGCCGCTTTCGAGGTCCTGGGCCAGGGCCTCCCGCGCCTCCCGCAGCTCCTCGAGCACCCGCCGGGCGCGGGGCAGGAAGGCCCGCCCGGCCTCGGTGAGCACGGTGCGGCGGCCCAGACGGTCGAAGAGGCGGTGCCCCAGCTCCCGCTCCAGACGCTGGATCTGCTGCGAGAGCGACGGTTGGGCGACGTGGCAGTGCTCGGCGGCACGGCTGAAGCCTTCCTGCTCGGCGACCGCGACGAAGTAGCGAAGCTGGTGGATCTCCATAGGCAGAGCCTATCGGTTCCAGAATGCATTTGTCTTGGACATCTATGGCTCGAGTCTCTAGCCTCAGACCGACAACGACCCATCGAAGAAGGAGATCGCCCCTTGTCCAAGACCCCGACTCTCACCAGCGCCGAAGGCGCCCCGATCGCCGAGCAGAGCACCCTGACCGCCGGCCCCCGCGGCCCGGTCCTGATGCAGGACGTCCAGCTCCTCGAGCAGATGCAGCACTTCAACCGCGAGCGAATCCCGGAGCGCGTCGTGCACGCCAAAGGCTCCGGCGCCTATGGCACCTTCACCGTCACCCAGGACATCACCGGCTACTCGAAGGCGGCCCTCTTCGCGCAGGTGGGCAAGCAGACCGGCGCCTTCCTGCGCTTCTCGACCGTGGCGGGGGAGCGCGGCGCTGCCGATGCCGAGCGCGACGTCCGCGGCTTCGCCCTCAAGTTCTACACCGAGGAGGGCAACTGGGACCTGGTGGGCAACAACACGCCGGTGTTCTTCGTGCGCGACCCGCTGAAGTTCCAGCAGTTCATCCACACCCAGAAGCGGGACCCGCGCACCAACCTGCGGGACATGGACATGCAGTGGGACTTCTGGTCTCTCTGCCCGGAGTCCCTGCATCAGGTCACCATCCTGTTCTCGGATCGCGGCATTCCCAGGAGCTACCGCCACGTCAACGGCTACGGCAGCCACACCTACAGCCTGATCAACGCTGCCGGCGAGCGGGTGTGGTGCAAATTCCACTTCAAGACCGAACAGGGCATCCAGAACCTGACCGAGGAGGAGGCCGCGGCGCTGATCGCCGGAGACCGCGAGAGCCACCAGCGCGACCTCTACGGAGCGATCGAGCGAGGCGAGTTTCCCCGCTGGCGCTGCTACGTCCAGGTGATGACCGACGAGCAAGCGGCGGCGTTCCGCTGGAACCCCTTCGACCTGACCAAGGTCTGGCCCCACCGCGAGTTTCCGCTGATCGAGGTCGGCGTGCTGGAGCTCAACCGCAACCCGGAGAACTACTTCGCGGAGGTGGAGCAAGCCTCGTTCAGCCCCAGCGCCGCCGTGCCGGGGATCGGCTGGAGCCCGGACAAGATGCTGCAGGCCCGCCTGATGAGCTACGCCGACGCTCACCGCTACCGGGTGGGCAACAACTTCCAGCAGCTGCCGGTGAACCGCCCCCGCTGCCCGGTGATGCACTACCAGCGCGACGGCGCGATGTCCCTGGGCTTGGGCGGCGGCGGCGCCAACTACTTCCCGAACAGCCGGCCGGGCACGCCGCAGCCAGTGCCGGAGCATCACCAGCCGGCCTGGCACCTGGGCGACGTGACGGTGGACCGCTACGACTCGACCCAGGACCACGACGACTACACCCAGGCCGGCAACCTCTATCGGCTGTTCGACGAAGGCCAGCGGGAGCGCCTGGCGAAGGCCATCGCCGGGCCCTTGAGCCTTGCACGGCGGGAGGTGCAGGTGCGCCAGCTCTGCCACTTCTTCCGCGCCGACCCGGACTACGGCCGGCGCGTAGCCGCACGCCTGGGCATTGACCTGGAGCAGGAGCGGCTCGCGGCCCAGCACCAAGAAGAGCCAGTGGCGGTCTAGGTGGAGGGCGAGGGCGGGCCGCGGCCCGCCCTCACGGGGCTTCAGAAGTTGTAGATCAGCTGAGCCGATACCTTGCGGCCGATGATGTCGCCGAAGACGTGCTGCTGGATCTCCTCGTCGGTGACGTTGTTGCCGATCACGGCGAGGGTGAGGCGGTTGTCCAAGAGGCGGACGCCGATGCTCAGGTTGAGCTGGGTGTAGTCGTCCGTGGGCCCGTGGAAGCGGGAGTCGAGGACGTCCGTCCAGAAGGCCTCGTCGACGTAATTGACGTTGGTGTTGACAAAGAGGACCTCACCGGCCCAGCCGAGGTCGAAGTTGGCGCGATGCCGCGGTGGCTTGTTGATCTGATCCTCGGGGATCCCCTTCACTTCTGGGTCGGCTTGATAGGAGTAGTTGAGCCCGAAGCTCCAGGGGCTGTCCGGGTTCACCTTGAGCGAGAGCTCGAGGCCGTCATCGGTGATCTCGCCGATGTTGCGGTAGGTGAACAGCGAGGGCAGGGCACCGGCCAGCGGCGGGAAGTTGAGGAAGATGGCCGGCAGCGGAAAGCCCGGTGGCGGGTTGGCGGCGGTGTAGGCCGCGGCCGGGAAGAAGTCCTGCGAATCCTTGGTCTTGTTGCGATACACCGCGGCGGTGAGGGTGGTGGTCCGGCCGAAGTTGCCGACGTAGCCCAGCTCGTAGGCGTCGAGTCGCTCCTCCTGGAGCTCCACGTTGCCCCGCGCCAGGGTCGGGAAGATGTATGGCCCGGTCGGCAACTGGACCAGGTTGACGATCGTCGCATCGAGGTAGTTCTGGATCAGTGAAGGCGCCTTGAAGGCCCGGTTGTAGGACACCCGGAGAGTGTGGTCCGGATTCGGCGCCCACATCAGGCTGGTGCGTGGCGAGACCACCGTGCCGATCGGATCGATGTCGTCCCAGCGCGCGCCGAGCAGCCAGCGCACGTTGCCACCCAGGGCCAGCTCGGCCTGGAGGAAGGCGCCGTACTCGTCACGGTTGTCGCCTTCTGGGGCGATCGAGATGTCGAAGGTGTTGTGCCGGGCACTGGCGCCGTAGGTCAGGATGTGCTTGTTGGCAATGACGTTGGTGTTGCTGGCGTCGATGTTGTACGTGTTGCTGTCGAAAGTCAGGTTCAGGGGGCGCCCGTCGGCGCCCACCGTCAGCAGGTTCTGGGCCTCGCCGTTGAGCACGTTGGCGAAGGCGTTGACCAGCAAGGCACCGCGCGAGAAGGTGACCTTGCCGAAGGACAGAGAGGTTCCCTTTTCGATGTCGAAGGGCCCGATCCCGGAATGGACGATGCCGTCTGTGCCGGCGTAGCCGGCCGAGAGCACCCAGCGGGTGCCCGGGTTGGGATCGAAGTCGAAGCGCAGGTCGACCTTGGGCTGCTCGGTGCCCTCGTTCTCGAACGCCGGGTAGGGAGTGGTGGTGCCCGGCACGAGCCCCGTGGGACGGTCGTAGGCGTCCTGCTCGTAGTAGCTGGCGCCGATCTTGTAGCCGAAGGTGTCGCTCGCAGCGGCGTGGGAGAGGCTGCCGAAGAGGGTGTTGTACTCCCCGCCGCCGACCATCACGCTGGTGCCCGCGGCCTCGCGCGGGCTCTTGGTGATGAGGTTGATCACGCCGGAAAGGGCGTTTGCCCCCCACACCGCGCTGCCGGGCCCGCGCACCACCTCGATCTGCTTGATGTCCCGGGGGTTGACCGGCAGCAGGTCCCACATGACGAAGCCGAAGAAGTCCAGGTAGACGGTGCGGCCGTCGAGCAGCACCAGCTCCTGGGCGGCCAGGCTGCTCGAGGCCGCCCGGCCGGTGACCTGGATGTCACGCGCGCTCATCTGGGAGACGTTGAGGCCAGGGACGTTGCGCAGGACGTCGCCGTAGTCGTCGATCGGCGCGGTCTCCAGCTCCTCGCCCGTGATCACGGTGACCGAGGCGGGGGCGTCCTGTAACAGCTGCTCCGTGCGCGAGGCCGTGACCACGATCGTCTCGGCGACGTCAGCCTCGGCCGGGGCCTGATCCTCGGCACTCGGGGCTTGTCCAGTGTCGCCGGTCTGGGACCAAGCCGGAACGGCGAGCAGGAAGCAGAGCGAGATTAGACTCAGCGCGGCTTTCACCGATCATCCCTCCTTTTGAACAGGAAAACAGCGCGTACGATACCACGGGGAAGCACCCGGCTCAGGCGCGCTCGACCGGGAAGGCGAGCACCTCGGCGATCGAATCCACACCGAGCGCCAGCATCACCAAGCGGTCGAATCCCAGGGCCACGCCGGCACAGTCCGGCAACCCATCTTCGAGCGCCGAGAGCAAATGCTCGTCGATCGGCACCTCGGGCAGGCCCAGGTGTCTCCGGGCCTCGAGATCGGCCGCGAAGCGGCGCCGCTGCTCGCGGGGATCGGCCAGCTCGTGGAAGCCGTTGGCCAGCTCCATCCCTCGGACGTAGACCTCGAAGCGCTCGGCCAGGGCCGGTGGGCCGGGGCGCACCCGCGCCAGGGCCGCCTGAGAAGCCGGAAAGTCGAAGAGGAAGGCCGGGCGGTCGAAGCCGAGGCGGGGCTCGAGGGCGAAGGCGACGAGCAGGTGGAGCAAGCCGTCGCGGTCGAGGCCGGGGGGGACATCGAGCCCGGCATCCCGGGCCGCCCTTGCGAGCGCTGCCTCGCCGGCCTGATGGGGATCGACGCCCAGCTCCGACTGGAACAGCTCGGCGTAGGTGACGCGACGGGCGAGCCCGGCGCCGAGGGTGGCGGCCAGCAGCTCATCCATCTCGTCCATCAGCCGGTGGTGGTCGAAGCCGGGCCGGTACCACTCCAGCAGGGTGAACTCCGGATTGTGGCGTCGCCCTGCCTCGCCGTCGCGGTAGGCCTTGCAGATCTGAAAGATCGGACCGCTGCCGGCGGCCAGCAGCCGCTTCATGGCGAATTCGGGCGAGGTCTGGAGGTAGAGGGGGCTGGGAAAGGGACCGGTCGGCTCGCAGGCGATGGAGGCGAGGTGGAGGTCGGTCACCGTGGCCGCCGCGAGCTGCGGCGTCTCCACCTCGAGCACGCCGCGGGTGTGGAAGAAGCTCCGGACCGTGCGCAGCAGCTGGGCCCGCCGGCGCAGGTTCGCCAGCGAGGCGGTGGGTCGCCAGGAGGGTTCGGGGGCTGTCATCGGGGGGTGGCCGGCCCGCTCGGGAGAACGGGCGCGGCGCTCGAGGGGCTTATTTGCCCACGCGCGAGACGTACTCCGCAATGCGGGTGTCGACCTTGATCACCTCCCCCTCCTGGATGAAGAGGGGGACCTTCACCGTGGCGCCGGTCTCGAGCTTGGCCGGCTTGGTGCCGCCGCTCGAGGTGTCACCGCGCACGCCGGGGTCGGTCTCGACGATCTTGAGCTCGACGAAGGCCTGGGGCGTTACCACCAAGGGTTGGCCGTCCCAGAGGGTGACGTAGCAGGGATCCTGCTCCTTCAGCCACTGGGCGGCGTCGCCGACCATCCCCTCGTCGGCCTCGAACTGCTCGTAGGTCGACGGGTTCATGAAGTGCCACTTCTCGCCGTCGTTGTAGAGGTACTGCATGTCGGATTCGATCACGTCGGCACCCTCGATGGTGTCGCCGGACTTGAAGGTGCGATCGATGACCCGGCCGGTCTTGAGGTTCTTGAGCCTCACGCGGTTGAAAGCCTGGCCCTTGCCCGGCTTGACCATCTCGTTGTCGACGATGTTGTAGGGGTCGCCGTCCATGAGGACCTTGAGCCCTGGTCTAAACTGGTTGGTGGAATAGGTGGCCATGAATCCCTCTCGGAGTCGATGTTATGCCCAGCCTCTCGCCGGAGACATCCGGTGATGATACCGCGAAGGGAATCGACGAGCTGGCGAAGCGAGCTGGCCGCGGCGGTTCGCGACCCGGCGGAGCTACTCGCACTGCTGGAGTTGCCGGCGGAGCTCCTGGACGGTGCCCGGCGGGCCGGCGAGGTCTTCCCCCTGCGCGTGCCGCGGGGCTTCGTCGCCCGAATGAGGAAGGGGGAGCCCCGCGATCCCCTGCTCGCCCAGGTCCTGCCCCTCGGCCTCGAGCTCGAGCCGGCAGCCGGATTTGGTGAGGACCCTCTGGCCGAGACCCTGGCCCGCCGGGAGCGGGGCCTGCTCCACAAATACCGAGGTCGGGTGCTGCTCCTGCTCACCGGCGCCTGCGCCGTGCACTGCCGGTACTGCTTCCGGCGCCATTTCCCCTACGCCGACGAGCAGCTCGGAACGCGCGGTTGGGGTGAGGCCCTGGCGACCATTGCGGCGGATCCCACCCTCGAGGAGGTCATCCTCTCGGGGGGCGATCCCCTCTCCCTGGCCGACGGCCCCCTGGCCGAGCTGGCCGAGGGCCTGGAGGCGATTCCTCACCTCTCGCGCCTGCGCCTCCACACTCGCCAGCCGGTGGTGCTGCCCGAGCGGGTCGACGACGACCTCCTGGCCTGGCTCTCCCGCGGCCGGCTGGCGAAGGTGATGGTGCTCCACAGCAACCACGCCCAGGAGATCGACGCGACCGTGGCCCGGGCCGTGGCTCGTCTGCGCGAGACCGGCATCCACCTGCTCAACCAGACCGTGCTGCTGCGTGGCGTCAACGACTCGGTCGAGGCCCTGGCCGATCTGTCGCTGCGGCTCTTCGAGGTCGGCGTGCTGCCGTACTATCTGCACCTGCTCGACCGGGTCGCCGGTGCCGCCCATTTCGACCTGCCGGAAGCCGAGGCTCGCCGCCTGGCGGCCGGGCTCGCCGCCCGGCTGCCCGGCTACCTGGTGCCGCGGTTGGTGCGCGAGGTGCCGGGTGCTGCGGCCAAGGTGCCCCTGCCCATCGAGCTTCTGGATGCCCCTCAACCCCAAGGAACCGAAAACCCATGACCTTCGTCTCCGACCTCGAGCCGACCGCCCTCTGGAGCCACTTCGACCACATCCTCACCATCCCACGCGGCTCGGGCAACGAGGCGGCGATGCGCGACTACGTGCTCTCGGTCGCCGAGCGTCGCGGTTGCGCCCACCGCAGCGACGAGGCGGGCAACCTGGTGGTCGCCGTGCCGGCCACTCCTGGCTGCGAGGGCGCGCCGACGGCGGTCCTGCAAGCTCACCTCGACATGGTGAACGAGAAGAACTCGGGCACCGCGCACGACTTCGAGCGGGACCCGATCCGTCCCCTGCGCGAAGGCGACGTGCTGCGCGCGGACGGCACCACGCTCGGGGCGGACAATGGCATCGGGGTGGCGGCGATGCTGGCCGTGCTCGATGGAGGGGCTTCCCACGGTCCCCTCGAGCTGCTCTTCACCCTCGACGAGGAGAGGGGCCTAGCGGGCGCGCAGCGGCTCGATCCCGCCCTGGTGACCGGCGAGATCCTGATCAACCTCGACTCCGAGGAGGAGGGCACGGTGATCGTCGGCTGCGCCGGCGGTGCCGACAGCCGGCTCGCCCTGCCCGTTCATCGCGACGAGGTGGGGGAAGGCACGGCCGCCGCCGAGCTGCGGATCTCCGGTCTGTTGGGGGGTCACTCCGGAGTCGACATCCACTTGCAGCGGGGCAACGCCCTCAAGATCCTCGCCCGTGCCCTCCACTCGGCTCGGCTGACGGTGCCTTTCCACCTCGCCGCCCTCACCGGCGGCGACAAGGGCAACGCGATCCCCCGGGAGGCCTCAGCCCTGGTCGTGGGAGAGACCGGCGCCCTCGCCCTGCTGGAATCGCGGCTCGCGGCCGAGCTGACGGCGATTCGCGCCGAGGTGGCGACGGCGGATCCCGGCCTGGCCTGGAGCCTCGAGGCCCGGCCTCTGCCCGACTCCTGCTGGACCGACGCCACCACCTGGACCGTCCTGCGCCTGCTCGAGGCCCTGCCCCACGGCGTGCAGGCGATGAGCCTGGACCTGCCGGGGCTGGTCGAGACCAGCTGCAACCTCGCCTCGGTGAAAGAGGAGGGCGACCGGCTACACCTCTTCCTGAGCAACCGCAGCTCGATCGCCGGCGCCCTGGCCGCCCTGCGCCGCCGCAACCGGGCCGCCGGCAACCTGGCCGGCGCCGAGGTCAGCGAGGGCAGCGGCTATCCGGGCTGGAAGCCGGACGTCACCTCGCCGGTCCTGGCGGTGGTCCGGGCGGCCCATGAGCGGGTCCTGGGCACCGCGCCCCAGGTCACGGCCATCCACGCGGGCCTCGAGTGCGGCGTGATCGGGGAGAAGGTGCCGGGCCTCGACATGGTCTCCATCGGCCCGACCATCCGCTTCCCGCACTCGCCCAACGAGCAGGTCGAGATCCCCACGGTCGGTCGCTTCTATCGGCTGCTGACCGGGGTGCTGGAGCACCTGGCATCGGGCGAGCGCGCCCGGGCCGCAGACCCTCTCTTCGCGGACACCGCCGTATGGGAAGGCGACACCCCGCGCGACCTCTCTCGCCGGCACGACGACTACCTCGAGGAGTGAGCCGCGCTCACCCCAGCTTCGAATCGTGGCCGGACCAGACCAGGCCGGCGAAGACCTTGGGCAGGAAGCGCGTTGACTTCGGCGGCAGCAGGTCGCCGTGGGCGATCGCCGCGCTGAACGCCTCGGGCAGCATCGGCGGCAGGAAGAGCCCCAGGGCCAGCGTGCCGGCGCCGATCTCGCTGGCGAGCTTCTCCGGGCTCGAGCGATAGACGACGGTGCCGTCGGTGGCCGACTCCGGGGCGAAACCCAGGGCCGGCAGCACGGTCTCATGCAGCAATGCCACGGTCAGCTCGCGGGCGCCGGGCGCCAGGTGTGCCGGGGCCTGCGACGGGTCGAGGCGCCAGATCTCCGGCCGGCCGCCATGGGGCCAGACACCGAGGGCAGGCGGGGGAGCAGCGGCGACGGCGGCGGCGAAGTCCGACCCGGACGTGGCCTCCACCTCCCGCCTCCCGATCACCGTGCCGGCCGCCTTGGACAGATCGACCGGCGTCTCGAGGGCGCGGTGGATGGGATCGATGGCGAGGCCGGGGGAGGAGATGCTGGTGACCACGGTCAGCTTGGCCCCGGCCGCCGTGCCGTCCTGGGCGCCGTGGGCGCGGGCGAAGCGATAGCCGGTCTTGTAGCGGTGGTGGCCGTCGGCGATCGCCACTGGCAGAGGTGCCAGCAGGGCGCGGTAGCGGTCGATGCGCCCGGGGTCGTCCACGCGATAGAGCAGGTGACGATTGCCGTCCGGATCCTCGTGCAGGGCGACCGGTGCCTTGCCCCTCAGGTCCTCGAGCAGCAGCCGGTCGAGCTCGCCGCCGTCGTCCGAGAGGAAGAACACCGGTTCGAGATCCACCCGCGTGGCCTCCAGCAGGGCCACCCGGTCGGCCAGGGGCTTGTCGAGGGTCGCCTCGTGGGCGCGGATGATGCCGCTCTCCGGCTCCTCGATGCCGGCGAGGCAGCACAAACCTAGCCGGCTGCCGCCCTGGGCCAGCTCGATCACGTAGGGGTAAAGGCTCGGCGCCTCGTCGCGCACCACCACGCCCGCAGCCAGCCACTCGGCGTGCAGGCGGGCCGCTTCCTGGTAGGGGTCCCCGGCCTGCCCGGGCACCGGCTTGATCAGCCAGGTGAAGTGATGGGGAGAAAGGGCCTGCAACTGGTCGCGCAGGCGGTCGTCGATCTGGTCGTAGGGGGGAGCGATCAGCGAGTCGATCTCTTCGGGGGGGCGGCCGTAGCGGAGCCCCTGGAACGCGTAAAGGCGCATGTCCACCTCCGGCCGGCGATTCTAGCGGCAGCGTACAATCCGCACGATGATTTCCAGCGCCCACTTCCGCTCCGTCCACGCCCAGGGCTTCGTGCGCACGGCCGTGGCCGTCCCGCGGGTGACGGTGGCCGACCCGGCCGCCAACCTCGAGCGTACCCTCGTCCTCGCCCGCCGGGCCTCGGCCGAGGCTTGTTCGGTGGTGGTCTTCCCCGAGCTCGGGCTCTCTTCCTATTCGGTGCAGGACCTCTTCCACCAGGACGCCCTGCTCGGAGCCGTGGAAGGGGCCCTGGCCGCGCTCCTCGAGGCCAGCCGCGAGCTGGCGCCGATCCTCCTGGTCGGGGCGCCGCTGCGCTTCGAGGGCCGCCTCTTCAACTGCGCCGCCGTGCTCCACCGGGGCCAGCTGCTGGGCCTGGCGCCCAAGACCTACCTGCCCAATTACCGGGAGTTCTACGAGGCCCGCCACTTCACCCCGGCGGAGTCGGCGCCGTTTGCCAGCGTGGAATGGCGGGGCCAGCGGGTACCCTTCGGCAACGATCTGCTCTTCGTCGCCCGCGGGCTGCCCGGCTTCGTGCTGCATGCCGAGATCTGCGAGGACTTCTGGGTGCCGGTGCCGCCCTCGAGCCTGGCCGCCCTGGCCGGGGCCACCGTGCTCGCCAACCTCTCAGCGAGCAACGTCACCGTGGCCAAGGCCGACTTCCGGCGCCTGCTCTGCGCCTCGCAGTCCGGCCGCACCGTGGCCGGCTACCTCTACGCCGCGGCCGGCTGGGGGGAGTCGACCACCGATCTCGCCTGGGACGGCCACGCGATGATCTGGGAGAACGGCGTGCTGCTCGCCGAGAGCGAGCGCTTCGCCCGCGCGGAGACCCTGATCACGGCCGACCTCGACCTCGAGCGCCTGGCCACCGAGCGGGCGCGGATGAGCTCCTTCCACGAGAACGGCCGCACCTTCCGCGAGCGCCTGGAGCGCTTCCGCCGCGTCGAGGTGCCGTTCGAGGCGCCGCGGGAAGAAGGACCGCTGCGCCGCAGGGTGGACCGCTTCCCCTACGTCCCGGCCGATCCCGCCCGCCGCGACGAGCGCTGCGAGGAGGTCTACGAGATCCAGGTCCAGGGCCTGGGCAAGCGCCTGGAGGCGACCGGAATCGAGCGCGTGGTGATCGGTGTCTCGGGCGGCCTGGACTCGACCCAGGCGCTGCTGGTGGCGGTCGCGACCATGGACCGCCTCGACCTGCCGCGCACCAAGGTGCTGGCCTACACGCTACCCGGCTTCGCCACCTCGGAGCGCACCCGGCGCGACGCCTGGCGGCTGATGCGGGCCCTGGGCGTCACCGCTGCAGAGATCGACATCCGCCCCTCCTGCCGCCAGATGCTCGCCGACATCGGCCACCCGGCGGCCGACGGCGAGCCCCTCTACGACCCGACCTTCGAGAACGTGCAGGCGGGGGAGCGCACCTCCCACCTCTTCCGCCTGGCCAACCGCCACGGCGCCCTGGTGGTCGGCACGGGAGATCTCTCGGAGCTCGCCCTGGGCTGGGCGACCTATGGCGTCGGGGACCAGATGTCGCATTACGCCGTCAACGCCTCGGTGCCCAAGACGCTGATCCGTCACCTGGTTCGCTGGGTGGCCGAGAGCGGCCGGGTGGAGGCGGCGACCTCCGAGGTGCTGCTCTCGATCCTCGAGACGCCGATCTCGCCGGAGCTGGTCCCCGGGACCGACCCCGAGCAACCGAGCCAGCGCACCGAGGACGTCATCGGTCCCTACGAGCTGCAGGATTTCCACCTCTACCACCTCTCCCGCTTCGGCTTCCGGCCCTCGCGCATCGCCTATCTCGCCCACGAAGCCTGGGGAGACCGCGAGCGCGGCGCCTGGCCGGAGGGGACCCCGGAGAGCGAGCGACGGGAGTACGACCTGGCGACCATCAAGCGCTGGCTGCGGGTCTTCCTCACCCGCTTCATCGAGACCAGCCAGTTCAAGCGCTCGGCCCTGCCGGATGGCCCGAAGGTGGGCTCGGGTGGCTCACTGTCGCCGCGCGGGGACTGGCGGGCGCCGAGCGATGCCCGCGCCGCGGCCTGGCTGGCCGAGCTGGAGAGCAGCGTGCCGGACGTGACAGCTGTCACCTCGAGAGGTGACGAAGCTCTCTAGGGCTCGAGCCCGCGGATCTCGCAGACTGTCGCCAGCCGCTCGAGAAGGCGGCCACACAGCTGGAGGAGATCCATGACCCGACTCGAACCCTCTCCCGCAGCCGAGCTGGCGGAGGTGGTGTACCGCTACGGCAAGGTGACCGCCCTCGCCGGCGTCGACCTCGCTCTCGCTCCCGGCCAGATCACGGCCCTGCTGGGCCCCAACGGTGCCGGCAAGACCACCGTCGTCAAGCTCCTGCTCGGTCTCCTGCGACCCCAGGCGGGTCGCGTCCGCCTCTTCGGCGGCGACCCCGCGAGCCTCGCCGCGCGGCGGCGCGCCGGCGCCATGATGCAGGTCGGCAAGGTGCCGGAGACGCTCAAGGTGCGTGAGCACCTGGAGCTCTTCCGCGCCTACTACCCGGCCCCCATGCCCCTCGCCGAGCTGGTCGAGCGAGCCGGGCTCACCGGCCTGGAGGAGCGGCTCTACGCCAAGCTCTCCGGCGGCCAGAAGCAGCGTCTGCTCTTCGGCCTCGCCCTCGCCGGCAACCCCGACCTGTACTTCCTCGACGAGCCGACGGTGGGCCTCGACGTCGAGGCCCGGCGGGGCCTGTGGAGGGAGATCCGCCGCCTGCGTGCCGCCGGCAAGACCATCCTGCTGACCACCCACTATCTCGAGGAGGCCGATGCCCTGGCCGACCGGGTGGTGGTGCTGCGTGGGGGGCGGATCGTCGCCGACGGCTCGCCGAGCGAGATCAAGACCCGGGCCCTGCTGCGCCGAGTGAGCTGCCGCACGACCCTCGACCCGACCCAGGTCGGCGCCTGGGCCGAGGTGCGCTCGATCCACGTCGACGGCCTCCGCCTCTCGCTCCTGACCCCGGATGCCGAGGCCCTGGTGCGCCACCTGCTCGCCGGCGACCCCCGCCTGGGTGATCTCGAGGTCGCCTCCGCGGGGCTGGAGGAAGCCTTCCTGGTCCTGACCCGTGACCAGGACCTTGACGCCTTCGACGCCACCACCGTGAAAGGAGCCGCCTGATGAACCCCGTCGCTTCCTCCGCCCTGGCTCCGGCCAGCGCGTTCGTCCGTCCTCCCCTCGGCCGCATCTACTGGCTGGAATCGAAGACCGAGGCCTTGAAGCTGCTGCGGCTGCCGGCCTACGTCATCCCGACGCTGACCTTTCCGGTGCTTTTCTACCTGCTCTTCGGGGTGATGCTCGCGAAGAAGGGGCCTGCGGCGATCGATCCAGGCACCTACCTGCTCGCCACCTACGGCGCCTTCGGTGTCATCGGCGCCGCTCTCTTCGGCTTCGGCGTCGGTATCGCCATCGAGAGGGGCCAGGGGTGGCTGCTGGTCAAACGGGCGAGCCCGATGCCCGCCGGCGCCTACTTCACGGCCAAGATCGCCATGGCGCTGGTCTTCTCGGCGATCATCGTCGGCCTGCTCTTCACCCTCGGCGGCACGGTCGGCGGCGCCCAGCTGTCGCCGGCCCGCTGGCTAGGGCTCGGCCTCACCCTGTTGGCCGGGGCTTTCCCGTTCTGTGCTTTCGGTCTGGTCATCGGCAGCATCGCCGGCCCCAACTCGGCGCCGGCGATCGTCAACGTCATCTATCTGCCGATAGCCTTCCTCTCCGGTCTCTGGGTCCCGATTCAGGCCCTGCCGAAGGTGGTCCAGAAGCTGGCGCCGGCCCTGCCGCCGTATCATTTTGCCGAGCTGGCCTTGAAATGGCTGGGGGCCGACCGGGGAGAGCCGGTCGCCCGGCATCTGGGTTACCTGGTGGTCTTCACCGCCGTCTGCCTGCTCGCCTCGACCGTCGCCTTCCGGCGCGGCGAGGGCAAGACCTACGGTTGAGCTCCGCCGTGACGCGCTGCGAGCACGAGAGCGAGAGGCCCGAGCCATGAGACTGCTACCCCCGCGCTCGACCCTGGGCTGGACTCCCTTCGCCTGGCTGATCTACCTCACCATGTTCTTCGTCCGTCCGGTCCTCGACGAGGTGTCCCCGGTCGAGTGGGCGGCGACTCTCGCGGCGACGCTGGTCTTCCTCGTCCTTTACTTTCGGGCCTTCTGGCTGCAGGGGCGGCGCCTGCTGCCCCTGATCGGTGGCATGGTGGTCCTCGGTCTCATGCTCGCGCCGACCAACCCCGGGGCTACGGTCTTCTTCATCTACGCCGCCTCCTTCGCTTCCCATGCCGGTCCGCCCGGGTATGCATTCCGGGTGTTGGGCGCGATCGTGGCCGTCCAGGCCCTTCACGTCTGGCTCTTCTCGATTCCCGCCCAGGGCTGGGTCCCGGGCGTCGTCTTCACCATCCTGATCGGCTCGATCAATATCCACTTCGCCACCGTCGAGCGCAGCAACGCCCGGCTGCGCCTGGCCCAGGAGGAGGTCGAGCGTCTGGCCAAGGTGGCCGAGAGGGAGCGCATCGCCCGCGACCTGCACGATCTGCTCGGCCACACCCTGTCGCTCATCACCCTCAAGGCCGAGCTCGCCGCGCGGCTCGCCGAGCGGGACCCCGAACGGGCCCGGCGCGAGATGGAGGAGGTGGAGAGGGTGTCGCGCCAGGCCCTGGGGGAGGTGCGCGAGGCGGTGCAGGGCTACCGCGGCAGCGGCCTGGCCGCCGAGCTGACGAGCGCCCGGGTGGCCCTCGAGACGGCCGGCATCGAGCTCGAGCTGGCCACCAGCCCCTACTCCGTGGGGCCGCGGGTCGAGGCCGTGGCAGCCCTGGCCCTGCGCGAGGCGGTGACCAACGTGGTGCGCCATTCGCGGGCCCACGCCTGCCGGATCCGGCTGTCCCAAGGCGACGGGCGGCTGCGGCTGGAGGTGGCCGACGATGGCACGGGCGCTCGCGCTCCCGAGGGCGCCGGCCTCGCCGGCATGCGCGAACGGGTGGAGGCCCTGGGGGGCACGCTCGAACGCGACGTGGCCGCGGGCACGCGGCTCACGGTCCTCTTGCCGGTCCACCCCGACGCCGGGACCGAAGAGGGCCCGGCTCGGGCCCAGGCCGGAGCGAGGGGATGATCCGGGTGCTGCTCGCCGAGGACCAAGGGATGGTCCGCGGCGCCCTCGCGGCCCTGCTGGAGATCGAGGGCGACCTCCAGGTGGTGGGGCAGGCGGCGGACGGCCGCGAGGCCCTGGACCTCGCCCTGCGCCTCGACCCGGACGTGGTGGTCACCGACATCGAGATGCCGCGGATGACCGGGCTCGAGCTGGCCGCCGAGCTGACGCAGCGGCGGACCCGGGCGAAGGTGATCATCGTCACCACCTTCGCCCGCGCCGGCTACCTTCGCCGCGCACTCGAGGCGGGGGCGTCGGGCTACCTGCTCAAGGACGCTCCGGCCACCGAGCTGGCAGCCGCGGTGCGGAGAGTGGCAGGGGGAGGCCGGGCGATCGCCCCCGAGCTGGCCGCCGAGGCCTGGACCGAGATCGACCCCCTGTCGGACCGCGAGCGGCAGGTGCTGCGCCTCGCCGGCGAAGGCCGGTCGAGCGCCCAGATCGCCGCCGAGATCCACCTCTCGGAAGGCACTGTGCGCAACTACCTCTCGACGGCGATCAGCAAGCTGGGCGCCGCCAACCGCGTCGAGGCCGCCCGCCGGGCGCGGGAGAAGGGCTGGCTGTGACGGGCTAGAATCGCGCGATGCCGCGCATCGCCGTCCTCGCCGACGTCCACGGCAACCTCCCGGCCCTCGACGCGGTCCTCACCGATCTCGAGGCTCAGCGCGTCGACGAGGTGCTGGTCGGGGGGGACCTCGTAGGCCGAGGCCCTCAGGGCACCGCCGTGGTGCAACGGGTGCTCGGCCTCGGCTGGCGCTCGGTCAAGGGCAACCACGAGGACTACCTGCTCGACTTCCGCCAGGGGCGGGTGCCGGAGGACTGGCTCTCCCTGGCCAGCCAGGAGTGGGCGGCGGCGCGCTGGATGGCCGCCGAGCTGGGGGAAGGGGAGGCCGAGGCCATCGCCGCCCTGCCGTTTTCGCTCACCGCCGCCTCGCATCCCGACCTGCGTCTGGTCCACGGCACCCCCCGCTCGGCCAACGAGGGGATCGGCCCCTGGACCTCTGACGTGGAGCTCGCCCGCCACCTCGGGCAGGTCGCCGAGCCCCTGCTGGTCTGCGCCCACACCCACCGCCCCCTGCTGCGGCGCCTGCCCGAGGGCACGGTGGTCAACGTCGGCTCGGTGGGGCTGCCGTTCAACCGCGACCGCCGCGCCCAGTACGCGATCTTCGAGGAGCGAGGCGGTGAGTGGCAGGTCGAGTTCCGCCAGGTGGCCTACGACCTCGGCGCGATCGTCGAGGTCTACCAGCACACCGGCTTCCTGGCCGCCGGAGGAGTGACCGCCCGGCTGCTCCTGCTCGAGCTGGAGCACGCCTCGCCCCTGCTCGTGCCCTTCCTCAAATGGGCCGAGGTGCTCTAGGTCCCGGCCCGGCTGGAGAAGCTCGAAGAGTTCCTCGCCTTTCACGACCCGGAGGAGCCGCTGGCACGGTTTTTTGCCCGGCTCGAGGCGTTGGCAGGGTAAGCGAGCCGCTACCGGATGTCATCCCGAGCGAAGCCGAGGGATCTCTCAGGGTGTGGGGTCCGCCTCTTCGTCTCGAGGCATTGAAATGCCTCGCTACCCATGAACGTCCCGTCAGGGACGTGCTTACGGAGCGTGGGGCTTGAGCCCCTCGCGGCCTGCGCTGCTACTTCCCCGCCAGGGCCGCCAGCGCTGCCTTGCGCGCGGCCTCGAACTCGTCGCCGGGCTTCCAGGCCGGCAGGGTGTCCGCCTGGGCCACCGCGAGGCCGCAGAAGAGGCCGAGCTGGGCGTCCTCGATCATGCCGTCGAAGCTCCAGTCGGCCGTGATCTGGTCGCTCGGCTGGTGGTAGTGCGCGCCGGTCCACTTCTCGATCTGATCCTTGCCCCAGCCGGCGGGCTTGCCGACGATGTCGGTGCCGCCCTTCAAGTAGAGGGCCGGCACGCCGATGCGCGCCAGGCTGAACTGGTCGGAGCGGTAGTAGAGACCACGGTCGGGGAACTGATCGGGGGTGACCGTGCGGCCTTGACGGCGGGCCAGCTCCGCGGCCAGGCCGTCGAGGTCGGACTTGCCGTAGCCGATCAGGGTGACGTCCCGCGTGCGGCCGAGGATGTTGCCGCTGTCGAAGTTGACGTTGGCGGCGATGCGCCCCGCCGGCACCGGCGGATGGTCGGCCAGATAGCGGGAGCCGAGCAGTCCCTGCTCCTCGGCCGCCACCAGGCCGAACAGCAGCGAGCGGCGGGGCCGCTCCGGCAGGCTCGCGGCGGCCTTGGCGATGGCCAGCACCATGGCCACGCCCGAGGCGTTGTCCACCGCGCCGTTGTGGATGTGGTCCTTGCCGTCGTCGCTCTCGGCCTTGCCCAGGTGGTCGTGATGGGCGGTGAAGACCACCACCTCCTTGGCCAGCTGCGGATCGGCGCCGCGCAGCAGGCCGAGGACGTTGCCCGTCTTGGTGGTGGCGACCCTGTTGGTGAGCGAGAGGGAGGTGGTGATGCCCAGGGGCACCGGGCGGAAGTCCTTGCGGCGTGCCGCGGCGAGCAGGGTGTCGAGGTCCTTGCCGGCGCTGGCGAGCAGGCGCCGCACGGCCTCCTCGGTGGCCCAGCTCTTGACCGCCACGCGCGGCTCCCCGGCGTCGGCCAGCTCGAACTGCGGACCCGTCCACGAGGTCTGCACCACCTGCCAGGGGTAACCGGCGGAGGGGGTGGTGTGGAGGATGATCGCCGCCGCGGCCTTCTGGCGGGCCGCACTCTCGTATTTGTAGGTCCAGCGGCCGTAGTAGAGCCGGCGGACGCCCTCGAAGAGGGCCGGGTCCCAGTCCGGGTCGTTGTTGAGCATCAGCAGGACTTTGCCCGAGAGGTCCACGCCCTTGAAGTCGTCCCAGCCGTATTCGGGGGCCTGGATGCCGTAGCCGACGAACACCACCTCGGCGTTGCTGAGGCCGGCGGTCGGCGCCTGGAGGCCGCTCGCCGCGATGTACTCCGTGCTCCAGGCGAGGTCCACGGCCTTGCCGCCGGCGGCAAAGCGCCAGCTCGCCGGGGCCTGGGCGGTGACGCTCACCACCGGCACCTCCTGAACCCAGGAGCCGTCGGCCGCACCGGGCTCGAGGCCGTAGCTGGCGAGGGTGGTCGCGAGGTAGAGGCGGGTCAGCTCGTCGGCCCGGGTGGCCGGTCCGCGGCCTTCGAGCAGGTCGTCGGAGAGGAAGCGGATGGCCGACTCCAGGGTCGGGCGGTCGATCGAGGCGGCGGCCTGGTCGGTGCCGCGGGGGAGAGCGGGTGGCTCGGCGGCCGCTGCCGAGGGTGCCAGACCGGCCAGGGCCACCAGGGTGAGGACGAGCTTGCTACGGGTCATTTCAGATCCTCCATCGGTGGGGGCGAATCTACCAGAGGGCATGCTATCTTCCCGTCGAAGGCCGCTCCGACACGCTCCGCCATGAAGCTCTGCACCCGGGCTCGCGACGCGCTTCACCTCAACTGGGCCGTTCCCCAGGCTTCGCTGCCGGAGCCACCGCGCCCCCTCCGTCTCCAGACCCTCGAAGTAGACGGCCAGCGCTGCGGCTTCGTCTCCGCCGTGCTCTTCTGGCACGAGGCCGAGCGCCACTCGCTGTGGTCGATGTTGCACGTCCCCCATCCCGAGCTCCACCTGCGTTTCGCCGTGCTCGACGGCGAGGGCCTACCGGGCACGTTTCTCTGGCGGGAGATGGCGCCCTTCTGGGCTCAGGCGGGGCTGTGGCTGGCCGGGCGCTCGGGTCGATCGGCGCGCTTCTCCTACCCTCGCTCGTTGTCCGAGCCCGGCGGCGAGGCGAGCTGGCGCTGGCGGGTGGCGGGGGAGGGGCCCCTGGCGGTGACCGCCCGCCTGGGCAGCGGCTCGGCCGCCGCGCCCTTCCACAGCTTCGACGAGGTCGTCGCCTTCTTCTGCCGGCGGCGTTTCTACGTCGGGGGCCGGTACGGCCTCGAGCGCAGCGACGTCTCCCGCGTCAAGGGCGCCCCCTGGCCGCTCAGCGTCGAGATGGAAGAGGACGGCCTGCTGCGCCGGCTCTTCGGACCAGCGGACTGGCCCGGCCTCCACTCGGCCTTCCTCTGCGCTGAAGCCTCGCTGGTCTTCGAGCTCGCCGGCGTGCCCGAGATCGCCACCCTGGCGGCGTCCGCGCCCAAGGTGGCCACCGACCCGGCGCTGCTCTCCCGCCCGCCCCTCGCCCGCGACCGCGCTGCCTGATCGATCGTCAGATCGATGACAGTTTCCCGCCTCCCTCTGCGCCTTCCTCGATAGAGCGACGGACCGGCGCTGCCGGTTCGCTCGCTCCCCACAACCAGGAGGAATCATGAGCAGAGAACGAAGAAGAGTCGCTATGGCGGGGATCTGTCTGGGGTCGCTCCTCGCCCTCGTCGTCAACCTCGCCGCCCCAGATGCGCTCGCCGCCGAAGGCTCGTTGCTGCGCGGCATCGACGGCCTCGAGCAACGTGCCCTCGACGATCCGGCGGTCCTGCGCAGCCGAGCCGTCGCGGTGGATTTCGAGCTGCTGCGCGGGCTCGCGGAGAAGGGAAACCTGATCGATCTCGGGCTCTTCGACGACCTCGATCTGGCGGTGCGCTTCGAGCGCGTGGAGAAGGTGACCGCTGACAGCACCTCGTACGTCGGCAGGGTCGAAGGCGACCTGGACAGCCGCGTGGTGCTGGTCGAGGGCGGCGGGCAGCTGGTGGGCAGCGTGGCCCGGGGTGAGGAGCGCTTCCGCATCCGCTGGGTGCCGGGCGGCTACCACCTGGCCGAGGAAGTCGACGTCGCGGCCTACCCCTCGGAGTACCATCTCCACGACCTCCAGCCTTCGTTCGTCGAGGAGCTCGGGCCGCAGCTCGTCCTCGAGGATTCGGGCGCCCGCTTCGACGTGCTCGTGGTCTACACGCCGAGCGCGGCTTCCGGGGCGGGCGGCATCAAGGCGATGGAGAACCTGATCGCTCTCGGTATCAGCGAGACCAACGTTGCCTTCGGCGACAGCGCCATGATTCCGCAGTTGCGGCTGGTGCACACCGAGCAGGTGAGCTACTCCGAGAGCGGCGACATCCAGACCGACGTCAACCGGCTGCAGAACCCTTCGGACGGGCACATGGACAACGTCCACGCCCTGCGCAACCAATATGGCGCCGACCTGGTGAAGCTGGTGGTAGAGAACGGCGCCGGCTTTTGCGGCATCGCCTTCGACATCATGGCGGGCAGCAACAACACGGCGTTCGAGAACAAGGCTTTCTGTGTCACGGCACGCGGCTGCATCAGCCCGAACTACAGCTTCGGCCACGAGCTCGGCCACCTGATGGGCAGCAACCACGCGCCGGACGATCCGACCGGCACGGGCGCCTTCAGCTACTCCTTCGGCTACAAGGACCCGGGGCGCAACTTCCGCACCATCATGGCCTACGATTGCCCCGGTGGATCCTGCCCGCGGGTGCTGCGCTGGTCGAACCCGAACCTCACCCTGAATGGGCTGGTCACCGGTACTTCGACGCAGAACAACGCGCTTTCGATCGACAACGTGCGGGGGGTGATCGCCAATTTCCGGCAAGAGATCGCTTCGAACACGCCGCCGGTGGTCAACATCACGGCGCCCGCCAACGGCGCCACGGTGGCCCAGGGATCGAGCGTCACCTTCTCGGGTACCGCCAGCGACGCTCAGGACGGCAACATCGCCGGCTCGCTGGCCTGGACCTCCAGCCTCAACGGCGCGATCGGCAGCGGCGCCTCGTTCAGCACCTCCTCGCTCGCGCTCGGCAGCCACACCATCACCGCTTCGGTCACCGACAGCGGCGGCCTGTCCGGCTCGGCCCAGATCAGCCTCAACGTGGGCTGCGGCGACTCGACGGCCCCCACGGTTGCGATCACCTCGCCGGCCAACGGCGCGAGCGTCTCGGGCACGGTGGCGATCAACGCCTCGGCGAGCGACAACGTCGGCGTCACCCAGGTACGCTTCTTCATCGACGGGGCGCAGGTCGGCACCGACAGCTCGGCCCCCTACTCCTACAGCTGGAACACCGCCGCGGCTACCGCCGGCGGCCACACACTGCAGGCCCGGGCGTTCGACGCCTGCGGCAACCAGGGGAGCTCGGCGGTGATCAACGTCACGGTGGTCGGTGTGCCGGACATCGCCGTCTACAACAACGCCACCGGTGCCGGGGTCCCGCGCAACAGCAGCGTCTCGATCGGCAGCACCACACCCGGCGTGCCCACCTCGCTGCGTTTCCAGATTCGCAACGAGGGAAATGGCTCGCTGGTGATCAACAACCCGGCCGCGCTGGTCTCGGGCGCCTGCTTCTCGCTGATCGAGACGCCGGTGACGCCCATCGCGCCCGCCGGGACCTCCTACTTCCGGGTGCGTTTGCAGTGCTCGACCCCGGGGAGCTACAGCGGTCTGGTTTCGATCAGCTCGAACGATCCGGACGAGAACCCTTACAACTTCACCGTCACCGGTACGGTCACGGCGCCGCCGGCTCCGGACATCAACGTGCTCAAGAACGCCGACGGCAGCAATGTGCCGCAGGGCAGCTCGGTCAACATCGGCACCACGGTCGCCGGCACGCCGACTTCCTTGCGCTTCCAGATTGTCAACTCCGGCAACGCGGCGCTCAACCTGAGCAATGCGGCCTCGCTGGTTTCCGGCGCCTGCTTCTCGCAGATCGAGACGCCGGTGACACCGGTGCCGGTGGGCGGCATCTCTTACTTCCGGGTGCGCTTGCAGTGCTCCACTCCGGGCAGCTACGCCGGTACGGTGTCGATCGTCTCCGACGATCCGGACGAGAGCCCGTATTCGTTCACGGTCACCGGCACGGTCACGCCCGCGGCGGCTCCGGACATCAGCGTGCTCAAGAACTCCGACGGCAGCGCCGTGCCGCAGGGTAGCTCGGTGAACATCGGCACCACTCCGGCAGGCACGCCGACCTCCCTGCGCTTCCAGATCGTCAACTCCGGCAACGCGGCGCTCAACCTGAGCAATGCGGCCTCGCTGGTTTCCGGCACCTGCTTCTCGCAGATCGAGACGCCGGTGACGCCGGTGCCGGTGGGTGGTACCTCGTTCTTCCGTGTGCGTTTGCAGTGCTCCACGCCGGGCAGCTACGCCGGCACGGTGTCGATCCTTTCGGACGACCCGGACGAGAGCCGCTACTCGTTCACCGTCACCGGCACGGTGCAGTAGGTCCCGCCCGAGCCACCGGGCCGGCGGGGCTGCTGCCTCGCCGGCCGGTGGTACCATCCGCCGCCATGACCGACAGCGCAGAGAAGAAAACGCAGCGCATCGCCGTGCTGCCGGGCGACGGCATCGGCAAGGACGTTATCGCCGAGGCGGTCAAGGTGCTCGAGGCGGCGGCGGGGCGCTTCGCCCTGCCTCTCGAGCTGGTGCCTTTCGGCTGGGGTGCCGACCACTACCTGGCGACCGGCGAGACCGTGCCCCCCGGAGCCTTCGACGACCTCCGGCAGAACTATGCCGCGATCCTGCTCGGCGCCTTCGGCGACCCGCGGGTGCCGGGCAACCAGCACGCGGCGGACATCCTCCTCGGCACCCGCTTTCAGCTCGACCTCTACGTCAACTTCCGGCCGGTCAAGCTCTACGACGAGAGGGTCTGCCCGCTCAAGGGCAAGACCTGCGCGGACGTCGACTTCGTGGTCTTCCGTGAGAACACCGAGGGGGCCTACGTGGGCGTCGGCGGCGTGTTCAAGAAGGGCACGCCGGACGAGGTGGCGATGCAGGAGGAGATCCACACCCGGAAGGGTGTCGAGCGCATCCTGCGCGCGGCCTTCGAGTGGGCCAAGGCCAACGGCAAGAAGCGGGTGACCATGGCCGACAAGGCCAACGTGATGCAGCACGCCCACGGCCTGTGGCGGCGCACCTTCGCCGAGGTGGCCCGCGAATACCCCGGCATCGAGACCGAGGCCCTGTACGTGGACGCCCTGTCCATGCTGATGGTCAAGAGCCCCGAGCGCTTCGAGGTGATCGTCACCAACAACATGTTCGGCGACATCCTGACCGACCTCGGCGCGGCCTTGGCCGGCGGGCTGGGTCTGGCGGCCTCGGCCAACCTGCACCCCGGCCGGACCTCGATGTTCGAGCCGGTGCACGGCTCCGCCCCCGACCTGGTGGGCACCGGCAAGGCCAACCCCATGGGCGCCGTGCTCTCCACCGCCCTGATGCTCGACACCCTGGGCCACGGCGAGGCCGCGCGGGTGCTGGAGGATGCAGTAGCCCAAGCTGTGAGAGCCGGCGAGACGACGCCGGACCTGGGGGGGAGCAGGACCACGGTGGAGGTCGGAGACGCCCTGGCGCGGGCGGTGGGGTAGGGCGCCCGCGCTATCATCGAGCGGAAAAGGAGCCCGCCGTGCTCGCTGAACAGGACCTGATCTACGACTGGAACCGCGCCTCCGGAGAGGAGCTCACTCCCGCCCGGGGCCGCGTCGAGCTGAATGACGAGACCCTCCGCGACGGCCTGCAATCGCCTTCCGTCCATTCTCCCCGCATCGAGGACAAGCTGCGCATCCTCCACCTGATGGTGGACCTGGGCATCGAGTCCGCCAACATCGGCCTGCCCGGGGCCGGTCCGCACGTGGTGGCAGAGGTCGAGCGGCTGGCCCGCGAGGTGGTGGACTGCCGGCTGCCCCTCCAGCTCAACTGCGCGGCGCGCACCCTGGCCGCGGACATCCGGCCGGTGATCGAGATCTCCCAGCGGGTGGGCGTGCCGATCGAGATCGCCTGCTTCCTGGGCTCCTCGCCGATCCGCCAATACGCCGAGGGTTGGGACCGCGACCGGCTGCTGTCCCTGACCGAGAGCGCCGTCAAGCTCGGCGTGGACGCCGGCCTGCCGGTGATGTACGTCACCGAGGACACCACCCGCGCCGCCCCGGAGGACCTCCGCGCTCTCTACTCGGCCGCGGTCAACGCCGGCGCCCGCCGCGTGGTGGTGGCCGACACCGTGGGCCATGCCACCCCGGCCGGGGCGGCGGCGGTGACCCGCTTCCTGCGCGCGGTGGTGGACGCCATCGACCCGACGGTCCAGCTCGACTGGCACGGCCACCGCGACCGCGGCCTGGGCGAGATCAACGCCCTGGTGGCGGCGGCGGCCGGGGCGGACCGCCTCCACGCCACGGCGCTCGGCATCGGCGAGCGGGTGGGCAACGCCGCCATGGACCTGCTGCTGGTCAACATGGAGCTGCTCGGCTGGGCCCACCGCGACCTCTCGAAGCTCCCCGAGTACTGCGCCCTGGTCGCCGAGACCACCGGCGTGCCCCTGCCCGAAAGCTACCCGGTAGTCGGCCGCGACGCCTTCCGCACCATGACCGGCGTGCACGCGGCGGCGATCGCCAAGGCGCGCAAGAAGGGCGACGACTGGCTGGCCGACCGCATCTACTCCGGAGTGCCGGCCAGCCTGGTCGGGCGGCGCCAGCTGATCGAGGTCGGGCCGATGAGCGGCGAGTCGAACGTCGTCTTCTGGTTGCAGGATCATGGCGTCGAGGCCGAGGTGACCCTGGTCAAGGCGATCTTCGCCCGCGCCAAGGGCTCGGACCGGGTGCTCGAAGCCGACGAGATCCTCACCATCTGCCGCGAGCATGGGGCGACCGCGGCGAGCTGAGGAGGGCGAGGAGATCTCGGCCCTGCCCGAGACCTTCCGGCGTGCCCTCGACCGCTTCCTCGATCACCTCTCGGTCGAGAGGGCCCTGGCCGCCAACACCGTCGAGGCCTATCGGCGGGACCTCGAGCGGCTGGGCGCCGACCTGGGGCGGGACGGCCGGGACGCCTCCCGGGCCGGCGCGGACGACCTCGCCGCCCACGTGCGCTGGCTGCGCCGCCGGGGGTTGGCGCCCCGCTCGATCACGCGCGCGATCGCCGCCCTGCGTGGTTTCTACGCCTTCCTGGTCCTGGTCGGAGACCGGGCGGACGACCCCTCCACCCTCCTGCTCGCCCCGCGGTTGGCCCAGAGGCTGCCGGACGTGGCGTCCGAGGCCCAGATCAGGGACCTCCTGGCGACGCCGGACGTGGCCGAGCCCCTGGGTCTGCGCGACCGGGCGATGCTCGAGCTGCTCTACGCCACGGGCCTGCGAGTCTCCGAGCTGGTCGGGCTCACCCTTGCCCAGCTGCGCCTGGACGCCGGTTTTCTGGTGGCCTTCGGCAAGGGCTCGAAAGAGAGGGTGGTGCCGGTGGGGGAGGCGGCGGAGGAGTGGTTGGGGCGCTACCTCCGCGAGGTGCGACCGGCCCTGGCCAAGGGGCGCCACCAGGCGGTGTTCGTCAATCGCTCCGGCGCGCCGATGACGCGGCAGGGCTTCTGGAAGAACCTGCGGGCGTACGGCCGGGAGGTCGGGATCGCCGATCTCCACCCCCACGTGCTGCGCCACAGCTTCGCCACCCACCTGCTCGAGCACGGGGCGGACCTGCGCTCGGTGCAGATGATGCTAGGTCACGCGAACGTCTCGACCACCCAGATCTACACCCACATCCACCAGCAGAGGCTGCGCAGCCTCTACGACCGCCATCACCCGCGGGCTTGAGGAGATGGATTCCCGCCTTCGCGGGAATGACGGCTGGTCAAGGTGCCGCACTTGGACTCCGGAGCGTGCTCGTTCGTACATTGGCTGGTACCATGCACCGGATGACCCGCACCCTCCGTGCCCTCACCCTCGCCGCGAACGGGGTGGTCGCCTTCGCCGCCGCCTCGCCGGCCGGGGCTGAGCTGGTGGTGCTGACCGACGGCCGCTTCTTCAAGGTGCGGGCCTACGAGCTCCAAGACGACCGCATGCAGATGACCCTCGCCGAGGGCGGGATCCTCACCATGGGCATCTCCCGCATCGAGAGGGTGGTGGCCGACGAGGTGCCCCTGCCGGCGGAGGAGGTCGAGCTGGCGCCTGTGATCGATACCCCGCCACCGCCGACGTTCTCCTGGCGCTTCGAGAAGGATCACGGCATCCCGGCCACCCCCTACGGCGAGCTGATCTTCTCGACCGCCGAGAAGCACCAGGTCAATCCCTCGCTGGTCGCCGCGGTGGTGCGCGCAGAGTCGGCCTTCCGCTCGACGGCGGTGTCGCCCAAGGGCGCCTGCGGGCTGATGCAGCTGATGCCCGCCACCGCCCACCGTTTCGGCGTGCGCGGCTGGGAGATCTTCGAGCCGGACAAGAACCTCGGCGCCGGCGTGCGCTACCTGCGCTGGCTGCTCGACCGCTACGACCAGAACCTCGCCCTGGCGCTCGCGGCTTACAACGCCGGGGAGGGTACGGTGGACCGCTACCGCGGCGTGCCCCCGTTCCGCGAGACGCGCGGCTACGTGCGGCGGATCTACGGCTATCTCGGGCTGGCGGCGGAGGAGGCGGAGGCCTCAGTCCTCGCCGGCGCGACGGTGGCCGCCGGCCGGTAGCGCACCACCACCAGGGTACGGTCGTCGCCCACCGGGGTGCCGGCGGCGTGGGTCTCGATGGCCGAGGTCAGGGCGCTCCTCACGTCCGCGGCCGTGCGCGCCGGCCGGGCCAGCGTCGCCACTACCCGGTCGTAGCCGAACATCTCGCCGTCCGGGCTCTGGGCCTCGATCAGCCCGTCCGACAACCACACCAGGGAGTCGCCCGGCAGGATCTCCAGGCGGGTGGCGCGGAAGCTGCGGTCGAGGCAGCCCAGGGGGGAGCTCTCGAGGATGATCTCCTCGACCTCGCCGGAGCGCAACCGGTAGGTCGGCGGGTGGCCGGCGTTGGTCAGCTCCACCACCCCGCTCTGGAAGTCGATCAGAGCGATCGTGGCGGTGACGAAGAAGCGCCGCTCGGCGCTCGACTGCCGGATCAGCTCGTCGAGGCGGGTCAGGATCCAGAGCGGATCCACCCGCTCGGCGAGCAACAGGGTCAGGCCGGCCTTGACCATCGCCATGCGCAGCCCCGAGGACAGGCCGTGGCCGGAGACGTCGGCGATCACCACCGCCAGCCGGCCGTCGGCGAGCTCGATCAGGTCGAGGTAGTCGCCGCCCAGGGCGGCGCTGGGCTCGAAGAGGGTGGCGCAGTCGGCCTTGGGGTTCCGGGGCAGGTGGCGGGGCAGGAGGCTGCGCTGCACCTCGCGGGCGATCGCCAGCTCCTTGTCGAGCACCTCCTGCTCCGCCGCTCGGGCCACGGCCTCGCCCAGGTGGTTGGCCATCTCGTTGAAGGAGCGTTGCAGGGCACCGACCTGGTCCTGGCGGTGGGCTGGAATGCGGTAGGAAAAGTCCCCGGCCTGCACGGCGGCGGTCGCCGTGCTGAGCTGGTTGACCGCCCGAGAAAGCCCGAAGGAAAGGAAGGCGGCGACCAGGAAGGCCACGGCGTAGACGGTCAACAGGGTGCCGGCCACGACCGAGAGACCGATCCACAGGGCGGAACGGAACTCGGCGTTGCCGGTGAAGAGGATCTGGGCGATGCGCGCCACGGTCCCTTCGACCGGCGCCACCAGGCCAGCCCCGGCGACCTCGCCGGTCTGGAGGTCGAAGAGGGGACCGTGGACCTCCGGCCACACCACGTGGCGGCGGTCCAGCCAGCTCTTGCCGTTCTGGGATGCGAAGAAGGCCTCCTTCTCGGCCCGCAGCCTCTCCTTGGCCTCGCTCTCGGCCTGGGAGATCTCCGCGTCGCCCTCGGCCGGCTCCGCTGGCGCGGCACCCTCGTCGCCGCTGGCCGGCTTGACCTCCTCTCCCCCCACCCGAAAGTGGATCCCGTCGCCGACCTGGACGGCGGCCACGGTGGGCCCCTTGCCGTCGCCCCGCATGGGTCGCAGCTCCACCCACAGGCCGGTCTTCTTACGCAACAGGTGGTCGAGCTCGCCGTCGAAGAGGGCCACCACGCCCAGCTCGCCGGTCTCCACCGCCACCGCCACCGTGGGCTTGCCGTCGGCGCCCCGGACGTAGCGAGCGATTTTGAAGGGGGAGCCGAAACGGTTCTCGGGCAGAGGGGCGGTGAGCCAGACCGGCCAGGCCTCCGGGGCCCGGCCCGCTCCCCCCAGGCGCTTGCCGGCCTTGTAGTAGTCGAAGCTGAAGCCGTGGCGGGTCGCCTGGCCGGGCCTGCCCTCGGCCTCGAAGCCTGCGAGCCGCGCCCTGGCCTGCTCGATGGCCGAGACCTCGAGCGACATCAAGGTGCTACGGCTGACGTAGCCGAGGAAGAAGCTGGCCAGCACGTAGCCGACGCCCAGGGCGAGGATCAGCGCCATCGGCACCGGCACGACGCCGATCAGGAAGTGGGAAAAAGCGAGCCGCCGGCCCACCTTCCAGAGGAAGGCCCGGTAGGCGACCACTGCCAGGGTGATCAAGCCCGCGGTGAGGGTGAGCCCGAAGAGCACCCAGGCCAGGGTCGACACCGGCTTCGGCGCCGCCACGGCGAGCGCCACCTGGGCGGCCAGGACCGCCAGGAGGACGGCGAGGCGCTTGAGGAAGCTGCGGACCGGTCTCATCGGGTCGATCTCAGCGTGTCACTACGCTGGCGTGGATTCAAGGTTTGGGGCTGTCGCGCTTGGCCTGCCGAGTGGCAGCCGCATAGAATCTCGCCTCGATCCGAACCAGGAGGGAGCCCGCCCGTGTCCAGACTACCGCGCCATCTCGAGCACCTGAAGACCGGCTTCACGGCCGAGGCCGTCAGCGCCGCCCGTTTCCGGGCCTTCGCCGCCCGGGCCGAAGCCGACGGGTTGCCCAACCTCGCCCGCCACTGGCGCGACCTGGCCGCGGCCAAGGACGCCCTGGCGGTGCGCTTGCTCGAGGCCGCGGGTCAGGTGCGCGGCGGCGCCCTCGACCTCGGGGCGGCCGTCGCCGAGGAGGGCTACGAGAACGACGTGCTCTATCCCAAGATGGTGCGGGAGGTCGACGGTGAGACGGCGGCGATCCTGGGGGAGGTCACAGCCGCGCAGAAGGAGCATCTCGACCGTATGGAGAAGCTGCGCAGCGCCTTCCAGGCCGCCCGCGGCGACGTGCCCGCCTGAGCTGCTAGCAGGCCACTCCCCACGCGGGGTGGTCGAGCCGGAACCCCTCGTCCTCGTCGTAGTCCAAGGTCGCGCCGTCGAGCTGGCTCGCCGCCATGCGGTCGAGCGCGACCGGGATCCCCTCCAGGGTCAAACGCAGGTCGTCGACGGCGACGCTGCGGGTGCCGGCGAGCCGGAAACCCATGGCGCCACAGCCCCCGGCGAAGGCGATGCGCAGGCTGGCGCCGGGCTCGAGGTCGCGCTCGGCGGCGGCCACGGCCGCGGGGGTCAAGGTCAGCTCCATGGCGCCGATTGTAGCCTGGCGGGCGCCGCCCGATGATAGAGTCTCGCGCCGAGGGAGGCACCCCAAATGAAGGGTCTCACCGGCGAGTCCTGGGTCACCACCAAGTTCGAACAGTTGGAGGAGTGGTCGCAGCGCCACTCCTTCTGGCCCTTCCCCTTCGGCACCGCCTGCTGTGCCATCGAGTTCATGGGGACCGTCTCCGCCCACTACGACATCGCCCGCTTCGGCTCGGAGGTAGTCCGCTTCTCCCCCCGCCAGAGCGACGTGCTGCTCGTGGCCGGTACCATCAACGACAAGATGGCGCCGGTGCTCAAGAAGATCTACGACCAGATGGCCGACCCCAAGTGGGTGATCTCGATGGGTGCCTGTGCGTGCTCGGGCGGCTTCTACCGCTCCTACCACGTGGTGCAGGGAATCGACGAGCTCATCCCGGTGGACGTCTACGTGCCGGGCTGCCCGCCGACTCCGGAAGGGCTGATCTACGGCATCCTCCAGCTCAAGGAGAAGGTGATCCGCGACCGGCAGCGGCACCAGCAGCGACTGAAGAAGGAGAGGGAAGCTCGTGGCGGTCGAGACGCTGACGCAGCCGTCGCTTCTTGAGAAGTACCCTGCCGGCAGCATCACCCCGGTCGAGGGCCTCGATCAGCCCACCTGGGTGGTGAAGCGAGAGGTCCTCGCCGAGCTCGCGCGCGACCTGCGGGACGGCAAGGACACCCAATTCGATCTCCTGCTCGACCTGTGCGGCGTCGACTACCCGGACCGGCCCGAGCGCTTCGAGGCGGTCTACCACCTCTGCTCGATCCCCCGCAATCAGCGGCTCCGGCTCAAGGTGCCCGTCACCGAGACCGACCCGGTCCTGCCCAGCCTGATCCCGGTGTGGAAGGCCGCCAACTGGTTCGAGCGCGAGGCCTTCGAGATGTTCGGCCTGCGCTTCGAGAACCACCCCAACCTGCGCCGCCTGCTCACCCACGAGGCCTTCCAGGGCCATCCCCTGCGCAAGGACTACGATCCGGCCCGGCGCTGGATCCTGACCGAGGACAAGATCTACCGCCCGAAGCTCCACGCGCCCGAAGGCACGGACGACCTCTTCGAGCGCATGACCATCAACATCGGCCCCTCGCATCCGGCCATGCACGGCACCTTCCGCCTGGTGGCCGAGCTGGACGGGGAGATCATCGTCGCGAGCGAGGCCGAGACCGGCTATCTCCACCGCTGCTTCGAGAAGATGGCCGAGACCCACAACTGGCAGCAGGTCATCCCCTACACGGACCGGCTCAACTACTGCTCTCCGTTCATCAACAACGTCGGCTATTGCCGGGCGGTGGAGCAGCTCCTCGGTATCGAGGTGCCGGCCAAGGCGGTCTGGGCGCGCACTATCCTCTCCGAATTCGCCCGCATCATGGATCATTGCGTCTGCAACGGCACGACGCTGGTCGATGCCGGGGCGCTGACCAACTTCTGGTACCTGTTCCAGCCTCGCGAGGAGATCTACGGCCTCTTCGAGTCCTGTTGCGGCGCTCGCCTGACCGTTTCCTATGGGCGGATCGGCGGTCTCTCGCAGGACCTGCCCCCTGACTTCGTCGAGCGCAGCCGTCGCCTGCTGGAGATCATCCCCGGCTTCATCGACGACGTCGAGAAGCTGATCGATCGGAACCGGATCTGGATCGATCGCGCGGTGGGCGTGGCGACGATCAGCGCCGCCGAGGCCGTGAACTGGGGCTGGACCGGGCCGTGCCTGCGCGCCAGCGGTGTCGGCTACGACGTGCGCAAGGCCCGTCCCTACGACCTCTACGACACGGTGGACTTCGAGGTGCCGGTGTACCAGGGCGGCGACATCTACGATCGCTACCGCGTGCGCATGGCCGAGATGCGACAGTCGCTGTCGATCATCCGGCAGCTGCTGGATCGTGGCATGCCGGCCGGCTCGCACATCGTCGACGACCCGCACGTCGCGCTGCCCTCGAAGGAAGCCTGCTACAACCAGATGGAAGCCATGATCTATCACTTCAAGCTGATCATGGACGGCATCCAGGTGCCGGCGGGGGAGTGCTACTCGATGGTCGAGGGAGCCAACGGCGAGCTCGGCTTCTACGCCATCTCGGACGGCTCGTCGAAACCCTATCGTTTGAAGTGCCGGCCGCCCTGCTTCCCGATCTTCTCGTCCTTCCCTGACCTGATCCAGGGCGGCACCCTCTCCGATGCGATCATCACGCTCGGAGGGCTCAACGTCATCGCCGGAGAGCTCGAACGATGATCGAACCGCAGGCTCCGCCGAGCCCTCACTCGACCACCACCCGGCCGTACCGGATGGGTCTCTCGGAGCGGCTCTACCTGCCCCTCCTGGGTGGCATGCTGGTGACCCTCAAGCACTTCCTGCGCAACCTGTTCAAGGGGCCGGAGTACACCATCGAGTACCCCGAGGTGCGCCGGGACTACAGCCACCGGTTCCGGGGTCACCACATCCTGACCACCCGACCGGACGGCTCGGTGCGCTGCGTCGCCTGTTTCCTCTGCGCCCAAAACTGTCCGGCCGAGTGCATCCACATCGAGGCCGGCGAGCACCCGGACGTGAACATCGAGAAGTACCCGCTGGTCTACGAGATCGACATGCTGCGCTGCGTCTTCTGCGGCTTCTGCGTCGACGCCTGCCCGGAGGAGGCCATCATCATGAGCAACAACTATGACCTGGCCTACTTCACCCGCGAGCAGTCGATCGTCGGCAAGGCCGACCTCATGAAGCCCTACACCTTCGACGAGAATCAGCTCGGCTACCGTCCCCGGTACCCGGAGGAAGACGTGCAGCGCGCCCGCATGCGGCGCGACGCCTTCAACCTCGTCGAGGCCGCCCGTGCTGCCGGCTCACCGGTCGAGCGAGCAGCGGCGCACTGAACCCCCGCCTGGAATCGCCACCGAGGTTGCCCGCGGAGCCGCCGCCGCCGGGTGGCCCAGGGGGGCCTCCCGAGGTCCTCTCCCCCGCCGCTTCTGAGCTCCGCGCTCCCGTTGGTGCCAGCCTGTTGATTTGAAGTACTTGTCGAGGTTTATGCCTCGACGCCTTGCATTGGCTGTCGAAGTGCCCTAGGGTGCCTTCGGGTTCATTGACAGGCGAGTCGAAGATACTTCCCTGAGCCATCGTTTTATGGCTATTGGTTGCTTTAGGTCCGGGCTTAAATGGAGCTCGGCCTTTTTTCCCGCCCGGTCCCGAGCGCGGACGCGTGGCGGATTCAATTTTCCTCCGAACTTTTCAGGAGAACTCCCATGCGCTACTCGACTGGTCTTCCTGCCGCCTCTCCCACGCTCAAAATCCGTCAAACCCATCGGGCATGGTCGCTCGGGGTGCGCCTTGCGCTCCTGCTGGTCCTGTCGGTGGTCCCCGTGTGGGCCCAGGGCACCAATGGCTCCAGCATGGCTTGCGGTGAAGAGATGCTGGTCCGGCTCACGCCGTTCCAAGGCAATCCCTCCTCAGCGGGAAGCGAGCCCGCACCGATGGCCACGGGCCAGGCCCCGTCCGACTACCTCGCCAAGGAGGCCATGGAGTACTTCAGTATGGATCTGCCCGGCGCAGGCGAGGTGGTGCGCGCAAGCTCGATGAGCAGCCAGGCCGCCGGAACGGTTGACGAGGTCGAGGCCCTCACCAGCGACTCGACGGTCGAGAATGTCGAGGTCTGGCTGGCTGGGGACGATCCTCTCTTCACGCTCTCGGCGACGGTGGTCCGGGCTGAAGCGACGGTATGGGGCCCTTGCGGGGATGCCCTGAACGGTTACGGTGCGGTGACCATCGAGGACGCCCGGCTGGGCGGCTCCCTGGGATCGGGCCTCGAGATCCCGGTGAATCCCGCCACCAACACGGTGCTCCTCAATCAGTCGGGTGTCCGGGTGGTGCTCAACGAGCGGATCTTGACGGGCTCGGGCTTCGGCTCGCTGCGGCTGGTCACCAACGCGATCCACATCGAGCTGGACGGGGCGATGGTGGCGGGGCTCGGCGTGCTGGATGGCGACATCGTCCTGGGTCATGCCGAGGCCGAGCTCAGCTGCGGCGACGAGCTCTGACCCGCGGCTCCCAGCGTGGTTGGAGAGGGCTTGGGGTGGGCTCTCGAAGGGGGCCCTGTGCTAGTCTCCTCGAGAGCTAAAGGCGCGGGCCCGGAAGCCCGCTAACGGAGGCGCCTGGTTCCCTCGACCAGGCGCTTCCGCCGTTGAGGGATGCCCCTTATGAGCGATCCGCAGTTGGCCTTGGACAGTCCCCCGCCCCGAGAAGTCCCGATCGAGAAGCTCGAGGAAGTCGTCATCCGCTTCGCCGGCGATTCCGGCGATGGCATGCAGCTGACCGGCGGGCAATTCACCAGCACCTCCGCCCTGGTCGGCAACGACCTCTCGACCCTCCCCGACTTTCCCGCCGAGATCCGCGCTCCCCAGGGCACCTTGCCGGGCGTCTCCTCGTTCCAGGTGCGCATCGCCGACTACGACATCCACACCCCGGGTGACGCTCCGGACGTGCTGGTGGCGATGAACCCCGCGGCCCTGATGAAGGAGCTCAAGGACCTCAAGCCCAACGGCGTGATCATCGTCAACACCGACGAGTTCCACGAGCGCAACTTCAAGAAGGCCGGCCTCACCACCAGTCCCCTCGAGAACGGCTCGCTCCAGGGCTACCGGGTCTACACCGTGGCCCTGACCACCATGACCCGCCGGGCCCTCGAAGGCTCGGAGGTCGATTCCAAGGCCCAGGAGCGCTCGAAGAACATGTTCGCCCTGGGCATGGCTTACTGGCTCTTTTCGCGTCCCCTGGAGCCCACGGTGCGTTGGCTGGAGCGCCGCTTCAAGGACAAACCGGCGCTCGCCGACGCCAACGTCCGCGTGCTGCGGGCGGGCTGGAACTACTGCAACATCACCGAAGCTTTCCAGGTCCGCTACGAGGTCGACCGTGCCCAGCTCCCCGCCGGCACCTACCGCAACATCAACGGCAACTCCGCCCTGGCCATCGGCCTGGTGGCGGCGAGCCGGCGCAGCGGCCTGCCCCTCTTCCTGGGCGCCTACCCGATCACTCCGGCCTCCGGTGTGCTCGAGGAGGTGGCGGCTTACAAGCACTTCGGCGTGACCACCTTCCAGGCCGAGGACGAGATCGCCGCCGTCTGTGCCGCCATCGGCGCCTCCTTCGGGGGCGCCCTCGGCGTGACCATCTCGAGCGGCCCGGGCATCGCGCTGAAAGCGGAAGCGATCAATCTGGCGGTGATGGTCGAGTTACCCCTGGTGGTCTGCAACATCCAGCGCAGCGGGCCGTCGACCGGCATGCCGACCAAGACCGAGCAGGCCGATCTGCTGCAGGTGATGTTCGGCCGCAACGGCGAGTCCCCCGTGCCGGTGCTCGCGGCCTCCTCTCCGAAGGACTGCTTCGACACCATCCTCGAGGCCTGCCGCATTTCCCTGCGCTACATGGTGCCGGTGTTCCTGCTCTCGGACGGCTACGTGGCCAACGGTTCGGAACCCTGGTGCTTCCCCAAGGCGGAGGACCTGCCGGATCTGCGGGTCGACTTCCGGACCGATCCGGAGGGCTTCCTGCCCTTCCTCAGGGATCCCGAGACCCTGAGCCGACCATGGGCGATCCCGGGCACTCCGGGCCTGGAGCACCGCATCGGCGGCCTCGAGAAGTCGGACGGCAAGGGCAGCGTTTCCTACGATCCGGCCAACCACGAGCGGATGACCTGGTTGCGGGCCGAGAAGGTGGCGCGCATCGCCCGGGAGATCCCTCCCCTCGAGGTGGTGGGGGAGCAGCAGGGACGCCTGCTGGTGCTCGGCTGGGGCTCGACCGCCGGCGCGATCACCGGCGCGGTCAACCTGGCTCGTCGGGAGGGTCTCGAGGTCAGCCGCGCCCATCTGCGTTACTTGAACCCCTTCCCGTCCAATCTCGGCGAGGTGCTCTCGCGCTTCGACCACGTGCTCCTGCCCGAGATCAACAGCGGCCAGCTCGCCTTGCTCCTGCGGGCTCGCTACCTGAAGGACATCCGGAGCTTCCCCAAGGTGCAGGGCAAGCCGTTCGTGCGTCACGAGATCGTCGACAAGATCCGGGAGGTGCTCGCGTGACCACCGAAGCGCCCGTGCTGACCAAGAAGGACTTCCAGTCCGACCAGGAGATCCGCTGGTGCCCCGGCTGCGGGGACTACGCGATCCTGTCGGCGGTGCAGACGGTCTTTCCCGAGCTGGGGATTCCCAAGGAGAGGTTCGTGATCGTCTCGGGGATCGGCTGCTCGAGCCGCTTCCCGTACTACATGAACACCTACGGCTTCCACACCATCCACGGGCGGGCGCCGGCGGTGGCGACCGGTCTCAAGATGGCGCGGCCGGACCTCCAGGTCTGGGTCGTCACAGGCGATGGGGATTCGATGTCGATCGGGGGCAACCACCTGATCCACACCATCCGCCGCAACGTGGGCCTGAAGATCCTAATGTTCAACAACCGGATCTACGGCTTGACCAAGGGCCAGTACTCGCCGACCAGCGAGCTGGGCAAGAGGACCAAGTCGAGCCCCGTGGGCTCGCCGGACTACCCCTTCAACCCGCTCGCCCTGGCCCTCGGCGCCGGCGCAACTTTCGTCGCCCGCAGCGTCGACATCTTCCAGACCCACCTGCGGGACGTGCTGCGCCGGGCGGCCCAGCACGAGGGCACGGCCTACGTCGAGATCTACCAGAACTGCAACATTTTCAACGACCACGCCTTCGAGTACATGACCGAGAAGGAGAGCCGGCAGGAGCAGGTTCTCTACCTCGAGAACGGCAAGCCGCTGGTGTTCGGTGACCGGCGCGACAAGGGGATCCGGCTGAACGGTACGAAGCTGGAGGTGATCCACTTCGCGGACGGCTTCGGGCCGGACGACTGTCTGGTCTGGGACGAGGAGCGCGAGGATCCGATCTTCGCCTTCATGATGACCCAGCTGCTGCCGCCCGCCTTCCCGACGCCGCTCGGCATCCTCCGCTCGGTGCCGATGGCCAGCTATGACGCCCGGGTGCTGGCGCAGATCAGCGCCGCCCAGGAAGCCCGGCCGGCGAAGCTGGACGACCTGATCCGTGGGCCCGAGACCTGGGTGGTGGAGTAGGGGCAGGGTCACCCCGCCCCAGCACCTCGAAGCCGGTGAACCTCTTCATCCTCGCCCACGCCGCCACCTGGGACGGTCGCTTCCAAGTCTCCTCCCTGGCAGCGAGCGCCGCGGCCACGGAGCAGAGGGTCGAGATCGCTCTCTTCTTCGCGGCCCTCGCCAGCTGGGTCGAGGGGCGCTGGGACGACCTCGATCCCGCCCCACCCCTGACCCGCGCCAAGCTGATCGCGGCCCAGGCCCCCTCCCTGGAAGCGATGCTCGCCCCCGGCCGGGAAGCCGGCACCATCCGCCTCTACGCCTGTAGCGCCTCGGTCCGCTACCTGGGCCTCGATGCCGCCCGGGTCCAGGCCCAGACGGACGCCATCCTCGGCTGGCAGAGCTTCGCCGACAAGATCGCCCGGGCCGACCGCTCGATCACCCTCTGAGGCCCGCTCACGGCACCACGGCCGACCAAGCCGAGGTGTTTCCGCTCTCGAAGCCGTCGGCGAAGATCACGTTGCCGACTTCCAGCCGGTAGGCCTGCACGGTGTCGTTGGCGCCGGCGAAGACCCGCACGTAGTAGTTGCCGGCGGCTGGCAGGGCGAAGGTGACGGTCTCGGATTGGCCGGCCGGGTTGACGTTCGAGGAGGCCAGGACCGTGCTGCCGTTGGTGCCCAGCAGGGCCACTCCCAGGTCGTTCAGGGTCAGGGTGTTGAAGTTGGAGCCCGCGGAGCAGCTTCCGTTGGAATTCTGGACGCCTTCCAGGTAGGTCTCGCCGGTGGGGATGGCCCGGGCGGTGATCTGGGTCGCCCCGCCGACGGTGAAGCGGAAGAGGTCCAGGTCGGCGTTGTCGTCGAGGGAGATGCCCTCGACCAGCGCCGAGCTGCCCGGCAGGACGGTTGCCCCGCCCGAGGAGTCGTTGTTCTCGAGGGGATCCCCGTAGAAGCGCTGGACGGCGAGCAGATCGTCGAGCTGGGGACCGTCGTAGGCGAGCGAGATGATCGGCTCCATGAGCTTGGTGTTGGCGACCGGGCAGACGTGGTCGAAGCCCAGGCCGTGCCCGTGCTCGTGAGCCAGAGTGTTGCGCAAGCGCAACGAGTTGCTGCTGGTGGTGTTGAAGAAGGTGTCGGCCGAGTCGAGCACCATGTCGCCGCTGTTCGGGTAGAAGTTGTAGCCGAGGATGCTCGGGCCGCTGCCGTCGATGAAATGCGCGCTGATGCGAACGTCGCCGCGCACGCCCAGGGCCCCGGCCGCGCCGCTGGTCACTCCGCTTTGCGGGAAGGAGGCGCCATCGTCGTCGGGCTCGTAGACGTAGGTGACCCCTGAAATCTGGGACCAGCGATCGAAGACCTGTACGAACAGAGCGTGCCAGGTGTTGAAGTTGCCGTAGATGCCGTTGAGCCAGGTGAAAAGGTTGCTGACCGAGGTGGGCTCGCCGTTGGAGCCGGGGATCGAGGTCCCGTCCGGCACGTAGCTCCAGGTCAAGGTGGTCGGGGACCCCTGGACGAGGCCGCCGCCGTTGGTGGCCGTGGACGACCAGCGGGTGTTGGGCCGAAACTCGGGGGCGAACCCGGGTTCGATCACCTCGAGAGAGGTCTCGGTCCCCTGCGCCCGGTAGGTCATGGCCTCGATGTACTCGGCCGGGGTGCCGGGGGCGAAGCAGGCGGCGGGTGGTGGGGGAGGCGAGTCGATCGGGAGAGGTGAAGACAGGAGCAGCAGGACAGCAAGAGATTGCATGGTAAGCCTCCAGGCCACAAAAAAGGGGGGCGGCCGAGGTGCCGATTGTACAGCCTGTCGTGAAAAGATTCCTCGGCCTGCATGCGTCGCTTCGCCAACTTCGATCCCGCCCATCGCCCCCACCCTCTCCCCACCGTCCTGCGCTGGGCGGTTTGGGATCGGCTGACGGGCCGGCGCCACGTCCTGCCGCCTGGTCCCCCCGCACCGCAGTACCTCCGGCAACCCGGCCATCCGGCTCTCCCGCCGGCAGGCGACCTCGTCACCTGGATCGGCCATTCGTCCTTTCTGGGCCGGCTCGGTGGGGCGAGCTTCCTGGTCGATCCGGTGTTCTCCCGGCGCATCGGCACCTTCTACCCCCGCTACGGCTCACCGGGGCTCACCCAGGCGGAGCTGCCGCCGCTCTCGGCCCTGCTGATCAGCCACAACCACTACGACCACCTCGACCGGCCGAGCTGCCGCGCCATGCCGCGCGACGTGCCGGCCCTGGTGCCGCTCGGGCTGGGAAGCTGGTTCCGGCGCTGGGATCCCCGGCCGCTGGTGGAGCTTGCCTGGTGGCAGCGCGTCGAGGTGGGGGGCCTGGCCGTGACCTTCGTGCCGGCCCGGCATTGGTCCAACCGCCGCGGCTGGGACGTCAACCGCTCCTGGTGGGGCGGTTTCGTGATCGAGGCCGGCGGCCGTGCCGTCTACCACGCGGGGGATACCGCCGCATTCACCGGCTTCGAGGAGATCGGGCGCCGCTTCCCCGGCCTCGACGCCGCCCTCCTCCCCGTCGGCGCCTACGAGCCGGGCTGGTTCATGGAGGCCGCCCACCTGACCCCCGAGCAGGCGGGGGAGGCCTTCCTCACCCTCGGCGCCCGGCGCCTGGTGCCCATGCACTGGGGCACCTTCCAGCTCACCGACGAGCCGATCTCGCAGCCCATCGAGCGCCTGCGCGCCTGGTGGCGGGAGAACGACCCCAGCGATGGCCGCCAGCTCGCCGAGCTGGCGGTGGGGGAGAGCCTGGTGCTGGGAGAGTGAGAGCCAAGTGGTCCGCTCCCGAAGTGGCTGGCACCTCGGAGATGGGCTTCCTGTGGCCTACGGCACGGTCAACGACCAAGCCGAAGTGTCACCGCCCTCGAAGCCATCTGTAAAGATCGCCTCGACCGGCAGAGCCCAGAGTTCGTAGCCATGGATGCCATCCCGTGCTTTGAAATAGAGCCGGGAACCGAAGCGAGTCATCCCAGACGGGTTCGACGACTCTGGGCCGGTGGCAATGTCGCCGACGATGCCCGTGCCGGCGGGAGTACAGTCCGAGGAGAAGAGCTCGCGACCGAAGAGGGGGGCATGAGCACTCCAATAGACACGGGTGCCGTCAATCATCAACTCGCGTGGCACAGAGGATCCTAGCCCGGCGACGATATCGGCCAGGAGGACGGGCGTCGCTCCAGGCGCCGGCACACACCAGACCTCGCGACCGTGGCCGCCGTCCTCGGCAACGAAGAACAATGCTCCGCCTGCTGCAGCGAGCTGGAGGGGCTCGCTGCTCGCGGCACCAGGATTGAGGTCCGCCACCAGCAACGTCCCTGCCGGCGTGCCATCGGTTACCCACAGCTCGACGCCATGGACGCCATCGTCCGCTGTGAAGTAGACCCGGTTCCCGGCTCTTGCGCTCACGAACAGCCGACTATCGTCGGACAAGCTCCCATCTGGGCCCGGGCGGACATCCGCCAAGAGCCTCGCCGGGCTCCCATCGCCGCCGCCCCACCAAGGCTCTCCCCCGGAAGTGGTCTCGTAGCCTGAGAAGAAGATCGCACCCTCTTCGGTGGGAACCAGCTGGCCACCGATGCCGGGCTGCGGATCTGACGGCGGCGTCATGAGTGTGACGACTCCAGCGGGCGACCGACGCCAGATCTGGTCCGGGTCGCTGAAGGTTTGCTTTAGGTAAAAGACGTGACCATCTCCCGGAGTCAAGAGGCCAAGGAAGATAGGGCCGTCCTCAAGGGTTGCCACCGTCGCGCCGTCGGTACCGATGAGGGCGTAGGAGAAAAAGCCAGGTACAGGTACCGTAGCAAAGGCGATGCTGCCTACGGAGGCTAGCGCATCGGGCGGGTTCCCGGTCGGCCCTGGCACCCTATCCTCGATCAGGGACGTCCCGGCTTCGGTGCCGTCCGTTCGCCACAGCTCTGTACCCTCGGCTGCAGTGCCGAAGGGGAAGATCGCCAGGTTTTCCAGTGCGACCAGTTGGCTGAGGAAGCTGCCGGCTCGACCAGGGGTCAGATCAGCGACCATCGAGGTGCCGTCGGCGGTTCCATCCGTGCGCCAGAGCTCACAACCGTGAGTTCCATCCGAGGCCTCGAAAATCAGCTGACTGGAGAGCGCAACCGGGTGCCCCGTAGACTGGCTCGGTAAAGTGTCGGTACTCATCCAGCAAGGGCCACTGTCCTCGTCCAGGCTCGCATACACGAGGGCAGTGCCTGCTGTTGTGCCGTCCGTGGCCCACAAGCCTCCGCTTCCACTCGAGGTGAGATTCCCCCAGAACAGACGGGATGCCAACAGGGCCGTCTGCCTTTCAAAAGGGAGAGATTCTGAGGGGCCGGGCTCGATGTCGAGCAGGCGCACGGTACCAGCGATGGTGCCGTCGCTTACCCATGGTTCTCGACCCTCGCCAGGTGTGCTGTGATAGAAGATCACTCGATCTCCCACGCTGGCAATCCATGGATTATACCCCTCGGTCGAGACCAAGAGAGGAACGGTCCCCGAGGGAGTACCGTCCGAGACCCACAACTCCGATTGCTGGAAGTCCAGGTTGTAACGGAAGAAGAAGATCTTGCTATCTGCCGAGACCGGTTGATGGATGATCGAGTCCTGTGATGTTGTCAACACGAACGTGCCAGCTTGTGTGCCGTCGGTACGCCAGAGCTCATCGCTGGCTCCAGGAGTGAGCCCGAAGGCGATCTGGTCGCCGAGTCTCGTGAAGCGTTCCGGGGGATAGAACGTGTTCGTTGGCAGCGTTAGGGGAAGTTGAACCGTGCCGGCTGAGGTCCCGTCAGTTACCCAAATCTGATTGTCAACAGTCGGGCCGCCGTTGGCAGAGAAGTAGATGCGGCCATCGCTTCCTACTGCCGAGTCGACCGGGTAAACGCTGCCGAGGGCACCTGGCTGAATGTCCTTGAGCAGGATCGTCCCATTCGCTGAGCCATCAGTCGCCCACACCTCGGCTCCGTAGCTGGCGTGAGTGAAGGCGAAGACCATCCGACCTCCAGCGATGCCGAAGAACTCCCGCGTGGGGGTTCCTGCCAAGTAAGTGCTGTCCAAGAGAGGATAGGTACCACTCAGCGTACCGTCTGAACGCCAAAGTTGAGTCCTCCCGGGAACGCTGAAGTCTGGCTTGAAAAACAGGGCCAGGGAGCTTATCGACGAAAGGGGCTGGATCAGGCTGCCGAGGACGCCTGGAGTGAAGTCGGCGACCATGTGTGTCCCTGCGCTCGTTCCATCCGACACCCAGAGCTCCGTTCCATGTGTACCGTCGTCGGCGTAGAAGAACAGGCGGGAGCCCGCTGCGGTGAGCCTTTGGGGGTCCGAGCCGCAGTCGCCAGGGCAGATGATCTTGACCAGTGCTGTCCCGGCGGGTGTTCCGTCGGTCCGCCACAGTCCAACTCCGAGCCCTGGCGCTCTGCTAGCGAAGTAGGTGAAGCCCTGGACGGTCGCCGGGCTGCGGCCGCCGATTGTCCTTGGGAGGGCGGAAGTGTTGATGTCAGCCACCAGGAGCGGAGGTGGGGCGGCCTTCGTGGCACTGGCGAAGACGATAGCGAGGAGGGCGGCGAGGTACCATGTGGGCCTGATAGTGGTCATCACGATCACGCTTCTCCACTTGACGCCAAGAAACAGTATTGCACATCGTAGTTTGTTCTGAGTAAGAAGTAAATTCTTGGAAGTGCCCGTAGGCTGGAGTCGCCTTCCGACTCGTCGAGTTGGCGGTGGGGGAGAGCGTGGTGCTGGACGACTACTCCCCCCGGATGACCTCCATCGACGGGATGTGGGTGGCGCGGCGGGCTGGGAGGTAGGTGGCCAGGAAGGCGGCGCCGGCCAGCAGGGCGACGACAGCGGCGAGAGTACCGGGGTCGGCGGGCGCGACCTCGAAGAGCAGGTTGCCGAGCAGGCGGGCCGTGGCGAGGGTGGCCGCCAGGCCGGCGGCCAGGCCCAGGGCCACGGCGGTCATGCTCTGACGGATCACCAGGTCGCGGGCGGCGCCCGGCGTGCTCCCCAGGGCCAGGCGGATGCCCAACTCCCGCCGCCGGCGCGCCACGGTGTAGGAGACCACCCCCCAGATCCCCACGCAGCCCAGGGCCAGGGCCACCAGGGCGAAGGCGCCGAGCAGAACGAGGGCGAAGCGGCGGTCCGCCACCGACAGGCGTAGCCGTTCGTCCATGGTGCGCAGGGTCAGGGGCACCTGGGCGTCCGCCTGGCGCACGACCTCGCGCAGGGACGATTCCAGCCCCCGCGGCTCTCCCATGCTCTTGGCCACCAGCGTGGCCCCGAAAGAGGGCCGGTCCGGCCGCTGGGCATAGGAAAAGTAGACCTCGGGCTGGAAGGGGGCGGTCGGGCTGCGGTGGCGCACGTCGCCCACCACGCCGATCACCCGGGCCCAGGTGCGCTCCTTCCAGAACGAGTCCATGCCGCCCCCCGTGACCCGCTTGCCGATCGGGTCCTGGCCCGGCCAGGCCTGCTCGGCCAGGGCGCGGTTGACCACCGCCACGTGCTCGGCGCGGGCGTGGTCCCCCGACTCGAAGAGGCGGCCCTCGAGGACGGGGATTCCCATCGCCGCGAAGTAGCCGCTGCTCACCACCCGGTAGCTGGCATCGAGGTTGGGCGCCGGCCCTCCCTCGACTTCGATCCGGCCGTTGGAGTCGTCGGTCAAGGGCAGATCGGTGATCAGCCCGGCCCCGGCCACACCGGGAGTGGTGGCGAGGCGGCTCAGCACCTCGTCGTAGAAACCGACCACGCGCGCCGGGTCCCCGAAGCGAGAGGCGGGCAGCTGGACGTCCGCCGTCAGGACCCCTCGTGGCTCGAAGCCCAGCTTCACGGCGAGCACGTTCGAGAGACTGCGCAGCAGCAGGCCGGAGCCGGCCAGGAGCATGAGCACCAGGGCCACCTGGGCGGCGGTCAGCACGCGCCAGGTGCGCAAGCTGGCGCGCTCACCGGCCGTGCGGGCGCCCGAGCCGGCGCCGAGGCTGGACGAGCGGGCGACCTTGAGGCCCGGCAGCAACCCGAAGGCCAGAGCGGTGAGCACCGCGACCGCCAGGGTGAAGGCCAGCACGACGCCGTCCAGGCGCACCTCTGCCATGCGGGGCAGGGCGATCGGGGCGAGAGCCGCCAGGGCGTCGAGCAGCACGGAAGCCACCAGCAGCCCGGCCGCGGCGCCCAGCCCGGCCACCAGCAGGGCCTCGGTGGTCAGCTGGCGAAGCAGGCGGCCGGTGGCCGCACCGAGGGAGCGCCGCACGGCAACCTCCTGCCGGCGGGCCGTGCCACGGGCGAGGAAGCCGCTGGCCAGGTTGGAGCAGGCCACCAGGAGCACCAGCGAAGCCGCGCTGAAGAGGATCCACAGCGGCCGTTTCACCGTGCCGGCGATCTGCTCGCCGAGCGGTCGCACCTGGGCCCCGACCGCCAGGTAGGTGTCCTTGGGGTACAGGGAGACGATGGCCTCCGTGAGGCGTTGCAGCTCCTCGCCGGAGCGGGCCACCGTCGAGTCGGCGGCGATGCGGCCGACCACCTTGAAGTTGTGGGCCGTGCGGTCGGTGGCCGGTTCGTCCAGCTCCAGCGGGTACCAGAGCTGAGTGCCGGCCGGGAAGTCGAAGCCCCGGGGCATCACGCCGATGACCTGCACCGGGTGGCCCTCCACGTCCAGCACGGGCAGGGTGCCGCCGCCGAGCTGGGTCTGCCAGAAGCCCTCGCTGACCAGGGCCACCGCGCTGGCACCCAGGCGGTGCTCGTCGGCGCCAGGCACGCGGCCGTGCCGGGGCGCCACGCCCATCACCCGGAAGAAGCCCTCGGACACCGGCGCCAGCCGTGCCACCGTCGGCAGCTCGCCGCCGAGCACGGTGCCGGAGTAGCTCTGGTAGGCGGCCAGGGCCTCGAAGGTCGTGGCCTCGCGCCGCCAGTCCGCGAAGTTGGACCAGGCCGCCGCCATCGGCCGCCCTGCCGAGGAGGTCTCCCACGCCGCCACCAGGCGCTCGGGGTGCGGGTAGGGCAGGGGCCGCAGCAGCACGCCGCGCACCACCGAGAAGGTGGCCGTGTTGGCCCCTACGCCCAGGGCCAGGGTCAGCACCGCCATCAGGGTGAAACTGGGGCTCTTGCGCAGGCTCCGGGCGCCGTAGCGCAGGTCCTGCAGCAGGTCGTCGAAGAAGCGGGCGAAGGCGCTAGGGCGAGAGGCGGCGGGGTCGCTCGGCATGGTCTCCTCCACAAGGTCCAGGCCGCCACTACGGCGTGGACCTGCGGCGAGTTGCAGGGCGAGCCGGCGGAGCGCTACGCCGGCTCGCTCGGCCCTTGGCCCTCTTCTCGCCAGAAGCTCTCCAGCTCCACGCCGAGGCCGTCCGCCAGGCGGTTGACGAAGGCGTAGTAGCCCGTCACTTGGGCGACATCGAGGATCGCCGTGTCATCGAAGCCGGCCTCGCGCAGAGCCTCGACGTCAGCCCTCGTCATAGCCCAGGGCTCGCGGGTGAGCTTCTCCGCGTAGACCAGCATGGCCCGGTCGGCCGCGGACAGCTCGGCCCCGCGCCAATCCTCCGCCAGCCGGGAGACCAGAGCGTCGTTGCCTGTGAGTCGACGGAGCCCCGCTCCGTGGTGGGTCAGTCAATAGTGGCAATGGTTCGCCGCCGAGACCACTACGGCGATCATCTCCCGCTGGACTCGGGTCAGGGGCGAGCGGCCCCGCATCAGGGTCTTGTACAGCTCGAAGTGGCCGTCCAGGCTGGGCGGGTTGAGGCTGTGGATCTTCAGGATGTGATCCACTCCGCCCCAGGGCTCGGTGACCCGCTCGTAGCTCTTGCGCAGCCGTCCTTGAGCTTCCGACTCGGGGATCATGCGGATCCAGGCCATGCTCTAGCCTCCGTTCTTGCCGGGCGCGCTGCCCACTGCCAGCACGTCCCCCGCCGAGTGGGCGGCGAATTCCGGGGCGTACATGCCCTGGAGGGTCGCCGGCGCGACCTTGAAGGTGCCGGCGTGGACGGCCCGCAGGCGGTAGCGAAGGGTGTAGGTTCCGGCCGGCAACTGCTCGATGAAGAAGTTG
>JBIOYC010000070.1:0-12224 GCA_044869955.1 Thermoanaerobaculia bacterium | reverse complement strand
CCCGGGAGGGAGGCCAGGGCGGGTCGGGAGAGGGGATGGGGTGAGGGCCCTTCACCGCCCCGCAGCGTGGACGTCCCGCACCGCCCGGCCCGAGGGATCCGCCTGCCCCGCCCAGGCGGCGTCCCAGCGGATCGCCGTCGGTGTCGAGCAGGCGATCGAGGGGCCTCCGGGCACCAGGCGAGCCGCCGCCTCGCCCGGGAAGAGCCGGTCGAAGATCGAGCGGTAGAGGTAGGCCTCCTTGGTCGGCGGCGTGTTGTGCTCGAAGCGGTAGCGGGCCCGGGCCAGCTCGCCGTCCGCCACCTGCGCCTCGGCGTGCGCCTTCAGGCTGTCGATCCAGCCGTAACCCACGCCGTCCGAGAACTGCTCCTTCTGCCGCCAGAGGATCGCCTCCGGCAGCACCCCGGCGAAGGACTCGCGCAGCACCTGCTTCTCCATCCGGCCGGGGCCGACCATCTTCTCCCGGGGGTCGAAGGACATCGCGATGTCCAGGAACTGGCGGTCGAGGAAGGGCACTCGCGCCTCGATGCCCCAGGCCGCCATGGCCTTGTTGGCGCGCAGGCAGTCGTACTTGTAGAGCAGGTCGAGCTTGCGCACCGTCTCCTCGTGCAGCTCGCGGGCATTCGGCGCCTTGTGAAAGTAGAGGTAGCCGCCGAAGATCTCGTCCGAGCCCTCGCCCGAGAGCACCATCTTGATGCCCATGGCGCGGATGCGCCGGGCCATCAGGTACATCGGGGTGGCGGCGCGGATGGTCGTGACGTCGTAGGTCTCGAGGTGGTGGATCACGTCTAGTACGGCGTCGAGGCCCTCTTCGAGCGTGAAGCGGAGCTCGTGGTGCACGGTACCGATGGCCGTAGCCGCCGTCTTGGCGAAGCCGAGATCGGGGGAGCCCGCGAGGCCGATGGCGAAGGAGTGCAGGCGCGGCCACCAGGCCTCGGTGGTCGAGCCGTCCTCGACGCGCCGGCGGGAGAAGCGCTGGGCGAGCGCCGTGGTCAGCGAGGAGTCGAGCCCTCCCGACAGCAGCACGCCGTAGGGCACGTCGGTCATCAGCTGGCGGTAGACCGCCTCCTCGAGCCCGCGGCGCAGCTTCTCGCGATCCACCGGCACCCCGGCCACGGCCTCGTAATCCCGCCACGCCGGCTGGTAGTAGCGCACCGGGTGGCCGACCTTGGAGTCGAGGTAATGGCCGGGCGGGAAGTCCTCGATCACCCGGCAGCGGTCGACCAGGGCCTTCATCTCGGAGGCGACCAGGAAGTTGCCCTGGGCGTCACGGCCGGTGTAGAGAGGCATGACCCCGATCGGGTCGCGGGCGACGAGGTAGCGCTCCTCGTCGGCATCGTAGAGGGCGAAGGCGAAGATCCCCGAGAGGTCGTTCAGGAAGTCGACGCCCTTCTCGCGGTAGAGAGCGAGGATCACCTCGCAGTCCGAGAGGGTGGCGAAGTCGTAGGGTCCGGCGAGGTCGTGACGCAGCCGCTGGTGGTTGTAGATCTCGCCGTTGACCGCCAGCACCTGCCGGCCATCCGGTGAGAAGAGGGGCTGGGCGCCGTGCTCGACATCCACGATGGCCAGCCGCTCGTGGGCGAGGATGGCCCGCTCGCCGGTCCAGATGCCGCTCCAGTCCGGCCCCCGATGGCGCATGCGCTTGGACAGCTCGAGGGCGAGGCCGCGCAGGCCCGCCGCATCGCCCGAGATCTCGAAGATGCCGAGGATGGAGCACATGGCGGCGATTCTAAGGCTGCGTTGCGGGGCTGAAGGGATCGGCCTGGGTCGTTGACGGTGGTCGTTCAGGCGGCGACCGAGCCCGAGTAGGCCCAGCCCCGCAGGGCCGTGGCACGGCGGACGAGGTCGGCGTCGGAGTCGATCGAGAAGCTCCTGCCGTGACCCAGCTCGCCCAGGAGGAAGCGCGCCGTGTCCGCGGCGCCAGCCTCGATGCGGGCGGCGAGGCCGCGCTCGGCCGTGGCGAAGGTGGCCCAGACCACGACGCGGGCTTCGGGATCGAGCTCCCAAAAGCCGACCACCCGCCCGTCCGCGACCAGCCCGCGGTAGGACATGTAGCGAGCCCAGCCGAGGCGCTGGTTCTCGTTGCTGCCCCACACCGGCACCTCGAGCTGGTGGTACGCGGCGTCGACCAGCAGGGCCGGCCCACCGTGGAGCCCGGGCAGGTTGTCGTCGAAGGGTAGGAAGGCGACCGGGCCGCTGTGGTTCTCGACCGGTTCGAGCGCTTCGGGGAAGGCCAGATGGGGCTCGGCTTGACCCTCGACCGTCGCCGTCACCAGGTGCAGGCCGGCCGCGGCGGCTTTGGCGTCGCGCTGAGAGAGGCCGGCCCAGCCGGCGAAGTCCTTGAGGGTTCCGAGGCCGGCGGCGCGGAAGAAGATCTCCGCCAGCCCGGGCGCCAGCTCGACGAGGTCGTTGCCGGGGTCCGCGCCGGCGAAGGGGCTCGCAGCGGGGACCCGCCAGAAGTAGCGGTCGGTGTCGAGCCGGCCGCCTTCCAGGGTGCGCTCGATCTCGCCGGCGAATTCGAGCAGCCGCAGGGCTGGAGGAAGAGCCGAAGAGATGCCCACCTTCTTGCCCGCTTCGCCGAGGCTGCGCACCGTGCCCTCGGGGAGGGCGCGGCGCAGGGCGTCGGTGGTCAGCGGGCCGCGTGCGCCGAGGGTGGCCAGGGCGGCTTCAGCCACCGCCTCGACCTCGCCCGGGCGGATGCCCGCCTTCTCATGCTCGCGCTCGGCCCGGGTGCGGGAGAGCAGGTCCGCCACCCGCAGGCAGAGGGCGGAATGGCGCCGTGGCACCAGGTACATGCAGCCGCGCACCGCCGGCAGCACCTGCGCCTCGCCGGCCGCCGCCGCGGCGTCCAGCTCCGCCCGAGTGAGACCCGGCCGTCGCGCCCGCACGGCCAGGTAGACGTCCGCTCCGCCCAGGGTGCGCACGAAGCCGGTCCTCTCCAGCACCTCGGTCACCGAGCCAGCCGAGGGCCGGTCCAGCAGCTGAGCGGCAACGGCGATCCGCCGGGCGTCATCGAGGGACAGGCGAACGGGCTCGGGCATGAGGGCCTCCGGGGGAAGGAGTGGGAGAGGCTAACACGGGGTGGTGGGGGTGGGCTCGCGGCGTTTCCCGCGAGAGATTTCAAGCCCTCGCGCCGTCCGAGGGCTTCGATCGTCACCCCACCTCCGCCTCATCCCACCAAGCCTCTCGATCGATCAACGCCCACGGCAACGCCTTGGCGTGGGAGCGGTGTTGGAGCTCGGTGCCACCGTAGACCACGTAGCTCCGGGCGGGACGCGGCACGGGGGCCTGGAGGGCCGCCTGCTCGAAGGTGCGGAGGGTCTTGAAGAAATCTTCGGCCAGGGTCTGGCCGGATTTGGTTTCGATGGCCACGAACGACTGGGCCAGCTCGAGCACCAGATCGACCTCGGATCCCTTGCTGTCGCGGAAGAAGAACGAGGCCGGCGCCAGCCCGCGGTGCAGGCGTGCCTTCAGAATCTCGGACACGACCCAGGTTTCGAAGATCGGGCCGCGAAGGGGATGGTTTCGAAGCTGCGCCGGAGAGTGGATTCCCAGCAGGTAGCAGATCAGGCCGGTGTCGAGAAAGTGGAGCTTGGGGGTCTTGACCAATCGCGAACCGAGGTTGGCGAAGAAGGGCGCCAGCCGCCAGACGAGATAGCCGGTCTCGAGCGCCCCGAGCCAGGCCTTGGCGGTGTTGTGAGTGATCCCGGCATCGGCACCCAGCGCCGAGAAGTTGACCAGTTGAGAGGTTCGGGCGGCGCTGAGTCGCAGAAAGGTCTGGAAGGAAAGCAGGTCTCCCACGTCGAGAATCGCTCGGACGTCCCGCTCGAGGTAGGTGGTCACGTAGCCGGCGTACCAGTCCCCTGGCCGGAGGTCGCGGTCGAAGGTCGCCGGATAGCTGCCGCGATAGAGCACCTCGAAGAGGTCGGTCGGCGCCGAGGGCAGGCCTCGAAGCTCCTCCCAGCCGAGGGGCAACAGGGTCAGCAGGGCGGTTCGGCCGGCCAGCGACTGCGACAGGGAACCCAGCAAGGTGAAGTTGGCGGAGCCGGTGAGGACGTAGCGGCCCATCTGCCGCCGTGAGTCGACCTCGGTCTGGATGTAGGAAAGCAGCTCCGGTGTGCGCTGGACCTCGTCGAGCACGGCGCCGTCGGGGTAGGTGGCGAGCAGGCCGCGGGGATCTTGAGTGGCGAAGGCCCGAACGTCCGGCGCCTCGAGCGAAACGTAGGGAAGGTCGGGGAAGACCGCCTGGCAGAGCGTGGTCTTGCCGGACTGCCTCGGCCCGGTGACCGTGACCACGGGAAACTTCTTGGCCAGGGCACGGAGCCGTCTCTCGAGCACCCGTTGGATCATGACTGCATTGTCAGGAGATTGGGGCTAATTGTCAATCCGATTGCCAATCAGCCCCAATTGCCCCCTCTCCCCGCCCGCGCTTGCCACCCCTGCCCCCTCCTGCTACAAAGCGGGCCATGTCCAAGAAGATCCGTTGGTGGCCTGCGATGCTGGTGGTCGTGCTGTGGCTGGGGGCGGTGGGCTGGTTCTCCTGGGCCGGGGAGCGCACCGGCCAGCAGCGCACCCTGGCCGTGCTGGAAGTGACGGCACTCACCCTGGTGCTGCTCTTCCTGTGGTTCCTGCTGCTGTCGCGCCTGCCCTGGCGGGGCCGGCTGCTGGGCGCCCTGGGTATCGTGGGCCTGGCCTTCCTGGCCAAGCAGACGGTCGAGATCCGTGGTGTGTCCGGCGACCTGCTGCCCGTGCTGGCTTTCAAGTGGACGCCCCGGGCGGGCTCGCAGCCTTTGACGCCTCCCTCCTCCCCACCCCCGGCACTTGAACCGCCGGTTGCGGCTCCCGAAGTGCCTGGCACCCCGTCTTCCGAGATGGCGGGCGCCACGGCTCCCGAAGCGCCTGGCACTTCGGCGGCTCCCGAGACGGCTGGCACCCCTCGAGAGGCTCAGGGCGAGCCTCAGCCTGCCCCGGTGGAGGCGTCGCCCGAAGTGCCTGGCACCCCGGTCACCGAAGTGCCTGGCACCTTGGCGGGCGCCGCGGATTGGCCCGGCTTCCTGGGGCCCCGGCGGGACGGCAGCGTGCCGGACGTGCGGCTGGCTCGCGACTGGCAGGCTCGGCCGCCGCGAGAGGTGTGGCGGATCCCGGTCGGCGCCGGCTGGGCGGGCTTCGCGGTCGTGGGCGGGCGGGCCTTCACTCTCGAGCAGCGTGGCGAGGAGGAGGTGGCCACGGCTTACGACCTCGCCACCGGCAAGCTGCTGTGGAGCCACGCCGATCGCGCCCGCTACGAAACCACCATCGGCGGCCTCGGCCCGCGTTCGACGCCCACGGTGGCGGACGGACGGGTCTTCGCGATGGGGGCCACGGGCCGCCTGCGCGCCCTCGACGCCGCCACTGGGCGCCTGCTCTGGCTGCGTGACACCCTGGCCGACAACGGGGCCGAGAACCCCGAGTGGGGCAAGAGCGTCTCGCCCCTGGCCGTCGACGGCCGGGTGGTGATCGGGGCCGGGGGGCCAGACGGCCGCTCGGTGGTGGCCTACGCCGCCGCCACCGGCGAGCCGGCATGGGGCGGGGGCGACGATGGCCCCGCCTTCAGCTCGCCGATCGTGGCCACCCTCGCGGGGGCGCGGCAGATCGTCAGCTTCAATGCCAACAGCCTCACCGGCCACTCCCTCGAGGACGGCCGCGTGCTCTGGCGCTATCCCTGGCCGGCCGAGCAGCCCAACGTCTCGACGCCCCTGGTGCTGGCGGGAGATCGCCTCTTCGCTTCCTCCGGCTACGGCGTCGGGGCGAAGGTGCTCCAGCTCGCGCCGGGCGAGGGCGGTGCCCAGACCGCCACCCTGGTGTGGGAGAGCCCCCGCTTGAAGGCCAAGTTCACCAACGTCGTCCAGCACGGCGGCCGGCTCTACGGCCTCGACGACGGCACCCTGGTCTGCCTCGACCCGGCGACCGGCGAGCGCTGTTGGAAGGCCGGGCGTTACGGCCACGGCCAGGTGATCCTGGTGGGGGAGCTGTTGCTGGTGTCGACCGAGTCGGGCGAGCTGGTGCTCGTCGAGCCGGTGCCCGAGGAGCTGCGCGTTCTCGCCACCTGGCGTCTCTTCGACGGCAAGACCTGGAACCCGCCCAGCCTCGCCGGCCGCTACCTCCTCGCCCGCACCGACCGCGAGGCCGTCCTGCTGGAGCTGCCGGCGGCGGAGTGAGGGGCTCGCCGCAGGGCCAGTCTCAGCGCACCACCTCGAAGCTGGCCGAGACCGGGACGCCGCGGCGGCCGGCGGCGTCGAGGCTCGCGATCTCGAGCCGGTAGCGGCCGGGAGCGAGGTCGCCGGCCTCCAGCCTCAGTAGCAGGCGGTCGAGCCCTTCGCCGTCCGTGGGCACCTTCTGCAGGAAGGAGACGCGGCCCCCCGTCGCCGGCTTGCCGTCGGCGGCCAGGAGGCGGGTGTCCAGGCGCGCTCCGGCGCCGCCCAGCTGGTAGCCCATCAGCACCCCGGCGAGGGCGCCGCCGGCGCCGAGCCGCGGTGCCAGGCTGGGGATCAGGGGCCGCTCGCCGAGGGCCAGGGGGTGCTCCTTGCCGAGGGTGAGGCCGCTCTCCCGGGCGAGCAACCAGCCTCCCTCGAGGTCCGGGAAGAGGATCGCGGTCGGACCCGTCAAGAGCTGGCCCAACGGGGGCACCTTCACGGTCAGGGTGGTGAGGAAGGTGCGGCCGTCGCCTTCGTGGCGGGCGAGCACCCGCAGCCGGTGCTCCCCGGGCGGCAGATCCAGCTCGGCGACCACCCGCACGCCGTGGGCGGACAGCCGGTCGCGGGTCTTGGCGAGATCGAACGACAACCGCTGCTGCATCAGGTCGGCCACCCCGGCCTCGCCCTGGAGGGCGTAGACCCCGAGCTCGAGGGACAGCACCGGCGCCTCGCCCTCGCCGAGCAGACCCGCTCCGGGCAACTCGATCACCACCGGCACCCGTGCGCCACTGGCGCTCGAGCGGAAGGGAGCGGCCCAGACCACGCCGGACAGGTCGGCGAGCTCGCGGCCGCCGAGGATGATCTGGGCGTCGTCCAGCCGGCGCTCCATCTCGGTGCGGTCCGAGGCCGGCTTGGGGGCGTAGAAGCCGGGCCGATGGAGCAGGCGGGCTCCGGACGGTCCACCGATCAACTTGACGTCGAGGGGCAGGTAGCGGCCGTTGGCCTCGAGCGGCGGCGACTCGACGGTCAACAGATAGGTGACGCTGGTGCGCTCGAGGATGCGCTCGGTCGCCTCGTCGAGCTGGTTGAAGTTCTCGAGCAGCTCACCTCCGGTGCCGTCGGCCATGAAAAAGAGGCCCTCGGCGGCGAAGCCCGTCTCGCCCGGCCCTGGCGCTCCCCGCAGGTCCACGGCGTGAATCTGCCAGCCCGAGCGCCGGTAGGCCTCGAAGAGACTCTCGAAGTAGCTCAGGGCCAGGGTGTCGACCATCACGGCGCCGGCGGGCCCCATCGAATAGAAGATCAGGTGCTTGGTGCCCTCGACGTCGCGCAGGAAGGTCGCGAGGTCAGCGAGCATGGTGCTGTAGGCGCGGATGGCGCTGCTCTCGGCCTTGGCGGAGAGGTCGGCGGTGAGCTCCTCCGGATCCTGGAACGCGATCGAGGTGACCACCGGGTTGAAAATCGTGCCGCTGCTGCCGATGCTGCGTCCGACCCCCACCAGCTCGTTCTCCGCCGCGGTGCCGAGGCCGGTGGTCGTCGGCGTGGAGAACGAGGTGAGGGAGCGATCCGCCAGGGCACCGGCCTCGCCCAAGCCGGAGACCCGGCGCCGCCAGCCGCTCTCTTCCCGGGCCTCGGCGCGTTGGGCGTGCTCGCTCAGGGCGAGGCTGCGCTGCTTGAGCACACCGGTCTTGCCGTCGAGCAGGGCGTCCACGACGTCCAGGGCGAGCAGGGTCTCGGTGCGGTCGACGGTCAAGGCCGAGAGGAGGTTGGCGCCGCCCTGGGTGATGATGACGACACCCACCCGATCCCAGGGCGTCATCCGGCGGCCGAGGGTCTCGCGCCCGGCCGTCACGGCGCGCGCCAGTCCGTTCCGGTCGCCGTAGAAGAAGTCGAAGACGAGCAGGAAGTTGCGGGGAACGGCGGGTGGCGCCGCCCCCTCGGTAGCGCCGATCTCGGCTTCGAGCACCTCGAAGGCCACCAGGGGCAGCCGCTGCCCTCGGGCCGACACTTGGAAGCTCTCTCGCCGGAGGCCGCGCACCGGCCGGCCGTCATCGAGCACCTGCACCGGGATCTCGATCAGGCTGACCGAGAGCCGGTCGCCGAAGGCGGCGTCGGCGGGCGGCTCCTCGGCCCGAGACCGCGGCACGAAGAGCAGAGACGCGACGAGCAGGAAGAGCCAGTGGGCTCGGCGGGCGGAGGGGGAGCAGGGCATGGCTTGGGCTCCTCGCTGGGTTGGGGATCCGGCTTGCAGGGCCTTGGAGCAAGGCCGGTGCCACGGGTTCGGCTCGGCGACGCCGAGAGGATGTCCCCGTGGGGGAACGGGAGGGCTCCCGCGATGCTCCCTGGTCTTTGCTAGGATCCTGAGGTTTCGATCCCTTGCCGTTCCCTTCTCTGCTCCGAGGTGGTGGCCATGACGAGGACTGTTTCAGTCGGGCTCGTTCTACTTCTCATCGGCGTCTCGACGCTGTGCTTTCCGGGCGCGATCTGGGCTGCCGATCCGGCCTTGCCCCAGGACGAAGGCCCCTTCACGACGGTGCAGGAGGCATTCCTGGCCGACCTCGAGCCGCCCCAGAACCTCTCTCCCGAGCACGAGACTCCTTGCGTTGGTGGCTTCGCCGGGGCCTACCCCTGCGAGAACGTCGACCTGATGGAGCTGCTGCCGTTGACCTCGATCGGCGGTGGCAACGGCAACGACGTGTGGGGTTGGACGGACCCGATGACCGGTAAGGAGTACGCCCTCATGGGCCGGTCGAGCGGCACGGCGTTCGTGGACGTCAGCGATCCTGCGGCGTCGGTTTACCTCGGCAACCTGCCCACGCACTCGGGGAACTCCACCTGGCGCGACATCAAGGTCTACCAGAACCACGCCTTCATCGTCAGCGAGGCGACCAATCACGGCCTCCAGGTCTTCGACCTGACCCAGCTGAGGAACGTCGTCAATCCGCCGGTGACCTTCACCGAGACGGCGTTTTACGGCCACTTCGGCCGCGCCCACAACATCGCGATCAACGAGCTGACCGGCTTCGCCTACGCCGTGGGCTCGCGGCAGGGCACCGAGACCTGCGGGGCCGGCCTGCACATGGTCAACATCCAGAACCCCGCGGCGCCCACATTCGCCGGCTGCTTCTCGGCCGACGGCTACACCCACGACACCCAGTGCGTGATCTACAGCGGGCCGGACACTACCCACGTCGGCAAGGAGATCTGCTTCAACTCCAACGAGGACACGCTGACCATCGTCGACGTGACCAACAAGGCGGCACCGATCCAGATCTCACGTACCCCCTACGCGGGCTCGGGCTACACCCACCAGGGCTGGTTGACGGAAGACCAGCGTTACTTCCTGCTCGACGACGAGCTCGACGAGCAGAACTTCGGGCACAACACCCGCACGCGGATCTGGGACCTGACGGACCTCGAAGTGCCGAGCGTGCTCGGCTTCTTCTCGAGCCCCGTCGGGTCGATCGATCACAACCAGTACGTCAAGGGAAACTTCGTCTACCAGGCCAATTACCGCGGCGGTCTGCGCATCCTGTCGCTCGACGACATCGAGTCCGGCACCCTCACACAGGCCGGTTTTTTCGACATTTATCCGGCGAGCGATACCGCTTCTTTCAACGGTGCCTGGAGCGTGTATCCCTTCTTCGCCAGCGGCAACGTCCTGATCAGTGGCATCGAGCAGGGACTCTTCGTGGTGCGCCCCCAGCTCTGCGTGGCCTCCGGAGCACCGACCGCACCCTCGGCCGTGGCCAACGGTGACAACCGCATCGACGTCGGCTGGACGGCACCGGCCGGGGCCACCGGTGTCACCTACACGGTGCTGCGCTCGTTTGGCGGCTGCCCGGGCGCGAGCTTCGAGCCCGTCGCTACCGATCTGGGGGGCACTACCTTCGAGGACACCGCGGTCTCCGGGACGGTCACGTACTCGTACCAGGTGGTGGCGGTAGACTCCACCGGCCTGTGCTCCTCACCACCGAGCGCCTGCGCCGAGGCCACGGCGACCGGGGTCTGCAACGCGGCGCCAGCTTTCGCGGGCGCTGCCTCGGCAGTGAGCGTGGGGACCTTCGGTTGTGCCGTCGACCTCGACTGGCCGGCCGCCAACCCGAACTGCGGCGGGGGCGTGGGCTACTCGATCTACCGCTCGACCGACCCGAGCTTCCTGCCCGCCCTCGACAACCGCGTCGCCCAGGGCGTCTCCGGGACGACGTATCGGGACAGCGGAATCGGCCCGGGCGTGGCCCAACACTACGTGGTTCGCGCCGTCGACCTCGGCAACGGAGCGGAGGACGACAACCTGGTGCGGGTCACGGCCACGCCGACCGGCCCCCCGGGGCCGGGCACGTGGGCTGCCGGCGCCGAGCCGGGGGATCCGGGCCTGGACTTCCAGACGGTGATCACCAAGCACCTGGGCTGGCACCTCGATCCGGCCCGCAAACACAACGGTGTCCGCAGCTACTACTCGGGCGAAGCGCAGGGCCAGTGCGTGGGCGTGATGACGCCTACTTTCGAGTTGGCGGTGGCCGGCACACCCGCGCTGAGCTTCTGGACTCTCTTCGATCACACAGCCGGAGTCGATGGTGGGGTGGTCGAGGTTTCGGCGGACGGCGGGCTGTCCTGGCAGACGCTCCCCCTCTCGCCCCCCTACCCGGGCGCCTTCTCCGGAGTGGCCAACGGCTGTGCAGACGGGGCGGGAGCGCCGGCCTTCACCGGCACTCAGCTGACCTGGAGCCAGCACACCGCCGATCTCTCCGCCTGGGCCGGGCAGACCATGCGCGTGCGCTTCCGCTTCTCGGCCGGTACCGGCGGCGCCGAAGGCTGGTACGTAGACGACCTCGAGCTCACCCAGGCCCTGGTGCCCACGGCCTGCGTGCAAGGCGGGATCTTCGTCGACGACTTCGAGACCGGCGACACCTCGGCTTGGTCTTTGGTGGTGCCGTAGCGGGGGCGCTCGACCCGCTTCCCGTTTCCGGGACTCGCGATTCCGAAGGCAGCTGACCAGTCCCAGGACTGGTCCGGCCGCCCGAGGCAATTCCAATGGAATCAGCTAGTTAGATCGTGGCAGCGCGGTTGCTCTCTCTTCCCGTGGTCGACCAACCCAAGGAGGAGACGATGCGACCTTCCGAGATTCTCTGCGTTCTGCTGCTCACCCTCGCCCCGGCCGTCCCGTCCCGGGCCCAGCCCCTCAGCCTCGATTTCTTCGGCTCGATCGGCTACCCCTATCAGGGCCAGCTCAGCTGGCTCGATGCCACTCTGGACGGCCTTTACGCCGGCGGCATCCGCTCCGTGCGCTTCCCGATCTTCTGGAGCTACCAGCCACAGACCTCGCCGCCCTACTTCTACACCTTGTACGAGACCAACCTTATGGCCAACGCGGCCCGGGCGCGTGGGATGGACGTCTACGCCTTCCTCAACATCCCGGACGATTCCGTACGTTGGACGCCGCCGGTGATCGACCCCGGCATCTATCAGGCATACCTCCGGTTCGTCGAGGACATGGCGGCCACATGGGGGGATCGGATCGAATTCTGGGAGATCGGCAACGAGCTCAACCAGAGCCTCCGCGACCAGTTCGGCTATTTTCCGGGGTGGGACTTCGCCCGCCTGCTGCGCGACGCTCGCGCAGCCCTGAAGCGGGGCTTCCTGCGGCGTAGCGACTACCCGGCGCTGATCGTGGCCCGCGGCGGTGAGGGCTTCAAGATGTATCCCGCGGGCACGGCGGGTACCGACCTCGGCTGGCTGCGCGACCTTTGCCAAGGACTCGAGTCGCTCTACACGCAGAATCCGAGCGAAGGGCGCTACATCGATGGTTTCTCGATCCACCCCTACTCGCTCCCCCAAGGGCCGGACGATCGCGTCTTCTACAACGCCCCGGGGTGGCCCAACTCGCTGATCAGCCAGGGAACGTTGCTGCAGAACCTCGAGTGGGTAGGCTTCACCCTCAACAGCCACTGCCCGCGGGCGCCCAAGTCGCTGTTCATGGGCGAGTACTCCTGGAGCACCTACTATCCGGCCAACCCCGCTCAGACCGTCACCGAGACGCAGCAGGGCATCTTCCTC
>JBIOYC010000069.1:0-21131 GCA_044869955.1 Thermoanaerobaculia bacterium | reverse complement strand
GGACCTGGGGGAAGGGAACCAAGGCCCCCCGACCAGATCCTTCGCTGCGCTCAGGATGACAACGGGAGAGGGATCGGTCGTGTCCGATGCTCGTTCCTCCCCCGTCCCTGGCGGGACGGAGGAGGGTGAGGGCTGAACGGGCACTATCGGCCCCGTTGTCGTCCTGAGCGCAGCGAAGGACCTGGGGGAAGGGAACCACGGCCCCCCCGACCAGATCCTTCGCTGAGCTCAGGATGACAACGGGGGCTGGCTGGCACGCCGCCCTGCTGTCATCCCGAGCGCAGGGCCGGAGGCCCGAAGCCGAGGGATCTCCCCCTCCCCCGTCCCGGCAGGGACGTGTCTACGTGGCGTGGGGCTTCAGCCCCTCGCGGCGCGGCGCCGGCCCATGGGGCCACCTTCAGGTTCCGGGCTATCATCGCGGACGTGTCCGCGGCCCGGCGCCATCTGATCCAGATCCTGCTCGCGGCCTTCCTCGAGCGCGGGGTGGACCCATTCCTGGCCTCGCGGCGCTCCCTGCCGGCGCCGGCACGCCGGGAGCGCAGCCTCTCCCAGGCCGAGCTGCTACGCCTCCAGATCTTTCCCGTCCCGCGGGCCGCCCCGCGCTGAGCCATGGCTCGCCCCCCGACCCTCTTCGACGAGCCCGGAGCCGAGCGGGAGCCGGGCGCCGACTTCGAGCTCGGTCCTGCGGGCGACCGATCGATCCCCGGGACGCCGCTCGCCGAGCGCCTCCGCCCGCGCACCCTCGAGGAGGTCTTTGGGCAAGAGGCCCTGCTGGGCGAGCAGGGCTTCCTGCGCCGGGCGATCGCCGGAGACCGGGTGCCGTCCTTGATCTTCTGGGGCCCGCCGGGCTCGGGCAAGACCACCCTGGCGCGGCTGCTGGCTTCGAGCACCTCCCTGCGCTTCGTGCCCTTCTCGGCCGTGACCTCGGGGATCAAGGAGGTCAAGGAGGTGATGGCGGACGCCGAGCGGTTGCGCCGCGCCACCGGTCGCCGCACCCTGCTCTTCGTCGACGAGATCCACCGCTTCAACCGCGCTCAGCAGGACGCCTTCCTGCCCTACGTCGAGAAGGGGGACATCGTGCTGGTGGGCGCCACCACCGAGAACCCCTCTTTCGAGCTCAACGCGGCCCTGCTCTCCCGCTGCCGGGTGGTGCCGATCGCCCCGCTCGGAACGGCGGCTCTCGCCGAGCTCGCCCGCCGGGCCCTGGCCGACGCCGAACGGGGCCTCGGGGGCCTGGGGCTCGAGGCCGAGGACGAGGCCCTCGCCACCCTCGCCCAGCTGGCCTCGGGCGACGCCCGCAAGCTGCTCAACCTGGTCGAAGCGGCCGCCACCGAGGGAGCTTCCACGGGTGCCAGCCGCCTCGACTCCGAGCTGGTCCAGCGGGTAGCCCAGCGCAAGGTGCTGCTCTACGACGCCTCGGGGGAGGAGCACTTCAACCTCATCTCGGCCTTGCACAAATCCGTGCGCGAGAGCCACGCCGACGCCGCCCTCTACTGGCTGGCGCGCATGCTCACCGCCGGAGAGGACCCGGACTACCTCGCCCGCCGGCTGGTGCGGATGGCGGTGGAGGACGTCGGCCTCGCCGATCCCCAGGCCCTGTCCGTCACCCTCACCGCCTGGCAGGCCTTCGAGCGCATGGGCTCGCCGGAGGGGGATCTGGCCCTGGCCCAGGCGACGGTCTACCTCGCCCTGGCGCCCAAGAGCGTGGCCGTCTACCGCGCCTTCGGTGAAGCCCGGCGCACGGTGCTCGAGAAGCCGGCCGAGCCGGTGCCGCTGGCCCTGCGCAACGCCCCCACCCGCCTGATGACGGACCTCGGCTACGGCCGGGGCTACCTCTACGCGCCGGATACCGAAGAAGGAGTGGGGGGGCTCGAATGCCTGCCCGAGGCCGTGGCGGGTAGCCGCTTCTACCAGCCGAAGGGGGAGGGTTTCGAGGCCGAGCTGGCGGGCCGGTTGAAGCGGTTCGAGGAGATCCGGGAGAGGGCCAAGAAGGGTAGGCTGGGTTAGGCCCGTGAGGGCCGTAACCCAGCGTTTCTCGGGGCTGGCGGGAGCTGGGTTACGCGGCTGCTCCGCTAACCCAGCCTACTACCGCTCCGCCACCTGCGAGGTCGCCGCCGACCGCCGCAACGCCTCGATTACCGCCTGCTTGGTCAGCAGCTCGGAGAACACGTGGGGCTCCGCTCCCGGGCGATAGAGGACGTAGAAGGGGATCCCGGCCTTGCCGAAGTCGGCGAGGAAGCGTCCGATCTCCTCGTTGCGGTTGGTCCAGTCGGCCTTCATCGGCACCACGCCGTGTTGGCCGAAGGCGGCCGCCACTTCTTCCGTGTCGAGCACCAGCTTCTCGTTGAACTTGCAGGTGAAGCACCAGTCCGCCGTCACGTCGACGAAGACGAAGCGTCCCTCCTGGGCGAGGCTCTCGGCCTGGGTCCGGTCGAAGGCCGTCCAGGCGATCCGTCCGCCGCCCGCCCCGAGATCCGCCACCGCCGCGCTCGGTCGCTCGGCGGAAGCGGCGAGGCCGACCGTCAGGGCTGCCGCGGCGAGGGCGCCGGCGAAGGCCACCCGGCTGCCGGCCGAGCCCTGGGCCGTCTGCCGACGGAACCACACGAAGAGAGCGATGCCCAACAGGGCGAGGCCGATCAAAGACAGGCGCGCCGAGGTCAGCTGCGCCGAAAGCACGAAGGCGAGCCAGATCCCCGAGGCGGCGAGCAGGAAGCCCATCAGCCCCCTGACCAGGTCCATCCAGCGGCCGGGCCTGGGCAGCCTGCTGGCGAGCGCCGGCCGTGCGGCGAGCAGCAGGTAGGGCAGGGCGAAGCCGAGAGCGATGGCGGTGAACACGGCGAAGATCATCCCGGCCTGCTCACCGAGAGCGAAGCCCAGGGCGGTGCCCAGGAAGGGGGCCGAGCAGGGCGTGGCCATCAAGGTGGCGAAGAGACCGGTGGTGAAGTGCCCAGCCAGGCCCTCCCGGCCGCCCAGACCGCTCGCCCGGGCGAGGAACGAGGGCAGGGGGATCTCGAAGAGGCCCCAGAGGTTGAGGCAGAAGAGGGTGACCACCACCAGCAGCACGGTGACGAAGACCGGGTTCTGGAACTGTACGCCCCAGCCGACCGCGGCCCCGGCGGCCTTGGCGGCCACCGCCGCTCCGGCCAGGGCCCAAAAGGAGAAGAGGATGCCGGCGCTGGTGGCGAGGGCCCCGGTGGCTACGGCCCGGTGGCCGTGGCTAGCGCTGTGCACCAGGCCGAAGACCTTGAGCGACAGCACCGGCAGCACGCAGGGCATGGCGTTCAAGATCAGGCCGCCCAGGAAGCCGAGGAGCAGGATCCCGGCGAGGCTTCGTCCCGTCGAGCCCGGTCGTTCCGAGCCCCCCGTCGCGGGTGGCGGCGTCGCGCCGCCGGCCGTGAACAGGCCCTGGTTCTGGGCCTTGCCCCCCGGGCCGACGGCCAGCTCGGTCGACACCTCTTTGGTCACCGGCGCCAGGCATTGGGAGTGGTCGCAGGCCTGATAGCGCACCTTGGCGGCCACCTTCACCTGCGAGCCGGTGGTGGCTGCGGCCGGCACCGCCAGCTCGGCCACCACCACGACCTTGCCCTCGTAGACCGACAGGGGCTGGTCGGCGAAGGCGAAGGTGCGCATCACTCCGGCCGGATAGGTCACCTTGGCCGGCGACCAGCCGGTGGGGACCTGCACCTCCGCGGTGGTCGGGATCAGGAACTCGAAGGTCGGCTGGTTGCTGTTGGTGTGCCAGTCGTGCTCGATGTCGAGCACCACCGCCAGGCGGGCGGTGGCGCCAGGCTCGTAGGCGGAGCGATCGGCGGCGAGGGAGATCCTGGCCTTCTCGATCTTCGGCGGTGCCGCCGCCGCGCTGGCGGTGAGGAGCAGGAGCGAAGCACAGGCGAGGCGCCGGAGGCGCGGTGGTGTCTTCACCAGACCTGCCCGTCTCAACCGCAGGCCGCGGGGTTGTGCTTGATCTCGGCGAGGTTGCGCTTCACCACCGGCCGCAGGTTGCTGTCCGGATGGTGGGCGAGGAAGCCCTCGAAGGCCAGACGGGCCTCGTCGCACCGCCCGCGGTCCATGGCGACCAGCCCGGCGAGCAGCTCGTAGCGAGCCACCAGCTCGGAGAAGCCGTGCGAGGTGGCCTCTGCCATCCCCTCGGTCACCGCCTGAGCCGCCTTTTCGAACTGGCCGGAAAGGCGCAGGGCCTCGGCCCGCCGGTAGCGGATCCAACCGTGCTGGGTGGGAGTCAGGGTGGAGGCCGCGAGCATGCGCTCGTAGGCGGCGGCCGCTCGCCCGCCATCCTGGCGACCGAAGAGCTCTTCGGCGACCGTCTCGATGGTCACCGCGTCGCTGCTCTTGAGCGCCCGCTCGTAGCGCGCCATCAGGTCCTTCCAGCCGAGCAAGGCCTGCTCGACCTTGGCCTGGTATTGCGGCATGGGAGCGAAGCCGGTGACCGTCCCGGCGAGAGCGAGGCCAGGGTCCAGGAGCAGCAGGGTGGGCAGGGAGGTGGCGCCGTAGCGGGCCTGGAGGCGGGTGCCCTCACCGCCGTCCTCGACGTCCACCCGCAGCAGCACGAACTGGCGACTGTATTGCTGGAACTCCGGCGTGGTGAACACCTGGCGCTCCAAGGTCTTGCACCAGCCGCACCACTCGGCGAAGAGGTCGACCAGGATCAGCTTGCCGCCCTTCTCGGCTTCGGCGCGCGCCTGCTCCAGGCTGGTGCCCCAGTCGTTGGCGCCGGCGTCGGCAGCGAGGGAAGGCAGGGCGGAGGCGAGGAAGAGGACCAGCAGGAGGAGGGTGGCTCGAGCTCTTGACATGAAGGGTCTCGTTGCTCCCAAAGGGCGGTTCCGGGTGGCGTCGGCGGCCAGGATAGCACGGGCGGCCGAGCCGTCCGGGCGCCGTTCTTGCGCGTCATGGCTCCCTCTAGCAAGACGTGCGCCGGCTGCATCGAGAGGTCGATGTCCCCGCTCCCTCTCCCGTCGCGTATCCTCACAGATCCGCCAAGGGAGATCGCCATGAACACACCCCGTCGCCGCACCGGCATGACCTCAGTCCTCGCGCTTCTGCTCACCACCCTGTTCGCTGCCCCCCCGGGCTTCGCCGCCGGCAAGCCCCTCGGCGGCGAAACGCCGGAGAAGGTCGTCCAGCGCATGCGCGACGCGGCCGAAAAGGAGGACCTGCGCGAGCTCGCCGCCTGCCTCGCGCCGGAGCCGCGCAAGGAGCTGGCCATGGGCATGTGGCTGGCCTCGACGATGATGATCGGCATGGCCGACGCCATGGGCGGCATGGCCGTCGAGATGGGCGAGGGCATGGCCGAGGCGATGGGCGCCGAGGAGAAGGCGGCCCAAGAGCAGGCTGCCCAGGCCAAGAAGGAGCTGGACGCCAAGCTCGCCGGCCTCAAGACTCGCTACAACGCCTTGGCCAAGAAGCACGGCCTGCCCGCGCTCTCCGACGAGGAGCCCCAGGGCGACCCCGAGGCTCTATTCGCCAAGATCGACGCCGTCGAGGTGACCGGTGATTACTTCGATCTGCTCAAGGGCCTCGGCGAGGCCACCGGCGACGCGGACACCGCTCCCAAGGTGCCCACGGAGCGGCTGGAAGACCTGGTGATCGACGGCGACCAGGCGAGCGGCCGCATCGGAGCCGAGCCGATCAAGTTCGTCAAGCTCGAGGGTCGCTGGTACATCGCCGAGATGCCCAAGCGCAAGGACGAAGGCCCTGCCGAGTGATTCGACCGGTCCCGGCCCCGCGCCGTGTTGGTCTAGAATCTGGCGCCGGCCCGGTTCGGCGCCGAACCCCATCGGATTCCCTGCTTCGGAGGAGACCATGCGATCTCGTACTGCCCTCTCGCGTCTCGCCTTGCTAGGTGTCTTGCTTTCACCTCTCGCGATCACCTCGAGCGGTGGCCCGCTGCCTCCGGTCGAGCCCGGTGACCTGCTCGGCTCGACCGGGAACGTCGGCGCCTCCCTGATCGATCTCGACCCGGCCACCGGCGCCGGTTCCTTCCGCTCCGGCCTCGGCGCTTTCGGCCCGGTGACCGAGATCGAGTACCGCGATGACGGCGTGCTCTTCGGCTCGACCGGCCAGGGCGAGAGCTCGCTGATCACCATCGACCCCGAGACCGGCGTCGAGACGCTGGTCGGGATCCACGACTTCGGTTCCTTGAACGGCCTCGAGTTCGTCGGTGACACTCTCTACGGCAGCTTTTTCGACGCCGCCGGCGGGGATGACGACGACGACGACGAAGGCTCCGGGGGCGTCTTCCTGGTCACGGTGGACACTGCGACCGCCGCCCTGACCCCTATCGGCTCGGCCCTGCCCTATGACCCCGTGCGCGGCCTGGCCTACGACCCCGAGACCGGCACCATGTACGGGGTGGGCACACCGATGCAGATCCCCGAGGGGGTCGGCGACTCTCTCTTCACCATCAACCTCACGACCGGCGCCACCACCGAGATCGGTAGCACGGGCTTCGGCGTGGGCGGCCTCGAGCTGGGTCCGGATGGGGTGCTCTACGGTGGCGAGTCCTCGGCGCCCCTCGGTGAGGGGGGCCCTTCCGCCCGGCTGCTCCAGATCAACACCGCGACCGGGGCCGGCACGGTGATCGGTAGCACGGGCTTCCCGGCGATCTCGGGCCTCGCCTTTGGCGTCGGCCAGCAGCCCACGGCCATCGAAGTGCCGGCTCTCGACGCCGCCGGGCTGGCGATCTTGGCGGCCTTGCTGGGTCTCGCCGGTTTCGTATCTCTGTCTCGGCGGCGCTGAAGCGATGACCGTGGAGACGGCATGAGCGCCTTGATGGCGTTCTTCTCCGACCACCTCGGCGTGCTGCTGGTCGGCGCGGTCGCCCTCTTCCTGGTCGCCACCTGGGGGGGAGTTGGCCGCCTACGCAAGACCTGGCGCCAGGAGCCGCGCCGGAGGGGAGCGCTGGCCGGTGCCGTGATCTCGCTCCTGATCGCCGGGGGTGGACTGATCCTGACCGGCCAGGGCCTCGTCAAGCTAGGGCCGGGACTCTGGCGGCAGGGCCGGATGGTCGGCCAGCCCGCCCCCACTCTCGGCTTCACGCGTCTCGTGGACGGTGGCGCGGACACCCTCGAAGCGCAACGCGGCAAGGTTGTGCTCGTCAACTTCTGGGCCACCTGGTGCCCACCTTGTCGAGAGGAGATGCCCGACCTCGACCGCCTGCAGCAGGCCTATGCCGAGCGCGGGCTGCTAGTCCTGCAGATCTCGGACGAGGACGATGAGACCATCCGCAGTTACCTCGAGCTGAACCCGATGAGCACCCTCCACGGGCGGGTGGACGAGATCCTGTGGCCCGCCCCCGGCCGGCCCGCTACCTTTGTGGTGGATCGCCAGGGAGTGGTTCGGCGGGCCATGCTGGGCGGACGTACCTTCGAGCAGTTCGAGCGCGAGGTGAAGCGGTACTTGTAGCAGCCGGCCTGCGCCGACCTAGGCAGTATCCGGTGGTGAAGGGCAAAGTCCGCGCCTGGATCGGTATCGGCCTGGGTGGGCTCTGCACCCTGATCTGGGGCGGCCTGATCGTGTTCTTCGTCGTCGCCGCGTCCTCCCGATAGGTCCAGCGACCCAGCCACGCGAGGCTGGCCCAGGCTCATTCGCCGGGTCGCACCCGCACCCGGCCCGGCTCGGCTGTGATGAGCGCTCCACGAGTCAACTCGTCGCCATAGCGACGGAGGAGCTCTACACAGACCCGGCCCTGGTCTCGGGCGGAGAAACCTACCAGTCGGACGATCCCGCCGTGGGGCATGCTGTGCACCACCGATGGGCGTAGGCGAGGCAAGCCAGGATGTCAGAGGGCTCCAGCCAGAGGTAGCCGGCGAGGATGGTCTCCGCAGAGTCGCCTGCGGCGAGCATGCCCAGCACGTGCTCGACGGCGAGACGGCGCCCGCGGATGATGGGCTTACCGCCGAAGATCGCGGGATTGATCGTGATGCGCTCGAGAAGCTCGTCTTCGTCCGTCATGGCTGCTCGAGATTGTAGCGCCTCATCCTTACCCGCAGCAGGCTGCCGAGCCCGAAGAGGGTGAGGCAGGCACCGGCGGTGAGGGCGGCGGCGACTAGCAGGCCCAGCCGGGCATTGGCCGGCACCTGGGAGAAGGTCAGCACCCCGAAGCCGGCGGCGATGGCGGCGGTGTCGGCGAGGATCGGCGGGCCGGTCTCGGTCAAGGCGAGGGTTACCGGGTCGGCGGCGCCGTCCTCGCGGGCGCGCCGCCAGCGCTCCAGGAAGTGAATGGCGTAGTCCACGGCGATGCCCAGCGTGATGGCGCAGAACATCGAGGTGGCTACGCCGAGTGGGATGCCCAGCCAGCCCATCGCCCCGAACACCCAGACCACCGCCACGGCCGCCGGCAGCACTGCCAGGGCGCCGGTCACGGCCGAGCGGTAGAGCAGGGCGATCACCAGCAGGCAGGACAGCGGCGCGAGGAGGATCGAGGCGACCTGGGTCTCGACGATCGCCGGGATCATCGCCTGCGACACCGCCACGTCCCCGGCGAAGTCCAGGCGGCCGCCGAGCGGCGTCAGGTGGGTGCCGGCCCAATCGCGGATCGCCGCCATCAGCTGCGCCGTGTCGCGGAAGTTCGCGGCCTTGAGGAACACCGTCACCACCGCCCTCGACAGCCCGTCGTCCACCACCTCGCGCCGCTTGGCGAGACCGCGGCCCTGCTCGTAGCGCTGGTAGACCCTCTCGAGGCGGGCGGGGTCCTCGGGGATGCGCCGCTGCTCCTCCCGCCGCGCCAGCCAGAGGAAGGCCACCGTGGTCAGCTGGTCGTGCGGGCCGAGCACACCGCCCACCCCGGGCTGGGCCTCGACGAAGCTCTCGAGGGCGCCGATGGCTTCCACCTTCTTCGGGTCGAGCAGGGGACCCTGCCGCTCGAGCACCTGTGGATCCGCGGAGCTCTGCTCGAAGGTCAGGGCCAGGCGCAGCAGGTGAGTGCCGTGGAAGAGGGTGTTGGCCCGGTCGGTCTCGCGGCGGAGGGAGCTGTCGCGGGCGAAGGCGTCGATCCAGCTGTCCTGCACCGCGAGGAAGGGGATGCCCGCGGCGAGCAGGGCCGTGGCGACACCCACCGCCAGCAGGGTGCGCTGGGGCTTCGCCACGGCGGCCGCCAGACCCTGGCCCCGGGCGCGCGGACCCTGGAGGAGCTCGGGCCGGGGATGGGCCAGGCGGCGCGGCTCGATGAGGGCGAGGCAGGCCGGCACCACCGCCAGCGTCCAGAGCATCGAGAAGAGGATCCCGACTCCGGCGAAGAGGCCGAAGCCCCGCACCGCGAGGATCGAGCCCCCGAGGAAGGAGAGGAAGCCCACGGCCGTGGTCAGAGAGGTCAGAGCCACGGGGCGGGCCAGCTCGTCGAGGGTGGCCAGCACGGCCGCCGGGCGGGGGGCCGCGCCCAACGGGCCGGCGAGCATCTTCTGGTAGCGCCAGAAGAGGTGAATCTCGTCCGCCAGGCAGATGGTGGTGAGGATCACCGGCAGGATGGCGGTGGTCAGGTAGACGGGGCTGCCGGTCCAGCCCATCAGGCCGAACGTGAAGACCTGCACCGCGCCGATCTCGCAGACGGCAAGGGCGAGGAAGAGCCAGCGCCGACAGCCCAGCCACATCACCAGGGCGATCACCGCGAAGGCCAGCGGCAGGAGGAGGGCGAGGTCGGCCAGGACGTGGTCGCCGAGCATCGCCTCGGCCACCGGCGCGCCGACCACGGAGATGGGGTTCTCCACCGTGGCCAGGGGGGAGACGGCAGCCACCACCTGGCGGTAGAGGCGGGGGCGATCGAAGCCCGGTTCGTCGGGCACCCCGACCAGGATCGCCGTGGCCGTCTCGTCGAGGGAGATCAGGGTGCCGGCGAGGATGCGCGTGGCCGCCACGTCCTCGCGGAAGAGGCGCATGCCCTGGGCGGTGTCGGGAGGCGGCTCGAGGAAGGTCTGGAAGTCGAAGGTGCCCGGCCACACCCGCGCCCTCTTTTCGGTGGCCAGGGAAACCACCCGGGCCGGATCGATGCCCGGCAGGGCCTTCAAGACCTCGGTGACCTCGATCACCTTCGCCAGGGTGATCCGGTTGAAGATCCTCTCCGGGTGGCGGCTCTCGAGGATCACCGCGATGGGGTCAGAGAGCCCGAAGTGCGCCCGCACCTCCGCGTCGAGGGCCACCGCGGGATCGTCCGTCGGCACCAGGGCATGGCCGTCGGTGCGCAGCTCGAGGCGCAGCAGACCCGGCGCCGCCACCAGGGCGAGGCAGGTCATCAGGACGATGGCGCGACGCGGGTGACGGATCGCCGCCGCCGAGAGCAGGAAGGGCCACTTTCCCGGTGAGACCACGCTACCTCCCGGGCCTTCACCGCCCGGCTGCTTGAGACGTGCCGATAGGGTAGCCGCCATTTCGCCAATCGGTCAACCGCCGCAGGTGCCGCTGACACATCGAGAAAGAATTACTCTTGACAGGAGAGAATCTAATACATAAACTCATGGTCATTACAAGCTTCCCGTAATCACCATGGACACCGTTGCTGCGTTTCACGGGCGCGGTTCTGATTGCCGGCCGTACCCCTCCTGCTCGCCCGCGCCAGCCGCTCGTGGGCCGCCCGCTGCCCACGCTGCGAGCGCTCCTTCCCTCGAACGACCCAACCTGACCGAGGAGGTAACTTCCATGACCCGTTCGAGACTCGTTCTGCTCACACTCGCCCTCTCGCTGCTGGCCGTCCCCACCTTTGCGGCCGACTCTGCGATCCTCGCCGGCATCGACCTCTTCCGCACCGTGGGCAACGGCAACACGCACACCAGCTTCGCCGACGAGCCCCTGCCTGCCGGTTTCTTCTGCGCCGACTCCGGGCCTTTCACCGGCGACATCGCCTTCCGGGGGGTACCGGTTTCCACCCTGGAGAAGGGGGCCCTCGGCCGCACAGATACCGTCGTCCAGCGCCTCGACGACGCCGTCTTCGACGAGACCGGGGTGGCCTGGACCCGTGTCCAGGTGCGCGCCATGGAGTTCGTGGGCACCAAGCCCATCGCCACCAAGTGCGGCTTCTTCGGGGTCAAGCTCACTCTCGAGGGCGACCAGCCGATCACCCGCATGAAGATCATTCGGGAGCACGAGTGGGGAGGCCGCTTCGAGGCGCCGATCCACGTCAACGTCAAGCTCACTTTCCACCCCTTGCGAGCCCAGTCCGGGGAGGCCGTGGAGGTGCTTCGACCCGTGCGCTTTGCGGCCAGCAAGGCGGCCCGCTGGACCGATCGTCCCGGGACACCTGGACGGTTCCATGAAGGGCCCGTCGTGTTGGACCTCGACCGCGACGGCACCTTCGATCTCGAGCTACCCGGCACCTCGAACTTCGCCGCCGGTTGGCGAGTCCCCAAGGCCGCCCTCGAAGATGCGTTCAGCAAGGGAGTGGCGCCCGCCGCTTCCAAGCTGTCCGCCTTGCAGATCCAACACTGCAACGACCCGGACAACTGCACCAAGGAGCACGAGACCAGCACGGTTCAGTAGGCTCCTCCGCATTCCCTCTGGGGCTGGCCGTCGCGCTGACGGCCGGCCCTGAGCAGCGAGATCTGAAGCCTTCAGATGGGCTCGGCCGGGAGGGCCGGGGGCTCCTCGCCGATGAGCTCGATCGGCGCCCCACCTCCCTCCATCTCGAGGGTCAGCTCCTGGAACTGCCAGGGGCCTCCACCGTCCCTCTCGGCCACGGCGTGGACGGTGGCCTCGCCCTTGGGTCCGGAGATCGGGAAGCGGATGTCGGCACGCCCGTGGTCGTTGTTGACGTTGATCGAGCCGGAGATCATCCAGCCTGTCTCCATCGGCTCGCCGAGGACCTCCACCGCCGCCGGCGACGAGCGGACCTGTTCGGCCGCCAGCTTCTTCACGTCGGTGTTGGAGAACATGTAGAGGACGCTGCCGCCCAGGAAGGCCACCAGCAGCAGGGGGATCCCGATGCAGCCGAGGGCGCAGCCGCAGCCTCCCCACAGCCAGGGGTTCTGCCAGAAGCTCTTCTTCGGTTCCATGATCCCGAAGCCTACGCCAGGGGCGAGGCCCGTGTGTCGGTGTTGTTAGAATCTACCCTGATGAAACCCCCCGAAATCGTCCGCCTCACCCCCGGCAAGCGGGTGCTCTTCCTGACCAAGGACCCTGAGCTGATCCGCCGCCAGCTCTCGGGCGAGCTCGACCTCCGGATGGAGGACCTCGCGGTCGAGGACCTGCTCGACGACATCAACACCGACGCCATGACCCCCGCCTGGGTCTGCTTCAACCACCGGCCGGAGGACTTGGCCCGTGAGGCCTACGCCGGCCTGATCGTCGACGGGGTGCGCCTCTTCGAGCGCGACGCCCTGATCTCGGGCGGCTTCCGGGTGATCGTCTCGGGCTACCGCAAGGGCGTCGGCAGCTCGCGGGAGACCGCCACCCAGGCCGAACGCTGGGCGGGCATCGAGATCGCCATCGCCGCCTCCTTCGCGCCCATCCACGAGCGCAACAACATCAACCAGGGCGTGCTGATGGGCGGCTACGACGTGCTGAAGCGCCTCCAGCGCGGCGAGGGAGTGCCGCTCGAGGAGCTCTACCGCGGCTACGATCCGATCACCCAGCTGGTGATCCGCGAGGGCGGCCTTTTCCCCTTCTCGAAGGCCCTGGCCCGGGGGGAGATCACCCTGCCCCGGCCCGACACCGGCCCCCGGCCGATGACCATGGCGGAGAAGATCCTCGCCCGCCACCTGCTGGGCGTGCCGGCGGGCGAGGGGCGTTTCGTCAAGCCCGGGGACGCGGTGGTCGTGGAGGTGGACGGCGGCTACTCCCACGAGTTCACCACCGCCCAGGTGCACTACTTCCTGGAGCAGGAGTACGGCCCGGGCTACCAGATCAAGAACCCGCAGAAGTTCGCAGTCTTCGAGGACCACCTGATCTACGCCGACGAGGTGGAGGGGATGCGGCGTTTCCTGCCCAAGGTGGAGACCCTGCGCGACCTGCAACGGGATTTCCAGAAGCACACCGGCACCCGCGACTACTCGGCCCAGGAGGGGCGTTCCCCGGGCATCTGCCACGAGGTGGCCCGAGAGTTCCTGATCGACCCGGGCGACTTCATCCAGGCCACCGACAGCCACACCTGCATGGGCGGCGTGAACAACGCCCTGGCCTGGGGCGTGGGCACGACCGAGTACGCCAACCTGGCCTACGCCGGCTTCACCCAGGTGGAGGTGCCGGAGTCGATCCGCTTCGAGTTGGTGGGGGAGCTGCGCGGCGGGGTGACGGCCAAGGACCTGATGCTGTGGATCTTGCTGAAATACGCCAAGCCCCAGGCCACGCTCAACCGGGTGATGGAGTTCACCGGGCCGGGGGTCTCGACTCTCTCCATGGACGAACGGGCCACGCTCACCAACATGGCCACCGAGTGCACGGCCAAGACGGCGATCGTGGAGGCCGACGAGGAGACCTTCCGCTGGCTGGCGGAGTGGCGGCCGGGCGTAGACGTGGCGCCGCTGCGGGCGCGCGCCGTGGCGCCGGATCCGGGCGCGGAGTACGCCGGCGGCGTGCACACCGTGGACCTCTCGAGCATCCGGCCGATGGTGGCCCACCCGGGCGATCCGGACCACGGCGTGCCGTCGGACCCGACCAACGGCGCCACCCTCGAGGAGATCGGCTACGTGCCGATCGACATCGCCTACGGCGGCAGCTGTACGGCGGGCAAGATCGACGACCTCGAGTTCTACTACCGGGTGGTCAAGGACGCCCTGGACTCCGGCCTCAAGGTCAAGCCGAGCGTGAGGTTCCTGATCCAGTTCGGCTCGGTGGCGGTGGAGGAGTACTGCAAGAGGAAGGGCATGATCGAAGTCTTCCAGGCCGCCGGAGTGACCCTCATCCAGCCCGGCTGCGGCGCCTGCATCGGCTGCGGCCCCGGCGTCTCCGACCGCTCCGACCAGGTCACCGTCTCGGCGATCAACCGCAACTACAAAGGCCGCTCCGGTCCCGGCAAGCTCTACCTCGCCTCCCCCTTGACCGTAGCCGCCTCCGCCTTCACCGGCTTCATCACCGCCTACACGCCGGGGATGTTCCGCAGCTCACCGGGGATGGCGGCCTAGGGAGGGCGGTCAGCCGTCCCGCCGCTGGCGCCGTAGTCGGTAAAGCCGCTCCGTGAACCCGCCTTCGGTCTCGAAGGCTCGGGCCTGGGCAGCCAGCTGTCGGTCGAGGAGGGCGCAGGCCACCGCGAGCAGGGCCAGGGCGGCGTTGGCTGCGATCTCGGGGTAGGTGGACTGGGTGGACGAAGTGGACGTGGTGGACAGCGTGGACGCCGCCGGCTCGTGGCTCTGTCCACTTGGTCCACTTCGTCCACCCAGTCCACCTCGTCCACTCTCCCGAACCCCCTTCGCCCATGCCGCAACCTCGTCGGCGCTCTTGGGGCGCAGGTCGATCAGCTCCTGGCGGCGTGGGTCTTTGCGGTCCCAGAGCGCCAGGCTCCGTTGCCGCAGAAAATCCTCGTAATCCAGCCGCAGCTCCTCCAGGCTGGCCCGTGCCACGTTGGTCAGCTTGAGCTCCATCTTCTTCGAGGTGCCGGAGGCCTGGCTGCCTTCGGCGATGTTCTGCACCCCACTGCGGGCGGCCTGGACCATCTGATCGTGAGTGCGGCTGCGGCGCTCGACGTAGCGGTCACAGAAACGGGCCGTCAGGTCGTAGACGAGCTGCGCCAGCTGGAAGCTCTTGAGCCTCCGGTAGCCGCCGTGCTTGGGGATCAGGGGCTCGCAGTCGGGCATGGATGGCTGGCCAGAGTAGACAATACGGTTTCGCCGGGCAAGCGCCGATGGCCTCGTCGTCCCCCCCAACCCCCATCTCCCGTCTCTCCCAGCGGAGCTTCTTTGGTGGTTGGTTGACGGCTTCGGGGGCGTGGCATAGCGTCGCGACAGGTCCGTAGATTCTGAGAGCCAGGCCTCGAGGTGAGGGGTGACACCCCTTTTCGTCGTATTGCGCCGTAGCTAGCGACGCTCGAAAGGAGAGGTCGGATGATCGGCAGCCAGCAAGGAGCCTCGGCAGGCTCCGTCGACGCGGGGATGGGTTTGCTCGATCCCGGGGTGGTGCTCGGCATCGACAACGTGGCGCTCGAGCTGCCGCTGGCTTCGGCCGGCAGCCGCGCCCTGGCGGGGTTGATCGACTACCTGGTGCTCCTGCTCGGCCTTTCGGTGGCGCTGGTCGCCGTGGGCGTCAGCCTGCAGACCCTTGGTCTGGAGGTCGGGTGGATCGTCGCCGTCATCTCGATCCTCTCCTTCCTCGTCCAGTGGCTCTATTTCTTCCTCTTCGAGTGGGGCACGGGCGGCCGCACCCCGGGCAAGATGGCCGTGCGGCTGCGGGTGGTGGGGGCCCAGGGCGGCACGCCTTCGCCGGGCGCCCTCCTGGTGCGCACTCTCTTGCGCCCTGTCGATCTCCTGGTGGGCCTGCTGATGATCAGCCTGGACGACCGGGCCCGCCGGCTGGGGGATCGCCTGGCCGGCACCCAGGTGGTGCACGCGCCGCGGCCGAGCGAAGCCTGGGTGCTCGGCCGCCCGCCGGCCTCCTGGACCGGCCGCGAGATCGAGCTCGCCGAATCCTTCCTGCGCCGGGCCCCGCAGATGCAGCTGGACGTGGCGGACGAGCTCGCCCGGCGCTTCATCGCCCTCGCCCTGGCCGACCAGCCCGAGCGGGCCATGGAGCGCTCGACGGCGACCGACGCTCAGGCCGCCCTCAAAGGCATCCTGGCCGCCGGGCAGCTCTCCAACGCCCGGTGAGGATCTGGACGCACGCATGGACTACGGCCGTTTCCTGATCCTGCGCGGGCCGGCCTGGCGAGAGCTGGAGGAGGCGCTCGTCCGGCTGACCTCACGCCGGGGCCACCGCGAGCTGACCTACCGGGGCCTCGAGGCCGTGGCCCTGGGCTACCGGCGGGTGCTCCAGGACCTCGCCTTCGCGCGGTCTCGCTTCCCGACCTCGGGAGCCACACAGCGCCTGGCCGGGCTGGCTCTCGAGGGCACCCGCCTCCTGCTGCGCGAGGAGCACGGGCAGCGGGCGAGCCTCCTGGGCTTCTTCCTGCGCGTCTTCCCCGCGGCGGTGCGGCGCCGTGCCGGCGTCGTAGCTCTCGCCGTGGGGCTCTTCCTGGCCACCGGCTTCCTCGGCTTCGTGGCTGCCCTGGCGAGCCCCGGGCTCGGCATGGTCTTCCTCGGTCCGGAGGCGATCGCCGGGCTCGAGGAGGGCCGGATGTGGACCGAGGCCCTGACCACCACGGTGCCGCCGGCGGTCTCCTCCTCCCGCATCGCCACCAACAACCTCTCGGTCTCGCTCTTCGCTTTCGGCGGTGGTGCCCTGGCGGGCGCCGGCTCGCTGTGGATCCTGTTCACCAACGGGCTGCTCCTGGGAGCGGTGATCGGCACCACGCTGCATTTCGGCATGGCCCCGCACCTGCTCGAGTTCATCTCGGCCCACGGCCCTCTCGAGCTGACGGTGATCGTCTTCTCGGCCGCTGCCGGCCTGGTCCTCGCGCACGGCCTGGTGGTGGCGGAGGACCGGCCTCGCCGCGTGGTGGTGGCCGACGCCGTGCGCGACGCCCTGGCGATCTTTGGCGGTTGCGCCCCTTGGCTGCTGGTGCTCGCCGTGGTCGAGACCCTGGTCTCCCCGGCGCCGGAAGTCGCGCCCGCGCTCAAGCTTGCCCTCGGGCTCGTGCTCGAAGGCTTCTTCCTCTTCCTGGCTTTCAATCCGGTGGCGGGCCGCGAGGCTCGCGGAGGTAGCCCGGCATGAGCACTCCCCTGGCCCGGCTGGCCGATCCCATCCCCTTCCGCAAGCTGCTCGACGAGGCGGTGAAGCAGACCCGGCGGACCCTCAAACCCCTCTACCTGTGGGCGCTGCTGCCGGCTCTGGCCCTCCAGGTTCCGACGGCCCTGATCCAGGGGGCCCAGTTCCGCCTGGGGAACCCGGAGAACCCCTCGCCCGCCGCCCTGGGGGCGATTTTCGGCGGCTGCGGCCTGTTGATCCTCGCGCTGCCCATCTACTTCTTCTGCTCGGTGGCCGTGGCCATGGCGGCCACCGATGGGGTGGCCGGGAGGACGGTGGCTGCGGGGCCGCGGCTGCGCTCCGCGCTCCATCCACGGATCTGGCTCACGCTCCTCGCGGTGACGGTGCTGGTCCTCGTCCTGCCCAGTCTTCTCTTTGGCGTCGGCGTGGTCATCGCGGCCATCGCCGCCACGGCCTCTTCGCCCGGCCTGGCAGCGGCCGGCATGCTCGGTGCCCTGGCTCTGTCCGTGCTCTCCGTCGTCTTCTTCGCCACCCGCTTCGCCTTCATCGTGCAGGTGATGACCGAGGAGGGCTCGTCGGGCCTCACGGCCATCGGCCGCACCTTCCGGCTGATCTCGGCCAACCCCGGACGGCGCTTCGTCGACAACACGGTGACCAAAGTCTTCGGCGTCGGCGTGGTCTTCTACGCCCTGAGCGCCGCGCTCTCGCTGCCCCTGCAGCTGCCCTTCACCGCCGGCTTGCTGGTGACCGTGATCCGCGGTGCCCTCGAAGGGGGGGCTCCCGATCAGCTGTTGGCGCAGGGAGCGGCGCCCTGGCTGATGACCCTGATGAACTTGGCCGGCACCTTCGGCCAGGCGGCGGCTCAGCTTTTCTTCTTCAACGCCTTGAGCCTGCTCTACTTCGACGTCCGCCGACGGCGTGAGGCGCCGGACCTGGTCGAGGCGGTGGCCGAGGTGGAGCGCAGCCAGCAGCCCGCCCCTCCGCCGGCAGTACCGCCACCTGCTGCCGCACCCCCCGGCGGCTGGGGAGCCGAGCCCGCTTGACCGCCGACTTGGCCGACCGCGAGCTGCTCGAGAGGCTCTACGCCGAAACCGGCGCGGATCGCGCCCCGGTCGTGCCCGGCTGGCTGGATGCCTTCTCCGACCTCCTGCGCCGAATGGGGGACGCCTTCAATCGTTGGCTGACCGGCAGCCTGGACCGCCTCGGCCTGCCCGGGGAGTCGGTCGTGTGGTTGGTCTGGGGCCTCGGCGGGATCCTGGCCCTGCTGGCCGTCCTGCTGCTCGTGCGCGGCTGGCGCCGGCGATCGCCCCAGCGCCGGGGGGAGGCCCCCTCGGAGGTGGCGGTGGCAGGGGCCGCGGCCCCGCGACAACGAGACGCTCCGGCCTGGTGGCGAGAGGTCGAGGCCCGTCTGGGGGCCGGTGACGTCGAGGGAGCACTGTCTGCGGGCTGGTGGTGGCTCGCCACCCGGCTCGGCACCGAGGCCGAGGCCTCGTGGACCACCCGCGAGCTGGTGCGCCAGGCCGGCCGGCCGGAGTTGCTGCCGGTGGTGCGGCCCTTCGACGTCCTCGCCTACGGGCCGCGCCGGCCCGGGGTGGAGGAGGTGCGCGGCCTGCTGCGGGGACTGGCGGAGGTTTTGGCGTGAAGGGGAGGGCGGGTCTCCTGCTGACGCTGGCGGTGCTGGCCGGGGCCCTGGTGGCGGTGGTCACGCTCACCCGGCGGGCGGCTCAACAGGTGGGACCGAGCTCCCTCTCCGCCGCGTCCGAGGGCTGGCTGGTGGCCCGTCGCTACGTCGAGGAACGAGGCACCGAGGTCCGCCTCTGGGACCGCCCTGCCGCCGCCCGCATGCCCGGCGGCACTTTCGTCCTCGCCTTTCCGGCGGCTGCCACGCCGGCCGACGAGAGCGAGGCCCTGGGACCCTGGGTCGAGCGGGGAGGCCGGCTGATCCTCGGCCTCTCGGGCGGTTTCCCCGGCCCCGAGGAGGTCTCCACGTTGCTTGGCCTGGGCCTGTTCGAGGGCCGGTCCGGCACCCTGAAGCCCGAGGCCGATCTGCTCCTGAGCGAGGGTCGCCGGCAGGGAGACGTGCTCGAGGCCGCCGAGCCGGTCGAGGGCGAGGCCGCGGATCTGCCGGCCCGGCTCGAATGCGGGCAGCTCCAGTGGCTGCCCAGCGTGCCCAAGGGCGCCGAGGTGCTCTATCGCCGCCAGGGGGACGGGGCGCCGGCGATCTGGCGGCTGGCCCGCGGTGGCGGGGAGGTGCTGGTGCTGCCGGCCTCCCTCTTCGCCAACGGCCGGCTCCATGCCGCCGGCAACGCCGACTGGCTGGAGACTCTCCGTCGAGACCCTCGCGGTCCCTGGCTCTTCGATGAGCTGCACCATGGCCTGGTGGCGGCCGTGGCCCGCGAGGCCGCCGGATCGTCGGCGGGCTTCGACCTCTTCGGCCTGCATGCCCTGCTGCTCTATGCCCTGGGACTCTGGGCCCTGGCTCGCCGCTTCGGTCCCTCGTGGCGGGAAGCGGCCCTGGCCACGGGCTCGGTCGCCCAGTTCTTGACCGGCCTCGGCCGGCTGCATCATGAGCTGGGCCACCACGGCGAGGCGGCCCGCCTGCTGGTCGAGCGCACCCGCGAGCTCGATCCCCGGGTCGAGCTACCCACCGAGATCCTGCTCGCCGCCGAAGGGGCCGAGCATCCCCGTGACCTGATGGCGGTCGCCTCCGCCGTCGCCCGCGCCAGGAAGGGCGAGGAGAGACCTCGATGACTGCTGATGGATCCGTCCCTACCGAGACCCTCCGCGCCCTCGCCGAGCGCGTCCGGGGCACCCTGGCAGACCTCGTCTTGGGCCAGCCCGAGGCCATCGAGGCCCTGCTCGCCGGCTACCTCGCCGGTGGCCACGTGCTGATCGAGGGCGTACCGGGCATCGCCAAGACCCTCCTGGCGCAGAGCTTCGCCTCGGTGCTCGGCCTGCCCTTCAAGCGCATCCAGGCGACCCCCGATCTGATGCCAGCCGACGTGGTGGGCACCCACGTCTTCGACCCCGGCGAGCGCAAGTTCCGGCTGGTCAAAGGGCCGATCTTCACCCACGTGCTGATGGCCGACGAGGTCAACCGCACGCCGCCCAAGACCCAGGCGGCCCTGCTCGAGGCGATGCAGGAGCACCAGGTGACGATCGACGGCGTGCGCCTGCCCCTCGATGCCGGCTTCTTCGTGGTGGCCACGCAGAACCCCCTCGAGTTCGAGGGCGTCTATCCCCTGCCGGAGGCTCAGCTCGACCGCTTCCTGCTGCGCATCGAGATGGGCCGGCCGGGCGTCGCCGCCGAGCGGGCCATCCTCGGCAGGGCCCTGACTGGCGACCTGGCGGGCTGGGACGCCGACCGCCCCCTACCCGCGCCGGTGGTCACCGTCCCCGAGGCGAGCGCCCTGCGCACGGCCTCGCGCCGGGTGCACGCCGCAGCCGAGCTGCTCGACTACCTGGTGGGCCTGGCCGAGGCGGCGCGCAAGTCCCCCCACGTAGAGCTGGGCCCGAGCCCGCGGGCGAGCCTGGCGCTGCTCGAGGTGGGCAGGGCCGGGGCCCTGCTCGAGGGGCGGGACTTCCTGCTGCCGGACGACCTCAAGCGCTTCCTGGTGCCCTGCTGGGGTCACCGCCTGCGCCTGGTGGCCGAATCCGAGCTCGAGGGGGAAACGGCGCGACGGGTGCTGGAGGAGGTCGCGCGTACCGTCGAGGTGCCCCACGGCGGAGGGACTGGCTCCCGCTAGGCGGGCCCCCGGATGCCCGCTCGCCGACTCTTCGTCCTGCTCGCGGCGCTCACCGTGCTCTCGACGGCCGGTCTGCTCGAGCCCCGCCTGGCCGTCGTCACCCTGGCCGCGGACGTTGCCTTGCTGGCGGCTTTCGCCATCGATCTCTGGCGGGCCCGGCGAGTGCCCCTCGATGCCGAGCGGCACTGGCCTCCCCTGCTGGTGCAGGGGGCAGGTGCCGCGGTCTCCGTGCGCCTGGTCTGGAAGGTGCCAGCCGAGCTCCGGGGCCGCCAGAGGGTACGGCTGCGCGAGGGGCTGCATCCGGCCCTGGCGATGGCGCCTCGGCGGCAGGATCTGGCGCTGCCGGCGGCCCGGCCGGCCGAGTGGACCTACTCCGTGACGCCCCGCCGCCGCGGCGAGGTGCCGGTGGGGCCCTTGACCGCCCGCGTGCTCGGCCCCTGGCAGCTGGCCTGGGCCGAGCGGCAGCTGCTGCCGCCCGAGCCGCGCCGGGTTTACCCACAGGTGCGCTGGGACGGCCGAGTCGGCCAGCTGCTCGCCCTGGCTCAGCGCCGCGAGCTGGGCAGCGTACCGCTGCTCTCCCAGGGAGTGGGCCGCGAGCCCTATGCCCTGCGCGAGTACCGCACGGGGGACCCCCTCGGCAAGATCCACTGGAAG
>JBIOYC010000068.1:0-21153 GCA_044869955.1 Thermoanaerobaculia bacterium | reverse complement strand
GTGCCTCCCCGCCCGACAGCGTGCCCGACGGCCGGTCGAGCGAGAGGTAGCCCAGCCCGATCTCCACGAACGAATCGAGGGTATGTGCGAGCTTGGCGAGCAGCGGCGCCACCGACGGCTCGTCGAGCCCGCGGACCCATTCGGCCAGGTCGCTGATCTGCATCGAGCACGCATCGGCGATGCTGATTCCCTGAATCCTGGAGGACCGGGCCGCCTCGCTGAGCCGAGTGCCGCCGCACTCGGGACAGGGGGTGAACGTCACGGCCCGCTCCACGAACGCCCGGATATGCGGCTGCATGGCGTCGACGTCTTTGGCGAGGAACGACTTTTGGATCGTCGGGATCAGCCCGGCGTAGGTCAGGTTGATCCCCTCGACCTTGATCTTGGTCGGCTCCCTATAAAGCAGGTCGTGGAGCTCCTTCTTGGTGTACTTGCCGATCGGCTTGTCCGGGTCGAAAAAGCCGCAACCGCGGAAGATGCGGCCGTACCAGCCCTCCATGCTGTAGCCGGGGATGGTGAGCGCGCCCTCGTTGAGCGACTTGCTGTCGTCGTAGAGCGCGGACCGGTCGAAGTCGGTGACCGAGCCTCGTCCCTCGCAGCGCGGGCACATGCCGCCGATGCGGGTGAAGGTCGCCTTCTCGGTCTTGGTCTTGCCACCGCGGTCGACGGTGATCGCGCCGCTCGCTCGCACCGAGGGGACGTTGAAGGCGAACGCGCTGGGCGAGCCGATGTGCGGCTGCCCGAGCCGGCTGAAGACGATCCTCAGCATCGCGTTGGCGTCGGTGGCGGTGCCGACCGTGGAGCGGGGGTCGGCCCCCATCCGCTCCTGGTCGACGATGATCGCGGTCGTCAGCCCGTCGAGGACGTCGACGTCCGGTCGCGCCAGCGTCGGCATGAAGCCCTGTACGAAGGCGCTGTAGGTCTCGTTGATCATCCGCTGCGACTCCGCGGCGATGGTGCCGAACACCAGCGAGCTTTTGCCCGAGCCGGAGACGCCGGTGAACACCGTCAGCCGGCGCTTCGGGAGCTCGATGCTGACGTCCTTGAGGTTGTTCACCCGCGCGCCCTGCACGCGGATCAGCTCGTGGCGGTCGGCAACGTGCCGCGCAGGCGACTGGGCGTCCGTCCTCGTGGTCTTGCCCATCGGCTCAGCGCAGCTCCTGGATGCGGATCAGGTTGCCCGCGGGGTCGCGGACGGCGCAGTCGCGGACGCCGTACGGCTGGTCGGTCGGTTCCTGGACGATCTCGGCGCCGCTGGCCTCGAGGCGCGCGAAGGCGCCGGCGAGCTCCTTGGTGGCAAGGAGGAGGCTGGCGAAGGTGCCCTTGGCCATCATCTCGGCGAGGGTGCGGCGCTCGTCGTCGGTGATGCCGGGGGTGGCGGCCGGCGGATACAGGACGATGGACGTGCCGGGCTGGCCGGCGGGGCCGACCGTGATCCAGCGCATCCCCTGGTATCCGACGTCGTTACGGACCTCGAAGCCGAGGGTGTCGCGGTAGAAGGCCAAGGAGGCGTCCGGGTCGATCTGTGGGAGAAAGCTCGCGTGAATGGTGATGTCCATGGCGGTCATTCTAGGGGCGGCTCCGGGGCCGATGCTTCTCGATTCCTGATCGGTCTGGTCACCTGTTTCGCCACGCAGGACGGCATCCCCGCCGTCGCCTGCGCCGCCTGGCGCCGGTAGACGCTGGGCGGCACACCGACCAGCTCGCTGAAACGAGCACTGAAGGTGCCGAGCGACGAGCAGCCGACCTCGAAGCAGACCTCGGTGACGCTGAGGTCGCCACGACGCAGCAGCGCCATGGCGCGCTCGATGCGCCGCGTCATCAGGTAGGAGTACGGCGACTCGCCGTAGGCGAGCCGGAACTGGCGACTGAAGTGCCCGGCCGACATGTTGGCGTCGCGGGCGAGCGCCTCGACGTCCAGCGGCTGTGCATACTCGCGGTCGATCCGGTCTCGAACGCGGCGCAACCGCGCGAGGTCGCGCAGGTGCTGCGCTGCGGCGGGTCGGCTGGTCACCTGCGCGATCGTGCCACGTCGCACCGGAGCTGTCTAGCGCGGTGGGCGAAGCTCAGATGGACGATGCGGAGGCGTCATCCGAGCCCGGCTGCTCGCGCGATCAGAAGCAACCCTGCACCGACGACGACCGCTCCGATGGCTCGCGCGACGCGCTCACCGGCCGGTGCGAGACGTTCGACGGTGATGGCTGCCGCCACGACGGCCATCGCGCGCAGGTCCATGGCCCCGATGACGAGGAGGATCGCCGTCAGGCCGGCACAGCTGTAGCTGCAGTGGAGGCCGAGGCGCAGGCCGTGTCGCCAAGCCGTTCTGGCGTCCGCCGGCAACCTACGGCCGCGCCCCTCTGCCTTCCGGCAGCAAGCCAGGTGATGTGCCTTCCACGCGGTGAGCTGGAGGCAGCCAGCCATCAGGACGACCACACCGACCGCGATCGGTACGGCGCGCGCCAGCGCCGGCAGCCGCATCTCGACCGCGCCCAGCGCGACGCCCAGCGGAAAAGCGGCCATTCCGAGCACGGTCCAGACGAAGAAGTATCCCCCGCCCACCAGCGCGGTCAGCCGACCCAGGCGCGTCTCGCCGGTCCTGCCAACGGCCCGGCGGTAGCGCCACAGCATCGGGATCAGGGACGGCAGCATCATCGCCACCATCATCACGACCCACATGCCGAGGAACGAAGCCGCGGCGCCGGGCCACGTCTGGCCCGGCATCCGCATCCATACCATCGACATCGTCCAGCCGCCGGGCATCGGCACCTCGCCCATCGCCGACATGGAGTTGCACCAGACGATCGTCACCGCCGCGCTGGCGACGAAGAGCAGCGCTGATACCCCGAAGAAGGCTCGCTGGGACGCTCGCTCGGAATCCATGCGTCGTGACATCTCCGGTCTCCGCAGTCGTTGCGCCACGACCACCACGACGTCGCTCAGCGCTCGCCGTACTCGTCGTGGCGGCGCCACCAAACGCCCGTCTCGTTGCGCCCTTGGGGCGCGCGGTCGAGCCACTGGTACATTCCCCAGAGGCCGTCCAGTCCGCGCGAATAGGTGGAATAGCTGTGGTAGACGACGCCGTCCTCGAGCACGAACGCGCTCATGCCCGGCCGCTCGCGCGTGTACGTGGCCACGTCGGTTCCGGTCGTGGCCGCCAATTCGGCGACAGGCCCCTCGCCGAGTTTCGTCAGTGAGTCACCGATCCCGCGTGCCGTCCACGCCGCCTCGCGCCGGTAGTTGTAGTCGATGAGCCCCTCGCGCTGTTGCTCCTCGGTGAACCGGACGTTGAAGTCAGCGTTGAAGTCGCCGCTGTGCGAGGACGCCCACGGAAAGGTCCACCCCATCCGCCGCTTGTACGCCTGCAGCTTCGCGAGCGGCGCCCGCGACATCGCCGAAAGCGTGACGTCGTGATTCGCAAGGTGCACGGCGAAGCCGTCGAACCCGTCCGCGATCGTTGAGCAGGACGGACACCCCGCCTGGTAGTCGGGCCCGAACATGAAGTGGTAGACGAGGAGCTGCGAGCGCCCTCTGAAGAGGTCTGCCAGCGAGGCGCTGCCCTCGTCGGTCTCGAATTGATACGCCTTGTCGACCCGGACCCACGGCAACTCCTGCCGCTGCCGCGCCAACTCGTCGCTGCGCCGCGTCAGCTCCTTCTCCGCCGCGAGAAGCTCGAGTCGTGCTGCCAGCCACTCTTCACGTGTCCCGGTGCTGTGTGTCGTCATTGCTGGGTTCTCCTTTTCGTCGTCGTCCTTCGTCGTTGGCTCGCGAGACGACTCGGGGGGTCGTTCGCCGTGAGATAGATTTAGCACCGGTGCGCGAAACGCTGGGAGTGACAAGTGTGACGGGATTCCGATGGACTCGCTGATCACGGCCGCTGCGCGGGCGCTCGCGGCGGGTGATCCCCTCGGCGCCTTGAAGCGGGTCGCCCTACGCGACGACGCGCCGGCGCTCGCGCTTCGAGGCATCGCGATGGCGCAGCTCGGCGATCTCGTTCGAGCGAGGGCTCTGGTGCGAAGGGCTGCACGCGCTTTCGGTCCGAAAGAGGCGGTGGCCCGCGCGAGGTGCGTCGTCGCCGAGGCCGAGATCGCGCTCGTCTCGCGCGATCTCGGCTGGCCGGCGAAGGCGCTCGACGCGGCGCGGGCGACGCTCGAGGAGCACGGTGATCGGGTGAACGCCGCGCACGCGCGATATCTCGAGATCCGGCGCCTCGTCCTGATCGGCCGCCTCGACGAGGCCGAACGTAGGCTCGCCGAGCTCGACCCCGGGCCTTTCCCGCCCGCGTCGAGAGCCGCCCACGAGCTGGTGGTCGCCGGAATCGCGATGCGACGTCTGCGGACGAAGACCGCGCGCGCGGCGCTCGCTCGGGCCGAGCGCGCGGCGCGCCAGGCGCGTATCCCTGGGCTCGCGGCGGAGGTCGAAAGCGCATTCCTGGTCCTCGACACGCCCGCTGCGCGCCGGATTGCGAGCGGCGAGGAGCGACCCCTCCTGCTCGAGGAGGTCGAAGCGTTGCTGGCGTCGAAAGCACTCGTCGTGGATGCTTGCCGGCACGTCGTGCGTGATCGAAGCAACGTGGTCTCCCTCGCAACCCGTCCGGTCTTGTTCGCGCTCGCACGCGCGCTGGGCGAAGCGTGGCCGGGAGACGTCTCGAGGGACACGCTCGTCGCGCGCGCCTTCGCAGCCAAGCTCGCCGATGAGTCGCATCGCGCGCGGTTGCGAGTCGAAGTCGGGAGGCTTCGCTCGGTGATTCGGACGCTGGCCGACGTGCGCGCGACGAAACGCGGTTTTTCCCTGGCGCCGCGCCGTGCACTAGAAGTCGTCGTGCTGGCGCGGCCCGTCGAAGAGGAGCATGCGGCGGTGCTCGCCTTCCTCACCGACGGTGAATCGTGGTCCAGCTCGGCCCTCGCGCTTGCGCTTGGAACGAGCCAGCGCACCGTGCAGCGGGCGCTCGACTCCCTTGCGGCAGCAGGCCAGGTGCAGTCGAGCGGTCGCGGGCGCGCTCGTCGTTGGATGACCCCGCCCGTACTGGGATTCACGACGACCTTGTTACTCCCCGCTCCTCTGCCGATGGACTAGGATGGCAGCATGCTTCGATCAAAGGCCGAGATCGTCCGCGAGTACGGCCCCTTCCCGGGTGCCGACCAGGTGCATGGAGTTACCTATGACGGTCAATGTGTCTGGTTTGCTGGCGGAGGCAAATTGAACGCTTTCGATCCTGCGACCGGGAAGGCGCTGCGCTCGATCGACGTCACCGCGCATGCAGGAACGGCCTTCGACGGCCAGCACCTGTTTCAACTCGCCGAGGATCGCATCCAGAAGATCGATCCGAAGACCTGCCGTGTGCTCGCCACGATCCCGGCGCCCGGCGGCGGCGGTGACTCGGGGCTCACGTGGGCCGAAGGGACGCTCTGGGTGGGGCAGTACAGAGACCGGAAGATCCATCAAGTCGATCCCGAGACGGGGGCGATTCTTCGCACGATCGAGTCCAACCGCTTCGTCACCGGGGTCACCTGGATCGACGGCCAGCTCTGGCACGGCACCTGGGAGGGCGACGAGAGTGAATTGAGGCGAGTCGATCCTCGAACGGGAGAGGTCCTGGAAAGGCTCGAATTGCCGCCTGGAGTGGGCGTATCTGGGCTCGAATCCGATGGCGGCGATCAGTTCTACTGCGGAGGCGGAAGCAGCGGTAAGGTCAGAACCGTCCGCCGACCCAGGCGTCCGGCCAGCCGTGGGAGGGCCAGAGGTCTACTCAATGCTTCTTGACACGGGCGAGGGGTCGAGCTAAGTTCCAGCTACTGGATTGGGGATTCCCGGTCGGCAACTGGCCTCGGTGGATGCACCGGGGCCATTTGCTTTCTAGGGGAAGACCTTTAAACCCCACCCCAACAAGTCGCCAGCTGGGCTACGGTCGAGCTTAGCGGCGATCACCTCATAGGCACGGTTAGCCTGGTTCGGGTCGAGCAGCACTCGCCCGATCGGGCGGGCGATCAAGTCCGCCAGCTGAAGACCTGGGGCGTTGGCCGCCTTGGGGACAAAGCGCGGTTCGAGCGGGAGGGTTGTCCGACGGTAGTTGCCACCAGAGCAGATCCGCCGGAACTCCAGCTCCAGCTCGCGATCCTCCCGGCGACCTCGACACTCCAGGAGCACTGCCGTCTTCTGGCTACCCGCACCATTGCGCTCGAGCCACCGATGAGTCCGCTCCAGGCCAAACTGAAGAGCGATCGCATAGGGGTTGTCCGGGTAGTGGTACCGACTCACCAGCTTGTCCTTCCTGATCACCGAGGCGATCACCGTCATGGGGCAGCCCGCTACGAGCGTCGTCAGCTCCGAGAGGAACTGCTCCTTCTTGAGCGGGTCACGGAGCACGGAGAAGTCACCGAGATCCTTGCGGATCTCTCGCTCGTGCAGGACGATCTGGTCGTGGCCGAAGTGGCGGAACTTGAGCTCCGTCAGAGCGGGTAGGAGATGGCGGGCATAGTCCGCCTTGGTCAGGATGCAGAACACGAGGACGAAGACGGGAGAGCTGGGGTCGATCGACTCCAGTCCATGGTCCCCACTCTCGTCGACGAAGACCAGGAACTCGCTGTGGCCGTCGGCCATGGCCCCCCCGTTACGAAGGCCGCTCCAGAGAGTGCCAGAGGTCTTCGAGGGCGCGACCGAGGGAGTGCTCGGGGTGCCAGCCTAAGGCGGTCAAGCGGGCGTTGTCGCCGGCGAGGAGGGGGATGTCCGCGGGGCGGAAGCGCTCGGGCTCGATGATGACCTCGGCCTCCACCCCGGCGATGCGGGTCAGCAGGTGCAGGGCCTGCTCGATCGACAGGGCCTGGCCCGAGGCGACGTTGTAGGCCTCACCCGGGGCGCCCTTCTCCGCCAGCACCCGCAGCGCGCGGGCGCCGTCCACGACGTGGAGGAAGTCCCGCCGGGGCGTGAGGTTGCCCACCCTGAGCACGGGCTCGCTCTCCCCCGCCGCGATCGCCGCCAGCTGGCGGGCGAAGGCCGGCAGGGCGAAGGTGGCGGACTGGCCCGGGCCCACCAGGTTGAACAACCGGGCCACCACGCCGCCGAAGTGCGCCGTCAGCCGCTCGGCCGATGCCTTGGTCAAGGCGTAGGGGCTCGCCGGGGCGAGCAGCCGGTCCTCACGGATCGGCTGCTCCGAGTCCGGCACGTCGCCGTAGACCTCGCCGCTCGAGGCCAGCACCACCCGCCGGCCGGCCGCCGCCTCGAGCACGTTCTCGGTGCCCAGGACGTTGACCTGGAAGTACTCGGGGAGGTGCTGCCAGGAGGAGCCGACGTGGGCGAGGCCGGCCAAGTGGATGACCACCTCCGGATCCGCGCCCGTCACGGCCGCTGCCAGCCCGGCCCGGTCGGCGAGCTCGATCACCTTGCGCTCGACACCGGCCGGCAGGTCGGCGTCGGGACCCGCCAGCGCCGTGACCTCGTCGCCGGCGGCGACCAGGTGCGCCACTAGGTGGGTGCCGACGAAGCCTGAGGCGCCGGTGAGCAGGACTCTCACTTGCGTCTGCGGGCGATCTCGCCCCGCCAGTAGTCGAGCAGGTCGGAGAGGGTCTGCGCGAACGGGATGCGCGGCTCCCAGCCGGTGTCGGCGCGGAACTTCGAGCTGTCCCCGACCAGCACCTCGACGTCAGAGGGACGCAGCCGGGCTGGGTCGGTCTCGATCCTGACCTCGACTTTCGCCAGGGCGAGCAGCTGATCGAGCATGTCGCGGATCACCACGCCCTTCCCGGTGGCGATGTTGTAGACCTCGCCGGGCTTGCCCTTGGTCACCGCCAGCCAGTAGGCGCGCACCATATCTCGTACGTCGGTGAAGTCGCGCAGGGCGTCGAGGTTGCCCACGCGGATCACCGGCGGCGCCAGGCCGGCCTCGATGGTGGCCACCTGTTTGGCGAAGTTCGAGGTGACGAAGACCTCGCCGCGGCGAGGGCCGGTGTGGTTGAAGCCCCGGGTGCGGATGGCCTTGAGGCCGTAGCTCTGGAAGTACTGGTAGGCGAGGTAGTCCTGCGCCACCTTGGAGACCGCGTAGGGGGACAGGGGCCGCAGGGGATTGGTCTCCCGGATCGGCACCTCGTCCGGCAGCACCAGACCGTACTGCTCGCTCGAGCAAGCGATCTGGATCACCGGGTCCAGGCCGAGGTTGCGGCAGGCTTCGAAGAGGTTGGTCTGACCCACGACGTTGGCGGTCAGGGTGTCGGCCGGGGCGGTCCAGGACGACGGCACGAAGCTCTGGGCGGCGAGGTGGAAGATGTAGTCCGGCCGCGACTTCTCGAGGGCAGCGGCGGCGCCGAAGTAGTCGCGCAGCTCGCACTCGACGAGCTGGATCCTGCCTTCGAGGTGCTCGACGTTGTCCCGGCGGCTGCGCCAGCGGTAGGTGCCGAAGACCTCGACGTCGGGGTGCTCGGCCAGCAGGTACTCGGCCAGGTGGGAACCGGCGAAGCCGGTGATCCCGGTGATCAGTGCTCTCATCCCAATCCCTCCCTCAGATCTCCGATCCGAGGAGACGTTGCAGGTGCTCCGCGAGGCCCCAGCTCCAGGGCTCGACACGCCGGCCGAGCAGACCCTCGAGGCCGGAGACGTCGAGCACCGAGTAGGCGGGCCGGCGGGCCGGCCGCGGAAACTCGGCGGTCGACACCGGCAGGACGACGAAGCCGGGCGCGAGGGCGACGGCGATCGCCGTCGCCAAGCCGTGCCAGGAGACGGGCCCGCGGTTCTGGTAGTGGAAGATCCCGGTCGCCTTCCTCTCGGCGAGGTCGAAGAGGGCGCGGGCGAGAAAACGGGTGTAGGTGGGGCCGCCGACCTGGTCGTCGACCACCGAGAGGGGGCCTTCGCCGCGCCTCACCTTGTTGGCGATGCTGGTGACGAAGCTCGGCCCCCCGGGCCCGAAGAGCCAGCTGGTGCGGACCACGGCGGCGCGCTCGTAGGCCAACGCCTGGCGCTCGCCCTCGAGCTTCGAGGCGCCGTAGACCGAGATCGGCGCGACCGCGGAATCCGGCCGGTAAGGCTCGGTGGCCTGACCGTCGAAGACGTAGTCGGTCGAGACGTGGACGAAATGTGCGCCGGCGCTCGCCGCCGCCCGGGCGGCGTGCCCGGCCCCCTCGCCGTTGACGGCGAAAGCCAGCTCGCGCCGGGTCTCGCAGTCGTCCACCTTGGTGAAGGCCGCGCAGTTGATCACCAGCTCGGGGCGGAAGGAGCCCATCCAGCCGGCGAGGGCCGCGGGAGAGGTGACGTCCGCCGTCTGGCGAGGCAAGGCGAGCACGGGGAAGCCGCGGCGGCGCCCCACGAGGGTCACCGCCTGCCCCAGCATTCCCGTGCCGCCCAGGACCAGCGTCCTCATGGGCGGCTCAGGGGATCCCCACCTCGGAGTTGTCCCCCAGCAGGAGGCGATAGGCCTTGGGCTTCAGGTGACTGCGGGCGAGCTTGACGTTCTTGCCGATCAGCGAGCCATCGATGCGCACGGGGATGTCGCGGATCTCGCTGCCCGCGAGCACGATCGAGTTCTCGATCTCGCAATGCGAGATCACGCAGCCGTCGCCGATCGAGGTGTAGGGGCCGATGAAGGCGTGCTCGACGCGCGCCCCCTCGCCCAGCACCACCGGCCCCCGAACCACCGAGCACTGGATCGTGGCGCCGGCGCCGATCGCCACCCGGCCTTCGATCGAGGAGTCCGCCGCCACACCCTCGCCGCCCGAGGCCTCGAGCACGTCGAGGACGATTCGGTTGGCCTCGAGCATGTCGTCGAGCTTGCCGGTGTCCTTCCACCAGCCGCGCACCTTGTGGGGGTGGACGGTCAGGCCGCGATCGATCAGGTCCTGGATGGCGTCAGTGATCTCGAGCTCGCCCCGCGCCGAGGGTTGGATCCGCTTGACCGACTCGAAGATCGCCGAGTCGAACATGTAGACGCCGACCAAGGCCAGGTTGCTCTTCGGCTCCTTGGGCTTCTCCACCAGCCGGACGACGTGGCCGTCGGCGGCCAGCTCGGCGACGCCGAACTGCTGCGGGTTGGGCACTTCGGCGAGCAGGATCTCGCTGTTGACGCCGAGCTCCCGGTACTCCTCGACCAGGCTGGTGATGCCGCCGGCGATCAGGTTGTCACCCAGGTACATCACGAAGGGCTCGCGGCCCAGGAAGGGCTCGGCGATCAGCACCGCGTGAGCGAGGCCGAGGGGCGCCCCCTGCTCGATGTAGGTGATGCGGGCGCCGAAGCGGGAGCCGTCGCCCACGGCGGCGCGGATCTCCTCGCGGGTGTCACCGACGATGATGCCGATCTCGGTGATGCCCGCGGCGACGATCGCCTCGATGGCGAAGAACAGCACCGGCTTGTTGGCCACCGGCACCAGCTGCTTGGCCGAGGTATAGGTCAGGGGCCGGAGGCGCGTGCCCTTGCCCCCGGCGAGGATCAAACCCTTCATTGGCTCTCTTCTACCGGCTCAGTTGTCGTCGGCGGTCGAATCCCGGCTCGACAGGTCGAGGAAGGTGCCCACGTTCTTCAAGGTCAGCAGGAAGCGGAAGTCACGCTCCTTCTCCTCCCGCGTGGCCCGCAGGGTGCGCAGCTCCCGCACCGACAGCTGGAAGCCGAAGCACTGGGAGAGGTAGGAGAGCCCGTACTGCTGCTGCTGGATGCGGCTCGCCTCCTGGCTGACGCCGCTGGTGTCGGTGAAGGTCGAGGGATTGAGGTTGACGGTCAGCTGGGCCTGGAGCTGGAGCTTGCTGGGGATGGCGCTCCAGGCGGAGGTGAAGCGGACCTGGTCGTCCTGGCGCTCGCCATCGGCGGCGTTGCGCCGGGTCAGCCAGGTCAGCTCGGCGGAGGAAGCCTTCCAGCCGTAGCCCGCGGTCACGGTCTGCTGGGTGAGCACGCTCGCCTGGGTGTTGTAGGACGCCTGGTAGCGCAGCCGGGTGCCGCCACCGGGCTCGAAACGCAGCAGTGCGGTGATCGGCCCCCAGGCATCGCGGTCGCCCTCGAAGACCGACAGCGGCACGTCCGCGTCGAAGCTGTAGTTGCGCGCCAGCTCGAGGGAGAGGATCTCGCGGGCGCCGCCCTTGCCGCTGGCAGGCTTGCCGAGCAGGCGGTTGATCAGGGCGACACGGCCGATGTTGGTGGCGGTGGTGAAGTCCACCTCGTTGAAGAACGGCACCCGCGCGGCGTCGTCCTCGTCGACCTCGCCGACGTAGGAGTAAGTGAAGCGGGGCTCGATGACGTGCTTGAACTTGCCCCAGGAGCCCACGCCGTCGAAGATGCGGGAAAACGACGGCCCGATGATCTCCGCCGAGGCGGTCGGGATGGCGCGGGTCAGGGCCTCGCCCACGAACTGCTGGGGGCCGTCGCCGCAGGGCTGATCGCCGGTCGTGCCGGAGCGGCATACCGAGTCGCTCCACCAGGTGTAGCGGCCGCCGCCGTTGAACGACAGGGCCAGCCAGGGGAAGGCCCGCACCGGCAGCTTGAGGTTGGGCGAGACGTCGAAGCGGCCGTAGCTGGCGGCGTAGATCTCGGAGCGCTCGAGGTCGAGGTAGGAGAGGGTGGAGTCGACGTCGAGATAGAGCGGCATCCTGCCCAGACGCAGCGGGCGCAGGCGATAGCCGATCTCCGGCAAGCGCCGCTGGGTGACCACGTTGTCAATGCCGAGCAGGGTCTGACGATCGTCGATCACCAGGTTGAGCGAGTGCGAGCCCCAGTTGCCGGTGGCATAACCGCGCGAGTAGATGGCGCGCAGGCTGCTGCGGTCCAGGTTGCGCTCGAAGTCGCGGGTGTAGTCGAAGTCCGAGTAGTTGCGGTAGGAGATCGCCCCCTTCATGCCGAAGGGCAGGCGGTCGGCGACGTGATCGAGGGAGAGCTTCCAGCGCGTCTCGGAGAGGGTCTCGCCGCCCTCCGCCGGGTCCGGCAGGAGGCTGGCGTCGGGGTCGCGGATGAAGTAGGCCGAGAGCTCGCCGCGGCTGCCCTCGGTGGGCGCCCAGCGCAGCTCGCTGCCCAGACCGTAGAAGCCGGAGTTCGAGAAGAGATCGGCGTAGAGCGTGGTGTCGTAGCTGCGGCCGAGGGTCTGGAAGTAAGCCAGCGACAGGGAGGCACCCCGTCGCGTCGAGTAGCCGGGCTGGGGGATCAGGAAGCCGGCAGCCCGGTCCTGCTTGGCCGGCCAGATCAGCCGCGGCACGTAGAGGACGGGCAGGTTCTTCACCCGCATCGAGGCGCCTCGCAGGTGGGCGTAGCCCTCCATCTCGATGCGCGCCCGCTTGACCGCGAAGCTCCAATCCGGCGTGGGATCGGTGCAGGCGGTGACCGTGCCGTTCTCGATGGTGTAGAGGTTCTCGGCCACCTTCGCCAGCTCGGTGCCCTTGAAGTAGATCTCCGGCGAGACCGAGGCCGTGGCGTCGCGCAGCACACCGGTCTTGGTCTCGAGGTCGTAGGTGGCGATGGTGCCGGTCAGGCGGTTGGGGCCCTGATCGATGACCACGTCGCCCTGGGCGATCACGACCTTGGTCTCGAGGTTGACCTCGATCTCCTGGGCCTTGAGCACCAGGTCCTTGTAGCGCAGCTCGACACCGCCGGTGAGCCGGGCCTTCTTGTCCGGATCGAGCTCCAGCCGGCCGGCGGTGCCGGCGGCGAGGCCCCCTCCCTTGTCCTCCGGGAAGGGCAGCTGGAAGGCGGTGCGCTCGGCTGCCGGTGCCACGGGGGCCGGCGCCTCCTGGCCCAGAGCCGGCAGGGCGAGGAGGAGGAGGCACAGCGCCGACGGGCTACGCATACCTCTCCACGATCATCGCCGTCGCCTCTCCCCCACCCAGGCAGATCGCCGCGCAGCCGTAGCGCCCGCCGCGCTCGGCGAGGGCGGAGAGCAAGGTGACCACGATGCGGGCTCCGGAGCAGCCGATGGGATGGCCGAGGGCCACGGCCCCGCCGCGGACGTTGACCTTCTCGGCAGCGAGGCCCAGCTCGCGGAGATAGGCCAGGGCCACCACCGCGAAGGCTTCGTTGACCTCGAAGAGATCGACGTCCCCGATCGACAGCCCGGCGCGGGCGAGGACGTTCCGGGTGGCGCCGATCGGCGCGGTGGTGAACCACTCCGGCTCCTGGGCGGCCGTGGCGTGGGCCACGATGCGGCCGAGGGGCGAGAGGCCCCGGCGCCGGGCCTCGCTCGCGGTGGTGAGCACCAGGGCGGCGGCGCCGTCGTTGAGGCTGCTGGAGTTGGCGGCGGTGATGGTGCCGCCTTCCTGGAAGGAGGGCTTGAGGCCGGGCATCTTCTCGAGGTCGACCCGGAAGGGCTCCTCGTCCCGGTCGACCACCACCGGCGGTCCCTTGCGCTTGGGGATCTCGACCGGCACGATCTCCTGGGCGAAGCGCCCGGACTCCACCGCCTCGCGGGCCCGGCGGTAGCTCTCCGCCGAGTAGGCGTCCTGCTCCTCGCGGCTGATGCCGAAATGGCGGGCGCAGGTCTCGCCACAATTGCCCATGTGCTTGTCACCGTAGGGATCCCACAGGCCGTCGTGGATCATCGAGTCGATCAGCTTGCCGTGGCCCAGGCGGTAACCGTCGCGCAGGCCCGGAGCGAGGTAGGGGGCGTTCGACATGCTCTCCATGCCGCCGGCCGCCACGATCGTGTAGTCGCCGGCACGCAGGTCGTTGGCGGCGATCATCACCGCCTTCATCCCCGAGCCACAGACCTTGTTGACGGTGACCGCGCCGGTCTCCGGGGGGCAGCCGGCAGCCAGCGCCGCCTGGCGGGCCGGGGCCTGGCCGATACCCGCGGGCAGCACGCAGCCGAGGTAGACCTGCTCGAGGTCCGCGGGGGCGAGACCGGCCCTCTCGACCGCCCCGGCGACGGCCCGGGCGCCGAGCTTGGGGGCCGGCAGAGCCGCGAGAGCCCCCTGGAAGGCACCGATCGGCGTGCGAGCGGCGCCTACGATCACAATGTCAGTCATGACGTCTCCTGCTGGGTGGTCCGCCGCATTCGGGCGCGAGAAGGTCAGGATGCTAGCACAGGGGTTTCGCTGCAGCGGGCTCGCCGGAAGGCCGCTTCGAGAAGCGGAGCCACCCCGGTAGGGGTCAGGGGCGAGCATCGCAGGAGCGGGCCTTCCGGCGAGCTCGCTCCCGTAGAATGGCCCCCGTGAAGGCGCTCGGCATCGACTTCGGCGAACGGCGCATCGGCCTCGCGATCTCCGACTCGGAGGGCCGCTTCGCCTTGCCTCTGCTGACCTTCGAGCGCACCGACGACCGCCAGGCCGCCCGCAGGATCGCCGCCATCGCCCGCGACGAGGAGGTCGAGCTGCTGGTGCTCGGCGAGCCCCGGGGCGCCGACGGCCTGCGGGGCGAGGCGGCTGAACGGGTGGGCCGCTTCGGCCATCGCCTGGCCGAGCTCACCGGCCTCACCCTCGACCTCGTCGACGAAACCCTGACCACCCGCGAGGCCGCCCGGCGCCTGCGCGAGGCCGGCGTGGACCTGCGCCGCCACCCCGAGCGGCTCGACGCCGTGGCGGCACAGATCGTGCTCGAAGAGGGCCTCGCCCGGCGCCACGCTCGCGATCTCGGGAGCCGACTTTGATCCGCACCATGAGCCCACCCCGACCCCCGTTTTGGCGCCGCATCCTGTTCTCCAAGGTCGCCCTCGCCGGGCTTTCCCTCAAGGTTCTCTCCTCCCTCTGGCTCTGGTTCGGCCTGTTCCAGCCTCACCAGGACTTCCTGGGCGACGAGCTCTCGGTGCGCATCGACCCGGGCAGCACGGTGCGCCAGATCCTCGGCCGGCTGGACCGCGAGGGAGTGCTCGCCAACGCCCTGCTGGCGCGCGCCTACCACCGCCTGGTGCTGGGCGCCCCACCGCTCAAAGCCGGCACCTACACCTTTGCCGGACCCATGAACGCGCCCCAGGTGCTGTCGAAGCTGGTGGCCGGGGAGATCGACCAGCGTTCGGTGACCGTGGTGGAGGGCCTGAGCCACTGGGAGGTGGCCGACCACCTCGCCCGCGAGGGCTTCGGCGAGCGCGAGGCCCTGCTGGCCGCGATGCGGGCCCCGGGCCTCATCGCCGACCTCGACCCCGCCGCCACCGATCTCGAGGGCTATCTCTTCCCGGACACCTACCAGCTCGCCCCCGGCCTCCCCGAGACCGAGGTGGTGGCCGCGATGGTGGCGACCTTCCGGACCCGCTGGCAGGAAACCGTGGCCCCCCTGCTCGGCGGCCCGCAGACCCCCTCCCTGCGCGAGGTGGTCACCCTCGCCTCGATCATCGAGGAGGAGGCCAAGGCCGCCGAGGAGAGGCCGGTGATCGCCGGCGTCTACCGCAACCGGCTGCGCCTGGGTATGGGGCTCTACGCCGACCCGACGGTGATCTACGCGCTGCGCCTCGCGGGCCGCTGGGACGGCGACATCCGCCGCGCCGACCTAGCCCTGGAGTCGCCCTACAACACCTACCGCATCGCCGGCCTGCCGCCGGGGCCGATCGCCTCTCCCGGCCTCGCCAGCCTCGCCGCCGCTGCCCAGCCGGCCGACGTGCCCTACCTCTACTTCGTCAGCCGCAACGACGGCACCCACGTCTTCGCCGAGAGCCTGGCCGAGCACAACGCCAACGTGGACCGCTGGCAGCGGCGCTACTTCCGCGAGCGGGGGGCCGACGGGCCGACATCGCGTTAGGGCAAAGCAAGGCAAAGCAAAACGAACATTTGACAGCCACAAACGCCGTGCGGTAACAAGGCCCTCCATCCCGTTGCGAGGAGGATCCCCCCATGGCGGCTCGCGAACAGTTCGGCGACTACGTGCTCCTGAAGAAGCTCTTCGAGGACAGCCTCGGAGAGACCTTCCGTGCCGGCAAGGCCGGCAAGCAGGGCCTGGAGCAGGTCGTCCTGCTCCGGGTGTTGAACGGCCGAGACCTCGACGCCCAGGCCTTCTGGGGCAAGGTGGCGGACCGGCGCGCCCTCCACGACGTGCTCAAGAGCCCCAACGTGGGCAGCGGCGTGGACCTCTCCCGCATCCGTGGCGTGCCCTACGTGGCCTACGAGTACATCTCCGGCAAGAGCCTGGGCAACCTGATGGTCCAGGCCGAGCGGGAGCACTCCCCCATCCCCACCGACCTCGCCCTGTTCGTCGCCGATCGCATCGCCCTCGGCCTCGCCGTGGGCTACGAGAATCGCTTCCACGACGACCGGGTGATGCACGGCTTCCTGATGCCCAACCTGGCGATGCTGTCGAACGAGGGCGAGATCCGCGTCCTCGGCTTCGAGATCGCGCCCGGTCTGCGCGCCGGCATGGCGGCCTCGGCCGTGGCCGCGGACGTCACGCCCTACCTCTCTCCCGAGGCCCTCGGGGGGGCCCCGATCTCGAAGACGGACGACATCTACTCCCTCGGGGCCATCCTCTTCGAGCTGTTGACCGGCCGGCGGCCGCAAGGCGGCGGTGCCGCGGTGGCCCAGGTGGACGGCGCCATGCTCGCCGCCGACGCCATGCCGATCCCGCCTGAGCTGGTCACCCTCCTCAAGCGCAGCCTCGGCCCCGCGGCTCAGCGCGTGCCCGACGTGGTCTCCTGGCACAAGGCCCTGGCGAAGATCATGATCGACCGCCACTACCAGCCGACCACCTTCAACCTCGCCTTCTTCATGCACACCCTCTTCCGGGACGAAATCGACCGGGAGAGCAAGGAGATCGAGGTCGAGAAGACGGTCACCGTGGCGGCCCGGCAGGTGGTGCCGCCCGCGGCGGTGCCGGCGGCCGACCGGCCGGCTCCGGCCGCCAAGCCAGCGGGCCCGGTCTTCTCCACCTACAACACCGCCTCGGAGACCGCCGCCGAGGGAGAGGGCAACAAGAAGGGGTTGCTGATCGGCCTCGCCGCCGGTGGCGCCGTGGTGGTGGCCGGTGTGCTCTACCTGCTGCTCTCCGGCGGCGGCCCGAAGAAGGTCGAGACCCTGCCCCAGACCGACGCCACGATCACCATCCCGGCCAGCGCGAGCACCGCCGAGCACGCCACGAGCATGACGCCGGAGGAGATCAAGGCGCAGCTCGACCAGATGCTCGAGGAACGTACGGCGGCGATGGAGAAGAACCTCAAGTCCCAGTACGACTCGAAGATCTCCGACCTGCAGAAGGCCCTGACCGACGCCCAGAAGACCGGGGCCACCCGGGTGACCGTACCTTCGACGGCAGCGTCACCCCCCAGCACTACCGCCGAGAAGCCGACGACCACGACCAGCGCCCCCGAGCCCGCCCCGGCGGCCACCACCCCCAGCCAGCCGGCCCCCGCCACCACGGAGCCGGCGGCGACCCCGGCCACTGGATCGAGCGCGCCGGTCGAGGAGCCGCGCACCGTCGAGCCAGCACCGGTGCCGGCCCCCGCAGCCACGTCCACCACCCGGGCGCAGTCGGTGCGGGTGGGCGACCTGGTGGAGGCCGGCCCGGGCGTCACGCCGCCGAAGCTGGCCAGCCGCCTCGAGCCCCGCTACCCGCCCACGGCGCGCAACTTCAACAAGAGCGCCACGGTGAACGTGCGCGCCCTGGTGGACGAGAACGGCCGCGTGGAGCGGGCCGAGGTCTCCGGCGCCAAGGCGGGCTACGGCTTCGACGACGCCGCCCTGGCGGCCGCCAGGACCGCCCGCTTCGAACCCGCCACCAAAGGGGGGGTCCGGGTGAAGATGTGGACGTTGCTGCGGATCACCTTCCAGCCGTAGGACCCTCACCCCTGCCCCTCTCCCAGCCCGCCCTCACCAGGCCGCCGGGCGAGGGGTCGGAGGGGAGGACTGCCTCCTCATTCCTCGTTCTCACGCTCAGCGCGGGAGCCGGTCCCCCTCGGCCCCTTTGTCGTCCTGAGCGAAGCGAAGGACCTGGCCGGGGGGCTTGGTTCCCTTCCCCCAGATCCTTCGCTGCGCTCAGGATGACAACGGGAGAGGGACTGGCGCCCAGGAGGTTCCGGACGCAGCAGCAGTAGGGCAGCGAGGAGGCGTGGACTAGACTCGCCGTCGTGCCGACCAGCAAAGCCCTCATGCCCCCCCGCCGCCCGCTCTGGCCCATCATCCGTCGCGTCTGGATCACCTGTGGAGCTCTGGCCTTCGTGATCTTCGTCGGCTGGTCTCTGCTCGCTTATCGCTCCACTCCGGCGGCGCGGCGGGCTCTGGTCGGCGATTCCGTGGTGGAGGTGACCCGGGGCGCGAGCTCGTGGAGTTTCCGGCCGCGCTCGGCGCCGCCGGGGCCGGGCGCCGGCCTGCTCTTCTTTTCGGGGGCGCTGGTCGACCCGGTGGCCTACGCGCCGCTGCTGCGGGGCGTCGCCCGGGAGGGCTACCCGGTGCTGCTTGTGGCGCTGCCGCGCCGCGGGGCCTTCGGCGGGGCTGACGACGGCACGGTCCTGCGCCGCGCCCGTGCCGCCATGCGAGGCGTGCCGGAAGTCCCGCGCTGGGTGGCGGCCGGCCATTCCAAGGGCGGAGTCGTGGCGGCTCGCATGGCGCACGAGGACCCCGCCGGCCTCGCGGGCCTGGTGCTCGTGGGCACCTCGCACCCCCGCGACTTCAGCCTGGCTGACCTCACCCTGCCAGTGACCAAGGTGCTCGGCACCCGGGACGGCATCGCCGAGCTCGAGAAGAGCGAGCGCAACCGCCACCTGCTGCCCGCCGCCACTCGCTGGGTCCTGCTCGAAGGGGGCAACCACTCGCAGTTCGGCCACTATGGCTTCCAGCCAGGTGACCGCTTCGCCGTCCTCAGCCGCGACCGCCAGCAGGAGCTGACCCTCCAGGCCGTGCTCGAGGCCCTGCGAATGGCGAGCCGGTGAGGTCGCCCCACCGAGCCGGCTGAGCCCCTCGTGTATGCTCAAGCCCTTCAAGAGGAGAGCGTGCCCATGAGCAGCGTCGACCAGGCCGTGGAAACCCAGCTCCGGAACATCCAGACCCGGACCGGCAAATCCCTCGATCAGCTCTTTGCCGTGATCCGCGCGAGCGGACTGACCAAGTATGGCGAGATCCGCGACCTGCTGAAACGGGACCTGGGGATGGGCCACGGCGACGCCAACACCCTCGTGTATACCTACCTCAACGCCGCCACGGAGAAGGCCGCCGCTGCGGGCGCGGCTCCCGCCCGTGACGTGCTCGATGAGATCTACTCTGGCCCCAAGGCTCCCCTGCGTCCCATCCACGACGAGCTGATGACAGCCATCGACACCTTCGGGTCGTTCGAGATCGCCCCCAAGAAGGGCTACGTCAGCCTGCGGCGCAAGAAGCAGTTCGCCATGATCGGCCCGGCCACCAAGACTCGAGTGGAGGTGGGTTTGAACATGAAGGGTGTGGAGGGCACGGCGCGCCTCCTCGTCCAGCCCCCCGGCGGCATGTGCCAGTACAAAGTGAACGTCACCGACGCCGCCGAGGTCGACCCCGAGCTGATCGCCTGGATCCGCCAGGCCTACGACGCCGCGGGCTAGTCGGCCCCGAGGTCGGCGCGCAGCGCCGCCAGCTCCGCCCGGAGGGAGGCCACCGCCTCTTCGAGTTGGGTCACCCTCTCTGCGAGGCTCACTCCGGCTGGGGGCCGCTCAACCGCCGGCCCGCCCGGCGCCGCCGCGAGGGGCGGGGCGTCCTCCTCCCCCAGCAAGTGCATCCACCGGCTCTCCCGCTGGCCGGGCTGACGGGGCAGCTCGCGGGTCAGAGGATCGTCCTGCGACGCGAGGCGGCCGAGCTCGGCCTCGACTTCGGCCACCGAACCGAGCTCGTGCAGGCGCTCGCTCCTCGTGCGCAGCTCACCGGGAGTCTGCGGGCCACGGAGAAAGAGCAAGGTGATGAGGGCCTTGACCGCGGGCGTGAGGCCGAGGCGGCGGTCGAGCAGGTGCTCCCAGCGCTCGGTCCTCGCGCCCTCGGTGCGCCACACCAGGGCCTCCTGCTTGAGGCGCTTCAAGGCGGCCAGGACCTCTTCCTCGCCGAGGGAGGTCGCCGGCTCGCGGTTGCTTCGCTGGTTGCACGCGGCGAGCAGGCCGTTGACCGTCAGGGGGTACTGCTCGGGGGTGGTCACCTGCTTCTCGAGCAAGGAACCCAGCACCCGCACTTCCACCGCATCGAGCCGCCGGATCCGGGCCATGTCGCTGTCTCCCTGGCGGGAGGATAGCAGCCCTGCCGGGCGGCTTGGGAACGGCGTCGGAGCGACCGGCTGGCCGCCCCGACGCCTTGGTGAGTCTCGCTGCGAGCCTTACTCGACGATCTCCAACGCCCCGATGTCCTCGCTCACGTCGATGCCGAGAGCGCTCAGGTCGAGCCGCAGGGAGAAGGTCCCCGAAGTGGTGGTGCCGAAGGTGCCGGTGAACTCGCCCACGTCCTCGTTGTCGCCGCTCGCACCCGTGACGGTGAAGAGGCCGAGGGTCGAGAACAGCAGGTTGCCGCTCGAGGTCAGCACCGCACCGTCGACGTCCTCGCTGCTCGAGTCGGTGAGCCCGACGTCGCTGCCGTCGAAGTGCACGGCGAAGCTGCCGGTGGTCGTGGTGCCGACGGTGCCGGTGAAGATGAGCAGGTCGGTGTCGCCACCCGAGGCACCAGTGGCCGTGACGTTGCCGCTGGTCGAGATGATCACCCGGCCGTCCGCGGCCAGGGCGATCGCGTCGATCTCCTCGGCGTTGGTGGTCAGACCAACGTCACTGCCGTCGAAGTAGAAGCTGAAGGTACCGGCGGTGTTGGCGCCCAGCGAGGTGGGCGTGAAGCGCAGGATGTCCGAGTCATCCACGGCGATGCCGCCGACCGTCCCGGCCACCGTCACGCTGAGCAGGAGGTCGCCCCCCGGCAGGCGTGCCAGGCCGCCGATCTCGAAGCTGGCGAGGCCGACGTCGCTGCCGTCGAACTCGAGAGCCCAGAGGCCGGTGGTCTCGTCGTAGGAGACGATGTCCTCGTCGGCTGCCGTGCCCACGCCCGGCACCGTCGTGTTGGTCTTGAACGACATCCAGATGTCCGGGCCGCTGCCACCCACCGGGTTGATGGTGACGCTGATGTTGTCCGAGTCCGGCAGGCCGCCGCTGTCGGTCACCGACGCCGTGATGGTGTGGGTGCCGAGCGACAGGGTGCTGGTCGAGAACGAGCCGCCGGAGCCGATGGCGCCATCGAGGCTCGAGGTCCACGCCAGGCCGGCGGTCAGGCTGCCGTCCTCGGCGTCGGTAGCGGTGCCGGTGAAGTTGACGCTGGTGCCCTGGGTGAAGGAAGAGCCAGTCGCCGGGGCCGTGATGGTGA
>JBIOYC010000067.1:0-6572 GCA_044869955.1 Thermoanaerobaculia bacterium | reverse complement strand
TCATCCTGCTCGGCCTGGGGCTGGCCATGGTGGGGCGGTCGCTGGGCCGGCCCGAGTGGGTGCTGCTCGGCCTCGCCGGCGGCCTGCTCCACGTCTGGAACCACGCCCTGTTCAAGTCGCTGCTGTTTTTGGGCGCCGGCTCGGTCGCCCACGCCGCGGGCACCCGCGACCTCGAAAAGACCGGCGGCCTCGCCGGGCGCATGCCCGTGACCGCGGGGCTCTTCCTGCTCGGCTCCCTCGCCATCTGCGGCCTGCCCCCCGGCAACGGCTTCGTCAGCGAGCTACTCGTCTACCTCGGCCTGGCCCGTGCCGCCGTCGCCCCGGGCGCCTCCTGGGCTGCCCTGCCCGCCCCCGTGCTGGCCGCCACCGGTGCCCTGGCCGTGGCCTGCTTCGTCAAGGTGCTCGGCGTGGTTTTCCTGGGCTCGCCCCGCTCGAGGGCCGCCCGCGATGCCCACGAGTCACCGCCCCTGATGCTCGCGCCCATGGTCGTCCTGGCCGCCGCCTGCCTGCTGCTCGGCGTGGCCCCCGCCCTGGTCGCTCCGGCCCTCGAGCGAGCCGTTGCAGTCTGGGCCGGTGGCTCTCTGGCCGCTGGCCCGCTCGCGGGGGCCAGCCTGGCCGAGCTGGTGCCGCTGGGCCCGATCTCCGCCACCGCCGTCGCCCTGGCGGCCGGCGTGGCGCTCGCCACCGCCGCCGTGATCCCGGTCTGGCGCCGCGGCCGGAGCCGCCAGCCGGCCCTGCCCACCTGGGACTGCGGCTACGCCACCGGCTCGCCACGGCTCCAGTACACCGCCTCCTCCTTCGCCCAGCTGATCACCTCCCGCTTCGCCTGGGCGCTGCGACCCGCGGTGCACGCCCCGCGCATCGTGGGGCTCTTCCCGGCAGCCAGCCGCTTCCACTCCCAGGTCGACGACACCGTGCTCGAGTCCTTTCTCTTGCCGAGACTGCGGAGGCTGCGCGAGGTGGTGAACCGGATCCGCGCCTATCAGCAGGGCGACCTCCAGCAGTACGTGCTCTACGTCGTGGCCGCGGTCGCGATCCTGCTGCTTTTCAACCTCCGTCTCGACGGGTTGGTGACCCGGCTATGCGGGCCCTGATCGCACACCTCACCCTGTTGGTGGTCCTGCCGCCCCTGCTGCTGGGCGTGATCAACAAGACCAAGGCGCTGGCGGCGGGTCGCCGGGGGCCCCAGCTCCTCCAGCCCTACTTCGACCTCTGGAAGCTGCTGCGGAAGGAGGTCGCGCTCTCCGCGACCACCACCTGGATCTTCGTCCTCGCCCCGGTGGTCGGCCTGGTCACGGCGCTGGCGGCCGGGGTGCTGGTGCCCCTGGGGCCGTTCGCCGCGCCCCTCTCCTTCGCCGGCGACTTCGTCCTCTTCTCCTACCTCTTCGCCCTCGGCCGCTTCTTCACCGCCGCCGCCGCGCTCGACACGGGATCGCCTTTCGAAGGGATGGGAGCGGCCCGCGAGGTGGGCTTCGCCTGGCTCACCGAGCCCGCGCTCTTGTTCGCCTTTCTCGCCCTGGCCCGCCTCTCCGGCTCGTTCAGCCTGGACGGCATGCTGCGAGCGACGGAGGGGGGCGTCTGGCTGGAGCGCACGGCGCCGCTGGTGCTCACCGCTGCCGGTCTGCTGATCGTGCTGCTCACCGAGTGCAGCCGGATCCCGGTCGACGACCCCAACACTCACCTCGAGCTGACGATGATCCACGAGGTCATGGTCCTCGACCACAGCGGGCCCTTGCTGGCCCTGATCGAGTACGGCGCCGCCGTCAAGCTCTTCGTGCTCGAGGCCCTGCTGCTGCACGTGATCGCGGCCACCGCCGACGTCGAGGGCTGGCTGGGGCTGGGGCTGTTCACGCTCGGCCTGCTGGCCGTGGCCGTCGGCATCGGCGTGGTGGAGTCGATCATGGCTCGGCTGCGCCTCCTCCACGTCCCCACCCTGCTGATCGCCGCGGTGCTCTCCTGCGGCTTCGCCTTCCTCCTGCTCTCCCGCTGAGACGCCATGACCTCCCTCCTGAGCTCCCTCGTCGCCGGCCTGCTGCTGATCAACCTGGTGGCCCTCGGCACCAGCCGGATCAGCACGGTGGTGCGGGCCGTGGCCCTCCAGGGCGTGCTGTTGGGCGTCCTGGCCGTCACCACCCACGGCACGCTGAACGTCCCCGTCCTGGCGGTCGCCTTCGCGAGCGTCCTGCTCAAGGGCTGGCTGATCCCCCGCATCCTCTTCCGAGCCCTCGATCAGGTGGCGATCAAACGCGAGGTGGAGCCCTCCCTCGGCCTGCTGCCGTCGCTCCTGCTCGGGGCCTTCGCCACCGTGCTCGCGGTCGCCGCCAGCAGCCAGCTGCCGCTCGCCGAGACGCGGCTGGCTCCCCTGCTGATCCCCGCGTCGCTCGCCACGGTCGCCGCCGGCTTCATCGTGATCACCACCCGCCGCAAGGCGATCAGCCAGGTGCTCGGTTATCTGATCCTGGAGAACGGGATCTTCATCTTCGGGCTGCTGCTGCTCGAGGCCATGCCGTTCCTGGTCGAGGCCGGGGTGCTGCTCGACCTCTTCGTGGGCATCTTCGTGCTGAGCATCATCCTCCACCACATCAACCGCGAGTTCGCCTCCCTCGACACGCGGCGGATGTCGCTGCTCAAGGAATAGCCGATGCCGCCCCTCCCGGTGGTCCTGCCTCTCCTCATGGCCGTGGTGGTCTTCCTGACCCCCTCGAAGCGCTGGCGCCCCCGCCTGCTCGCGGCCACGGCGGCGGCCCACCTGGCCGTGACCGCGACCATCCTGGGCGGCTCGACGGCGGCCGGCGGCGGCGCCTGGCTGCGCCTCGACGCGCCGGGCCGGCTCCTGCTCGGGGTGATCAGCCTGCTGTTCCTGGCCTGCGCGGTCTACTCGGTGGGCTATCTGCGCTACCGGGTCGAGCGCGCCAACCGCCGCTTCTGCGCCTGCATGCTCGCGGCCCTCGGCACCATGAGCCTGGTGGCCTACGCCCAGCACCTCGGCCTGCTGTGGGTCGGCATCGAGGCGACCACCCTCGCCACGGCACCTTTGATCTATTTCAATCGCACCGCTCGCTCGATCGAGGCGACCTGGAAGTACCTGGTGATCTCCTCGGTGGGGATCGCCCTGGCCTTGCTCGGCTCCTTCTTCGTGGGCTATGCCGCCGTGCTCGGGGGCGGCGAAGCGTCCCTGCTCTTCGGCGACCTCCTGGGTACGGCGACGAGCCTCTCGAAGCCCTGGCTGCGGGCCGGCTTCACCCTGCTGCTGGTGGGCTACGGCACCAAGCTGGGGCTGGTACCGATGCACACCTGGAAGCCCGATGCCTACGGCGAGGCACCCGGAGTGGTGGGAGCGATCCTGGCCGGCGGCCTGACCAGCTGCGCCTTCTTCGCCCTGCTCCGGCTGACCCAGATCACTGCCGCGGCCGGCGAGGGCGTCTACGCCAACCGCCTGCTGGTCGCCATGGGCCTGGTCTCGATGGGCGTCGCCGGCGCCCTGATGCTCGGCCAGCGGGACCTGAAGCGGATGCTCGCCTACTCCAGCGTCGAGCACATGGGGATCCTGGTGATCGCCATCGGCCTGGGCGCGGGCGCCACCTTCGCGGCCTTGCTCCATCTGGTCAACAATGCCCTCGGCAAGGGAGCCATGTTCCTCTCCGTCGGTAACATCCATCGCGCCTTCGGTGGCAAGACGACCACCGAGGTGCATGGCGCCATCCGCCGGCTGCCCCTGTCGGGCACCCTCTTCCTGCTCGGCCTCTTCGCGGTCACCGGGTCGCCGCCCTTCGGCCTCTTCGTCAGTGAGCTGCTGATCTTGAAGGCGGCCTTCGCCGCCCACCGCTGGCTGGTGGCCGGCCTCTTCCTGGCCTTCTTGTTCCTGGTCTTCGCCGGCATGGGCGCGACCTCGCTCGCGGCCCTCCAGGGACGACCGCCCAAGAGCGCCCGCAGGTCGACCTACCGCGACAGCCTGACGACCTTCGTCCCCGCCCTCTGCCTGCTCGCCCTGGTGCTGCTCTTCGGCCTCCACTTGCCCGCGGCCGTGCGCACCCTGATCGAGAACGCCGCGGCTGCCCTCGAGGTGGGGCGATGAGCGCGCTGGCTCGGCTGGTCCGGCTCAAGCCCGGCAGCGCGCTGCCACGGCAGGAGCTTCCCGAGCTCGCCTGGGCCGACTTCGCCGCCAGCCTGCAACAGGCGACCGCCCGGGGGCTGAGGGTGGTGGCCCTCTTCGCCACCGCGGAGGAGGGCTCGGCGCGGCTCTACCTGGTGCTAGCCGACGACCAGAAGGCCGACCTCGCCGTCGGCACGACCCTCGTGGAGGGCGGGACCTTCCCGTCGCTCACGCCCGAGTGCCCACAGGTCCACCTCTTCGAGCGCGAGATCGCCGAGGGCCACGGCCTCCACCCGGAGGGGCATCCGTGGCTCAAGCCGGTGCGGCGGCTGGCGGCGGCCGGCGAGCTCTACCAGGTGCTGGGGGAGGAGGTCCACGAGGTCGGGGTCGGACCGGTCCACGCCGGCGTCATCGAGCCCGGACATTTCCGCTTCCAATGCCACGGCGAAGAGGTCTTCCATCTGGAGATCAGCCTCGGTTACCAGCATCGGGGGGTCGAGAGGGCGCTCGCCGGTGGGCCGGATCGCCGCTCCATCCACTACCTCGAGACCGTGGCCGGGGACACCACGATCGGCCACGGCACCGCCTACTGCGAGGTCCTCGAAGCCCTCGGCGGAGCCCACCCACCCGCCCGCGGCTCGGCCCTGCGGGGGGTCGCGCTGGAGCTCGAGCGGCTGGCCAACCACGTCGGCGACCTCGGCGCCATGGCCGGCGACGTCGGCTTCCTCCCCACCGCTTCCTACTGCGGCCGCATCCGCGGCGACTTCCTCAACCTGACGGCGGAGCTCTGCGGCAGTCGCTTCGGCCGCGGCCTGGTGCGCCCGGGGGGCACGCACTTCGACCTCGACGAGACCCAGGCTCGACGGCTCCGCGAGCGCCTGGAACGTGCCTTCGACGACGCCCGTTCGGCGATCGAGCTGCTCTGGGACTCGTCCTCGGTGATGGAGCGCTTCGAGGGCACGGGCGCGGTCCCTCGCGAGGTGGCCCAGGCCCTCGGCCTGGTCGGGCCCGCCGCGCGGGCCTCGGGCCTCGATCGGGACGCCCGGCGCGATCATCCCTCGGGCATCTTCCGCTTCCACCACATCCCGGTGGCGGTGGCCGACAGCGAGGACGTCTTCGCCCGCGCCTACGTGCGCTGGCTCGAGATCCAGCGCTCGGCGGCCTTCGTGCGCGAGCAGCTCGAGGCCGTCCCCCGCGGCCCGGTTCGCTCGGAAGGGGGCGCGATCGCCCCCGGGCACCTGGCGGTATCGCTGGTCGAGGGGTGGCGTGGCGAGATCTGTCACGTGGCGCTCACTGACGGGGAAGGGCGCTTCGAGCGCTACAAGGTGGTCGACCCGTCGTTCCACAACTGGAGCGCCCTCGCCTACGCGCTTCGGGGCGGGCAGATCTCGGACTTCCCGCTGTGCAACAAGAGCTTCAACCTGTCCTACTGCGGTCACGACCTCTGATCGCTCGAGAGAAGGCGCCGCCGATGATCAAGCTGCTCACCGCGAGGATCCGCCAAGGGCACCGCACCCTCGCCTACCCCGAGGGCCCGGCCCCGACCCTGCCCGAGCGCTTTCGCGGCCATCCGATCCTGGCCCCCGACCGCTGCGCCGAGGGCTGCACGGCCTGCGTCGAGGCCTGCCCGACCGGCGCGATGACCCTGACGCCCTCGCTGGGCGTGGATCTGGGCCGGTGTCTCTTCTGCGTCGAATGCGCCTCGGCCTGCCCGAGCGGCGCCGTCAGCTACGGACGGGACCATCGCCTGGCTGCGCGCACGCGCGACGACCTGGTGGTGCGGGAGAACGAGACGGTGCGGCTGGCCCAGGCCCTGGACGAGAAGGCGCGCCGGCTCTTCGGGCGCTCGCTCAAGCTGCGGCAGGTCAGCGCCGGGGGCTGCAACGGCTGCGAGTCCGACGTCAACGTGCTGTCGACCATCGTGTGGGACCTCGGCCGCTTCGGCATCCAGATCGTCGCCTCGCCCCGCCACGCCGACGGCCTGATCGTGACCGGCCCGGTGACCGAGAACATGCGGCTCGCCTTGAAGAAGACCTGGGAGGCGGTGCCGCCGCCGAAGATCGTGATCGCCGTGGGTGCCTGCGCGATCTCAGGAGGGCCCTACATCGACCACCCTGAGGTCCACAACGGCGCCGACTCGGTGGTCCCGGTGGACCTCTACGTCCCCGGCTGCCCGCCCCACCCCTTGACCATCCTGGATGGGTTGCTCCGGCTGCTCGGGAGGCTGGAGACGGGGTAGCGGGCGGGCCGTCTCGACACCCGCTCAGTCCTCCGTTTCGGGGTGCTCGGCCAGCCAGCGCTCGATGCGGCTTCTGCCCTCGCCGAGCTGCTTTGGGGTCAGCTCCCGGGCCACACGGTCGAGCAGGCCCTTCTCTTCGACGCCCGCTTGGGCCGCGACACCGAGCCAGAAATAAGCCTCGGAAGGGTTCTTGGCCACACCGCGGCCGGCCCAGTGGATGTCCCCCAGCTCCCACTGGGC
>JBIOYC010000066.1:0-10210 GCA_044869955.1 Thermoanaerobaculia bacterium | reverse complement strand
GTGGCGAGCGCCGTCACCGACGGCGAAGGCAAGCCCCTCTTCTATCGCCAGAGGCGGGGCCAGATCTTCGTCGCCCTCGACCGTCCCCTCGCCGCTTCCGAGACGACGACCATCGAGGTCGTGTACGCCGGGCGGCTTTTCGAGAAGGTCGAGATCGGCGACTTCGCGCTGGCCAACAGCTTCGATTGGCATCCCCACACCGGGACTCTCGACCGGGCCCGTTACGAGGTGACCCTCCACTGGCCGGATCGCCTCGAGCTCGCCGCCGGTGGCAAGCTCGAGGGGAGCGGCGAGGAGCGCGGGCAGCGCTGGGAACGGCGATCGATCGATCATCTCGCGGCGGGTTTCGGTTTCGAGGTCGGACGCTTCACCTGGGAGACGCGTCAGGTCGGCCACGTGAAGATTCGGGTGGCGCTCTCGCCGGTCGATTACGCCCAACAGAAGCGGTACCGCGACTATCTGCTCGACGCGAGTGAGCTGGCCCTGCCCTTTTTCGAGGAGACTTTCGGGCCCTATCCTTTCGACGAGCTGACCCTGGCTACCACGGCACGGCTGTATTCCCAGTCCCTCCCAGGGTTGCTCAGCCTGTCGCGGGAGATGGTCTCCGAGACCACCGGACTGTGGGGGCTTCTCGTTGGCTACGAGGACCCCCGAACGGTGATCGCCCACGAGCTGGCCCACCAATGGTGGGGGCACGCCGTGGGCTGGGAGAGCTACCGCGACCAATGGCTCTCCGAGGCGATGGCCAACTATGCGGCGGTGCTGTTCGCTCGGGAGAAGCTCAACAACACGCTGCGCTTCGGCGTCGGGCCGACCAGCGGCTGGCAGGGCGACCTGGCCTGGACCACTCCTTCCGGCAAGCCCGTCGAGTCGGTCGGGCCGCTGGTGCTGGGGGCACGCCTCGACTCGAGCGAGACCGACGGGGTCTACGGTCCGGTGATCTACAAGAAGGGAGCCGTGGTCCTCGACACCCTGGCCCGCGAGCTCGGCGAGGACGCTCTCCGTAAGGCGCTCAAGGAAGTCGTGCGGGTGGTCGATCACCGTCCGGTATCGACGCAGGCCTTCTTCGACCTGCTCGAGCGGTTGACCGGCCAGGAGCTGGACCTTTTCGTCCGCCAGTTCGTCACCGGAGTGGGCATCCCGGAGATTCACTACGATTACCGTTTCGAGAAGGCCGAGGACGGCAAGTGGCACGTCCGGGGCCAGGCGCGGCAGCTGATGCCCTTCGACGTGCGCTTCCGGGTCGTCGAGCGGGAGGATGGGGGGTTGGACGTCTCGAGCGTTCGAGAGCTGCTGCGGTCGGAGGAGGCGTTCGAGCTGTACGCGCCGTTCGAGATCGCCGTCTTCGATTCGGCGGCGGAGAAGGTCGGCAAGAAGAAGCGCGAGAAGCTCGACCCCGAAGAGATCGGCAACACTCGCGTCCTCGGTCGACTGCGGCTCTCCGGTCCGGTCACGGAGTTCGACATCGGCGTCGAGGACGAGCCCAAGGAGTTCTGGCTCGACGGGCGACGGCAGGTCTTCGGCCGCTTCTTCAACCAGAAGCGCACTCCCAAGCGGGCTCTCTTCAACCGCGCCGGTGACCTGGTCTTCGCCCGGGCCCCCGAGGCGGAGGAGGTCTGCCGGCAGGGCCTGGCCGCGAAGGCCTTCGACGGCCCGGCGTACGAGGACACGGCGAACGAGAAGGAGCTCGCCGAGGAGGCTCGGCTGGCTGATGCCCGGCTCCACCTGCTGCTGGCCCGGCTGACCCTCGACGGGGATCGGCTCGACGTAGCCGACGCCGAGATCGGGGCAGCTGCCAAATCGATCGACAAAGCCAATGCCAACTGGCTCGAGGAGTCGCTCCTGGTCACCCGAGCTCGCCTGGCGTGGAAGCGCAAGCGGGCTGAGGAGACCTTCTCCTTGCTGTCCGCGCCGGTCCTCGAGAAGGAGACGGTCGTGAGCGCGGAGGGAGCGCTCCTGCTCGCTCTGGCCGCACACCAGATGGGCAGGAAGTCTGAGCTGGAAGGTGCGCTCGAGAAAGCGAAGGATGCGGACGCGGACTTCTCGGTGCTCGAGGCCAGGCTTGCGGCGACCACCAAGCCTTAGCTGGGCGGCTCGCCTTGAGCCAGACGACGCACCCGGTGCTCGAGCATCTCCATCATCCAGATTTCCGGCTTGGCGACCTCGGTCCAGCGGAAGAGCAGGAGAGTGACCGTTTCCTCGAGCAGGCGAGCGGCCTCGTTGGGGTCGACGGAGTTGTCCTCGAAGAGACGGATGATGCGTGGCTCGAGCCGACGCACCAGTGCTTCGATCTTCCGCCAGCGAACGGTTCCGCCCCCACGCCCCATGACGTCATTATCCTCGGCTCTCGAGGAAAAGCGGAAGCCCCCAAGCCTTCTCGTCGGCCCGGACTCCGAGGAGTCCTAAAGCAGGCCGCCGAGCAGGGCTCGATACAGCTCCACGTAGCGCTGGATCTGGGTCTGCCACGAGAAGTCACGCGCCATACCGTTCTGGATCACCCTCAGGAAGGTGTCAGGATGCGCGTAGGCGTCGAGGGCACGGTGCAAGGCCCACTCCAGGCCCTCCGAGGTGAAGTGTTGGAAGACGAAGCCGGTGCCTTCGCCGGTTGCAGGATCGAAGGAGTCGACGGTATCGGCCAGGCCTCCCGTCTGGCGGACGATCGGCGGCGTGCCGTAGCGCTGGCTGTACATCTGGTTCAGACCGCAGGGCTCGTAGAGCGAGGGCATCAGGAAGAGATCGGCGCCCGCCTCTACGAGGTGGGCCAGCTTCTCGTTGTAGCCGTAGTAGAAACCCACCCGGCCAGGAAAGCGGGCCTGGAGGCCCTCGAAGAAGTGGCGATATCTGTCCTCGCCGGTCCCCAGCACGATCAGGCGAAGGTCGCGCTGGGCGAGAACGCCTGGCAAGACGTCGAAGCAGAGATCGAAGCCCTTCTGGGCGGTGAGGCGAGACACGATGCCCAGGAGGGCTCCGTCGCCGTCCGAGCTGAGACCCATCCCCTCGAGCAGGTAGCGCTTGTCCAGCCTCTTGCCGGTCAGGTCGTCGGCCGAGTAGTTGTAGGGCAGGAGCTGGTCTCGACCGGGATCCCAGACGTCGACGTCGATCCCGTTGACGATGCCAAAGAGGTGATCGGCCCGGGCCCGCAGCATCGCCTGCAGCCCCATGCCGTAGCGGTCGGTCTGCAGCTCCTCCGCGTGCGTCTTGCTGACCGTCGACAACGCCGTGGCATAGACGATGCCGGTCTTGAGGAAGTTGATGCGGCCTTGCGCGAGGTCGTCCTGGTAGAGGAAGGACGCAGCCTCGGCGAGCCCGAGGTCCCCGAGCAGACTCGAGCGGAAGATGCCCTGATAGCCGATGTTGTGAAGAGTCAGCAGGGTCCGCGTGCGCGAGAAGAGCTGGTCCCAGCCGTAGACCGTGCGCAGGTAGAGGGGCAGGAGCGCAGTGTGCCAGTCGTTGGCGTGGCAGACGTCCGGGGCCCAGCCCATGCGCTGGCAGCACTCGAGCGCCGCTCGCGAGAGGAAGGCGAAGCGTACGGCCTCGTCGGCATCATCGGTGTAGATCCCCGGCCGGTCGTAGAGCACCGGGCAATGGAGGAAATAGAGAGGGAGGCCCGTTCCCGGCAGTGGTGCGCTGTAAGCGGTGAACGAATAGGTGCGACTGCCCATGCGGATCGGCACGTCGCGGAGGAAGGAGACGGGAACGAACGGCACGCTCTGGCGATCGATCTGCGCGTAAAGCGGCAAGAAGGTGCGAACGTCGTGACCGGCGAGGTGGAGGTTGCGGGCCACGGAGGCGACGACGTCTCCCAGGCCGCCCGTCTTGGCAAAAGGGGTCAGCTCGGAGGAGACCAGGCAGATCGAGAGGGGAGAGCCCATGATGCGATCAGACCTCCGTGGCGTCGGGGATGACCGAACCGGCGGGGACCACGATGATGCCATCCCGGATCGACCAGGGATCGCCGTCCGCTTCGCGGACGGCGGCGGAGTTGACGAGCTTGACCCGATCACCGATGCGGACGTCGCGGTCGAGGATGGCATTCTCGATCACGCAGTCATGGCCGATGCCGAGGGGCACTCCGGGGACGTGGTCCTCGGGCTCGAAGAAGTTGGCGCCCATCACCACGCTGTTGCGGATCTCCGTTCCGGAACGGATCACTGATCGAACGCCGACGATCGACCAGGTGATCCCAGCGCCGGTGATGATGCTACCGTCGCAGATCACGGCGTGATGAACGTGGCATTGGTTGACCTTCACCCCGGGCAGAAAGCGGGGGTGGGTGAAGATCGGCTTGTCCGGGCTGTAGAGGTTGAGCGGCGGCACGGGGAGGGCGAGCTCGAGGTTCGCCTGGTGAAAGCTGCCGATGGTGCCGATGTCTCGCCAGTACCCGCCATAGGCGAACGCATAGACCTTGTAGTCGTGGATCCCCTTGGGGATAACCTCCTTGCCGAAGTCGTGGTCATCCGTGCCCTCGAGCACCTCGCGCAGAACCTCCGGGCGGAACGTATAGATACCCATGCTGGCCAGGAACGGTCCGTCTGCCGGGTCGAAGCCGAGCCGCCGCAGCGTGCCCTCGTCCGCCGCCAGGCGATCGAGCACCGAGTCGTCGCTGGGCTTCTCGACGAACTCGATGATGCGCCCCTGGTGGTTGACGCGCATGATCCCCAACCCGCTCGCCTGATCGCGCGGCACTGCCTTGACGGCCACGCTCAGGTCCGCGCGATGTCGTCGGTGCTCGAGGACGAAGGAGTGGAGGTCCATCAGGTAGAGCTGATCTCCCGACAGGATCAGGATCTCGGCCGGACGCTGGTGGAGCAGACGGTCGAGGTTCTGGCGAACGGCGTCCGCCGTTCCCTGGTACCAGTCGCGGTTCTCCAGGCTCTGGGTCGCCGCAAGGATGTTGACGAAGCCGCGAGAGAAGGAGTCGAACCGGAAGGTCTGCGAGATGTGCTGGTGGAGGCTCGCGCTGTTGAATTGGGTCAGGACGAAGATGCGCCGAACGTCCGCGTGGAGGCTGTTCGAGATCGGTACGTCGATCAACCGGAACTTGCCTCCAACCGGCACCGCGGGCTTGGCTCGATTCTTGGTCAGGGGCCACAGTCGTGAGCCCTGCCCGCCGCCCAGGATCGCGGTGACCACGCTCTTCATCGGATCCTCCCTCGGAGGCGAGTGCCTGCCGATGCGGCCGGCTGGCTCCTGTATGGAATCGCGGGAGGGATCTTATCCTCAGCGGCTCAGGACCGTCCGCGCGGGCGCCGTTTCGCGGGTTTCCCCGCTGCCCTCTTGGCAGCGAGCAACTCTGCGGCTCCTTCAGCGGTCAGCTCCTCCGGTGAGGCACCTCTCGGCAGGGAAGCGTTGACCTTGCCATCGGTGACGTAGGGACCGTAGCGGCCCGCAAGGAGCCGGACCATGCCCGCAGCGCCGGGAAGGGTGCCCAGCTCCTTCAAGACGGTGGGCTCGGCGGCTGAGCGCCGTGCACGACCGCCACCCTTCGGTTGCGCCAGCCGCGCGACGGCCGCATCGATCGCGATGTCGCAGGCCTCCTGCCACGTGCCGAGGTTGCGGAATTCGTCACCGTGCTTCAAGTACGGGCCAAAGCGACCGAGCCCGGCGGAGATCTCCTCGCCCGTCGCCGGGTGCCTACCAACCGTTCGGGGGAGGGAGACCAACTGTTGGGCGATCTCGGCAGTGACTGCCTCGGGCGCCAGGTCTTTGGGTAGGGAGACTCGCTTCGGCTTGCCTTCCTCGCTTTCTCCCAGTCCAACCTCGAGATAAGGCCCGAAGCGGCCCATCTGGACGGTGATGGGGCGGCCGGTAGCGGGGTCGGTGGCGATGGGCGTGGCCGCGTTGGCTTTGCCGTCGAGGAGGGCGACGGCACGCACCAACGTGAGCTCGTCTGGCGGAGTCTGGTCGGGCAAGGTGATGGTGTTGCCCTTGCCTCCCTCCCCGCGGACCAGGTAGGGACCGAATCGACCAATCTTCACCAGGAGCTTCTCTCCGCTCCGAGGGTCGTCGCCGATCGGCACCGCCGGGAAGCTGAGCTTCAGGTTCTCCAGCCGCTGGAGGAGTCCGGCCGCAGGGCCGCCATGGTAGAAGTCCTGGAGAAGGGCGATCCATTCTCGGTCGCCGGCGGCGACCTCGTCGAGCTCGTCTTCCATCCGGGCCGTGAACTGGGTGTCGACCAGGTCGCCGAAGTGCTCCTCCAGCAGCTGGGTGACGCAGAAGGCGGTGAAGGTGGGGATCAGCTCGTTGCCCCGCTTCCAGACGTAGCCGCGGTCCTGGATCGTGCCGATGATCGTGGCATAGGTCGATGGCCGGCCGATCCCCTCCTCCTCGAGCCGTTTGACGAGGCTGGCCTCGGTGTAACGCATGGGCGGTCGAGTCTCGTGGCCTTCGGCCTCGACACCGCGTGCCGCCAAGCGCTGCCCTTCCTCGAGTGGAGGCAGGAGTGTCTCCTGGTCTCCAAGCTCCGCCTCGGGATCGTCGCTGCCCTCGACGTAGGCCCGTAGGAAACCCGGGAACGTGATCCTTCTGCCGCTCGCGGCGAAGGTGAGCACGGAGCTCGCTCCGTCCGGTCCTTCTCCTCGAACCGAGACCTCGACTGCCGTGCGCTCGAAGCGAGCGGGCAGCATCTGACAGGAGATGGTGCGCTTCCAGATCAGCTCGTAGAGCCGCGCCTGGTCCGGATCGAGGTACTTCGCCACGTCCTGGGGCCGACGAGCCAGGTCCGTAGGGCGAATGGCCTCGTGGGCTTCCTGTGCGCGTTTTGCCTTGGTCTTGTAGTGAACCGCTGAATCGGGCAAGAACTCCGGCCCGTAGCTATCGGCGATCACCCGTCGCGCCTGCTCAATCGCCCGCCCGGCGAGGCTGGTCGAGTCGGTGCGCATGTAGGTGATCAGTCCGACCCGCTCGCCGCCCAGGTCGACGCCCTCGTAGAGCTGCTGGGCCAATCGCATGGTGCGCTGGGCGGCGAACCTCAGCTTGCGATTGGCTTCCTGCTGGAGGGTGGAGGTCGTGAAGGGGGGAGCCGGGCGCTGCACGCCTGGGCTCCGCTCGAGAGAGGCGACCTTCCACGGCTCGCTCGAGCGAGCGCTGTGGGCAAAGCTCTCGGCGGTGGCCTGGTCGAGCACGAGTCGCGCTCGGTCGCCCAGCTGACCGGTCGCCGGGTCGAAGCTCCGGGCATCGGCCAGGCGGCGATCGTTGATTCGCACCAAACGAGCCTCGAAGCCGCCCTGGTCGGCATCCAAGAGCGCCTTGAGGTCCCAGTACGCGCTCTTCTTGAAGCGGATTCGCTCCCACTCGCGAAGAACCGCAAGCCGCACGGCGACGCTCTGGACTCGGCCGGCCGAGAGGCCCGGTGCAACCCGTTTCCAGAGTAGGGGGGAAAGAGTGTAGCCGTAGAGGCGATCCAGGACTCTTCGCGCCTCCTGGGCCCGCACCAGCTTCTCATCTACGCTGCGGGGGTTGGCCAGCGCTTCTTCGATCGCTTCCTTGGTGACCTCGTGGAAAACGATCCGGCCCACGGGCAGCCCTCTGGGGGGCTTCAAGACCTGGAGAATGTGCCAGCTTATGCTCTCGCCTTCGCGGTCCTCGTCGGTGGCGAGGAGGAGCTGATCCGCCTCCTCCAGCGCGTCCTTCAGACGCTTGACGTGCTTCTTCTTCTCGGCGGGGATAACGTAGAGGGGCTCGAAGTCTCTGTCGACGTTGACGCCGAGCCGAGCCCATTCCTCGGCGCGAACTCCCGCGGGGATTTCTGCAGCGTTCTGGGGCAGGTCGCGCACGTGGCCATAGCTGGCCTCGACTCGGAAGCCCTTCCCCAGAAAACGTCCGATGGTGTTGGCCTTGGCCGGGGACTCGACGATGACGAGCTGGGTACCTTTGCTCGAAGCCATGACACTCGCAGTAGTGAGGACATTGAAGCCGCGCGAGATCCGCGTGGCCAGAGGCAAGGCGCAAGGCTACGACCGCGGGAGGGGGGTGTCAAGCTCCGGCTCCGGCGCATAGTAGCCGGGGCGGTGGAGGATTCGGGTTCCCGGCTGGCCGTCGCGAAGACGGACCTTGAGTCGGTGAAACTGCCCATCCGGCCTGGTCTCGCTGACATCGAGCACCAGTAGGTACGTCAGGCTCCTTCGGCGCAGCATCAAACTTAGGGCCTCACTCGGCTGGTTGAAGTTCTCATAGGCCTCACCTCCCGTCTCGTTCGCGACATAGAACAGGGACTCCCGGCCGATACCGACCCTTACACCATCGACGTTGATAGCATCCACGACCCACCCCCGCTGGCGTAGCGCCCTGAAGGCTCCTTCGAGCTCGGCCAGGGAAGCAGCCCCTCCACGTCCGGTCAAGAAGCTACTGTCGAAGCCGTGGCTGAGCCAGATCACGCGCACCGGCCCGAGCTCCTCCGGGGAGGTCTCAGCAATCTCGCGCAGGCCTCTAGCCTGAGCCCTGATGATGCTTCGGTGGGGCCAGTAAGGATCCGAGCGTACCAGGATGGTCGCCTCGGCGTGGACTTCCTCGATCGTGGCATACGGGGGCGATGTCGACCCGGTCCGCCCTGACACAGCAGTCTGGAGGGAACGCGTGGCTCGCTCGGGATCACGAGCCAGAAGACCCTCGATGCAGTCGAGACCCGCATGCACCAACTTCGAGTCCTCGGTGACGGGTGCAACGAGCCTCATTCCCCTCAGAGTGCTGAAGAAACCAACACCGACTTGACTGTCCCGCTCGAGACCCGAGGCCACCATCTCTCTACTCGCCGCAACGGCCCGAGCAAGCCCTGCTCCACTCGAGTAGGCGAAGTCGAAGAGAAGAAGGATCCGCTCGGGCCGATGAGGCGGCGCGACGGCTGCTTCTGGTGCAGCGGCCCCGCCCCGCTCGATCACCTCAAAACCGCTGATGGCGACGGGGCGTCCTCGATCCAGGACGATGAAGTCAGCGCTCTTGAGGCTGCGCACTGGATCGCTACCTCGCAGGACCCGAACTGCCAGCTCGACGAGTCTGACCTCGGTGCGCTCGACGAAGGCACCCGCTGGTTCTTGAGCTGCGAGCCCCGCCGGTAGGGCGAAGAGCAAGAGGGCAAGGTGGGAACGGATGAGATGAGTGGCTTGCCGCACGAGAGGTGCAACACAGCAAGGTCCGTTCCCGCCTGTCCGACGCTACAAAAGGCGAGGGCCCCCGCCTGAGCGAGGGCCCTCTAAACAATTTACTCCCGGCGGTGACCTACTCTCCCACACACTTGCGCATGCAGTACCATCGGCGCTGAGGGGCTTAACTTCCGTGTTCGGAATGGGAACGGGTGTTTCCCCCTCGCTACGACCACCGGAAAAACCGGGATCTCAACTGAATTGGATCACAAGCGATAGAACTCGCTGGCCCGCGCTCCAGCTTGAATTAATGGTCAAGCCAATCGACCGATTAGTACGGGTAAGCTCAACACCTCGCGGCGCTTACACCTCCCGCCTATCAACCTCGTCGTCTTCGAGGGGTCTTCAGGGATACCTCATCTCGGGGGGGGCTTCCCGCTTAGATGCTTTCAGCGGTTATCCTTTCCGAACATAGCTACCCAGCTGTGCCGCTGGCGCGACAACTGGTGCACTAGAGGTTCGTCCGTCCCGGTCCTCTCGTACTAAGGACAGATCCCCACAAGTATCCTACGCCCACATGAGATAGGGACCGAACTGTCTCACGACGTTCTAAACCCAGCTCACGTACCACTTTAATCGGCGAACAGCCGAACCCTTGGAACCGGCTTCAGCTCCAGGATGCGATGAGCCGACATCGAGGTGCCAAACCTGGTCGTCGATGTGGACTCTTGGACCAGATCAGCCTGTTATCCCCGGCGTACCTTTTATCCGTTGAGCGATGGCCCTTCCATACGGGACCACCGGATCACTAAGTCCTACTTTCGTACCTGCTCGACTTGTAGGTCTCGCAGTCAAGCCCCCTTCTGCCTTTACACTCTACGGCTGGTTTCCAATCAGCCTGAGGGAACCTTCGAGCGCCTCCGTTACTCTTTGGGAGGCGACCGCCCCAGTCAAACTACCCGCCTGACCTTGTTCCCGACCCGGATCACGGGCCTGGGTTAGAACTTCAGAACGCTAAGGGTGGTATTTCACCGTTGGCTCCACCGAGGCTAACGCCCCGGCTTCACAGCCTCCCACCTATTCTACACATACCGCATCAGGGTTCACCGCCAGAGTGCAGTAAAGGTGCACAG
>JBIOYC010000065.1:0-5567 GCA_044869955.1 Thermoanaerobaculia bacterium | reverse complement strand
GGGGGCCGTCTCCCCCTCCCCCCAGATCCTTCGCTGCGCTCAGGACGACAACGGGGCCGACAGTGGCCGGCTCAGCTGTCACCCTCCCCTCCCCCGTCCCGCCAGGGACGTGTCTAGGTAGCGTGGGACCTCGGTCCCTCGCCAGGGACCAGCGCGACGGCCTCGCGATGGCCCGATGCGACAGCCGTCGCGAGGGGCTCAGCTGATACCATCCGCCGCCATGAGCAAGAGGGTGCTCGTCACCGGCGGCGCCGGCTTCATCGGATCCCACTTGACGCGGCGGCTGCTGGGTCGCGGCGACCAGGTCACCGCCCTCGACGACTTCAACGACTTCTACGACCCGGCCCGCAAACGGGTCAACGTCCTGCCCTTCCTCAGCGATCCCGCCTGGCGCCTGGTGGAGGGGGACATCCGCGACTTCGGGCTGGTCGATCGGCTCTTCCGCGAGGGTTCCTTCGACGCCGTGGTGCACCTGGCCGCCCGCGCCGGCGTGCGGCCCAGCCTGGCCGAGCCCATCCTCTACGAGGACGTCAACTGCATCGGCACCTTGCGCCTGCTCGAGGCGGCGCGCCGGCACGGTCCGAAGACCTTCGTCTTCGGCTCCTCCTCCTCGGTCTACGGCATCAACGAGAAGGTCCCCTTCGCCGAGACGGACGAGGTCAATCAGCCGATCAGCCCCTATGCCACCACCAAGCGAGCGGGTGAGCTGCTGTGCTTCAACTACCACCACCTCTACGGCCTCGAGACCACCTGCCTGCGCTTCTTCACCGTCTATGGCCCGGCCCAGCGGCCGGAGATGGCGATCCACAAATTCACCGACCTGCTGGCGCGGGGCAAGGCCGTGCCCCTGTTCGGTGACGGCTCCACCCGGCGCGACTACACCTACGTCGACGACATCGTCGACGGCCTGGTCGCCTCCCTCGATCTCTCCCCCGGTTTCGAGATCGTCAACCTCGGCGGAGCCGAGACCACCAGCCTCGCGGAGCTGGTCGAATGGCTGGCGGCCGAGCTTGCCGTGCCGGCTTTGATCGAGTATCTTCCGACCCAGCCCGGGGACGTGCCGATCACCTATGCGGACGTTTCCAAGGCTCGGCAGCTCCTCGGCTATTCCCCGAAGGTCCCCATCCGAGAAGGTCTCCGCCGCTTCGTGGCCTGGTACCGCCAGCACGGCGCGGGCCGCTGACCCCGCGGACGGCCTCGCGAAAGAAATCGACGAAAGGTCCAGCATGAAGATCTGTGTCGTGGGAAGCGGCTACGTGGGCCTGGTCACCGGTGCCTGCCTGGCCGACTTCGGCATGCACGTCATCGGCGTCGACAAGGACGCCGCGAAGGTCGCCGCCTTGAGACGCGGCGAGATCCCCATCTACGAGCCCGGCCTCGACGCCATCGTGGCCAAGAACGAACGCGCCGGCCGTCTCTCCTTCACCACCGAGCTCGGCCCCGCGATCGAGGCCGCCGCGGCAGTGTTCATCGCCGTGGGCACTCCGCCCAAGGCCGACGGCTCGGCGGACCTCACCTTCATCCGCGAGGTCGCGAGCTCGATCGGCGAGCACCTGAACGGCTTCAAGGTGATCATCACCAAGAGCACGGTGCCGATCGGCACCGGCAAGATGATCGCCGGCCTCGTGCGCGAGAAGGCCGGCCCGGGCGCCGACTTCGCCGTGGTCAGCAACCCCGAGTTCCTGCGCGAGGGCTCGGCTATCGAGGACTTCATGCACCCGGACCGGGTGGTGATCGGTTCCGCGGACTCCCGGGCCATCTCGGTGATGCTCGACGTCTACGCCCCCCTGCACACGGCCGGCGTGCCCTTCGTGGTCACCGACGTCGAAAGCGCCGAGCTGATCAAGTACGCCTCGAACGGCTTCCTGGCCACCAAGATCTCCTTCATCAACGAGGTGGCCCAGCTGTGTGAGGCCCTCGGGGCCAACGTCGAGGTGGTGGCGCGAGGCATGGGGCTCGACGCTCGCATCGGCCCCCGCTTCCTCGCCCCCGGCCCGGGCTTCGGCGGCTCCTGCTTCCCCAAGGACACCCGCGCCGTGGCGCAGATCGCTCGCGAGCAGGGCCAGGCCTTCCGCATCATCGAGGCAGTGCTCGAGGTCAACCAGGCGACCCAGGAGAGGATGATCGAAAAAGTCGACGCCGCCCTGGGCGGCGTGGCCGGCAAGACCCTGGCGGCCCTCGGTCTCGCCTTCAAGCCGGAGACCGACGACATCCGCGAGTCGCCGGCCTTGTCGATCCTCGAAGGTCTGGTGGCGCGCGGGGCCACCATCCGCGCCTTCGATCCGGCCGCGATGGAGCCCTTCCGCCAGATGATGCCGGACCTGACCTACTGCGAAGACCCCTACCAGACCGCTGCCGGCGCCGACGCCGCCCTGATCCTGACCGAGTGGAACCTGTTCCGGGCCCTCGACCTCGGCGCCCTCCAGGCGGCCCTCAAGCAGCCCCTGCTGATCGATCTGCGCAACCTCTACGACCCCGACAAGATGGCGGCGGCCGGCTTCCACTACGTTTCGGTCGGGCGCGGTGAAGCTCGCCCGGCGACGGAGCCGGCGTGAAAACCGCACTGCTGACCGGTGCAGCGGGCTTTCTGGGCTCGCATCTGGCCGAAAGACTGGTCGGCGAAGGCATGGCCGTCGTCGGCGTCGACAACCTGATCACCGGCAAGCGCGAGAACCTCGCCGGTCTCGCCGGACATCCACATTTCCGCTTCATCGAGCACGACGTCTCGAAGCCGCTGTTCGTCGAGGAATCGCTCGACTACGTGCTGCATTTCGCCTCGCCGGCCTCACCGATCGATTATCTCGAGCTACCGATCCAGACTCTCAAGGTGGGCTCGCTCGGCACCCACAACACCCTCGGCCTGGCCCGGGTCAAGGCGGCTCGGTACCTGCTCGCCTCGACCTCCGAGGTCTACGGTGACCCGCTGGTGCACCCGCAGCCGGAGAGCTACTGGGGTAACGTCAACCCGGTAGGGCCGCGCGGCGTCTACGACGAGGCCAAGCGCTTCGCCGAGGCGATGACCATGGCCTACCATCGCTACCACGGTGTCGACATCCGCATCGTCCGCATCTTCAACACCTACGGGCCGCGCATGCGACCGAAAGATGGTCGCGTGGTGCCGGCCTTCGTGCAGCAGGCCCTGACCGGTGAGCCACTGTCGATCTTCGGCGATGGCAGCCAGACTCGTTCGTTCTGTTACGTCGACGATCTGGTGGAAGGTATCTTCAGGCTCTTGATGAGCGATCTCGGACAACCGTGCAACGTCGGCAACCCGCGCGAGATGACCATCCTCGAGTTCGCCGAGACGATCCGGCGCCTGACCGCCAGCGCCAGCCCTCTCGCTTTCCATCCTCTGCCGGAGGACGATCCCAAGATCCGCCAGCCGGACATCACCCTCGCGCGCACGCGCCTCGGCTGGGAGCCGCGCGTCTCCCTCGAGCAGGGCCTGGTCAAGACCATCGAGTATTTCCGCTCGGTGGTCGCCGAAGCGAGAGCCTGAGGAGGATCCATGTCGGAGGATTTCCGCTGCTCCCGTTGTGCCAAGAACGGGCCTCGCCTCACCCGCGTGGCATTGCCGCCGGGCGAGCTCGCAACCGAGCTCAAAGCCAGGGTGTGTGCGGATTGCTGGGCCGAATGGCTGAAGATGGAAGTGATGGTGATCAACGAGCTGCGGCTCAACTTCATGGACCCGCGCTCGCCCGAGATCCTCGAGCAGCAGATGAGGCAGTTCCTCTTCCTCGAGCCCACCTCCGGCTAGCCCGTGCGATTCATCCGCCACATTCCCCGCCGCGCCCTCCTGCGCTTCGCCCTGCTGGTGGTGCTGGTGGCGGGGGCCGCGGCGATCGTGCGTTTCACACCCGTTGGGGATCAGTTCACCAAGGAGGCCATCGTCGCGCTGATCGATCGGCTCGGCGACGTCTGGTGGGCTCCGATCCTGCTGGTCGCGCTCTACGTTCTGTTCTCGCCTCTCGGCCTGCCGGCCACACCGCTGATGATTGCCGGCGCGCTGGTCTTCGGCGCTCGCTACGGCTCGTTCTACAACTTCCTCGGTGCCCTCTGCGGCGCGACCTCCACCTACTTCGTGGCCAAGGCCCTGGGTGCCGACCTGGTGCACCACTTCGTCGGCAACAAGCTGCGGCCGGTCGAGCGCCGCCTGGCCCGCCGGGGCTTCTTCACGCTGGTCGGCAGCCGATTTCTGCCTCTGCCCTTCCCGGTGGTCAACTTCGCCATGGCCTTCGCCGGGATCCGACCGGCGAATTTCCTGGTCACCACGGCGATTGGCCTGGCGCCCTCGATCGTCGTCTGGACCCACTTCTACGCTTCGGTGTTCGAGGCGGCGGCGGGCGAGCGGGCGGGCATCGTCAAGCAGTTGTTCCTGACCCTCTTCTTGCTCGGCTTCGTGAGCCTGCTGCCCGGCCTGGTCCAGCGCCGGCTGCGCCGGCGCCGGCTGCGGCAGATCCGGCGGCTGCGCGCGGCTCGAGCTACGCCAGCGCCGCCTCGACCTCTGGAAGGTCGATGAGCAAGGCGCCGCCCTTGGCGAAGGTCTCGGGCTCGAACTCGTAACTCCGCATCACCCGGCGGAAGACCTCACGCAGGGCACGGGCGCCCAACCGAGGCTGGCGCACCGCCTCGCCGGCGATCCGCCGCACGGCGTCGGGAGAGAGGGCGAGGTGCAGGCCGCGGGCCTCGAAGTAGGCGCGGGACTGGCGATAGGCGGAGTCGGGCGCCTCGAGGAAGATGCGCACCAGCTCATCCTCTCCCAGGTCCTCGAGCAGCACCAAGGCGTCGAAGCGGGCGAGGAACTGCGGGCTCATGCCGTAGTCGAAGAGGTCTTCGTTGCGCAGCCAGTCGCGCAGGGAGAACTGCAGCTCCTCGCGCACCCTCCCGCCCTCGACCACCGTCCTCGGCTGCAGGGCGCCGCGGTCCTTGCCGATGGTGACGCGGTCGTAGACCTCGTCGTAGAGCCCCTCGAAGGCGCCGGCGCAGACGAACAGCAGCCGCCGCGAGTCGACCATGCGAACGCCGCCTCCCGCCCAGGCCGGCAGGTCGAGGGGCACGGCCTCGTTCTCGATCAGAGTGAGCAGGGCCTCCTGGGCCCGGATGCCGGCGACGTTCGGGCGGCTGCCGAGGCGGGCGCGGATCTTGTCGACCTCGTCGACGAAGACGATGCCGTCGGCGGCATGCTCGAGCAAGGTGTCGAGGCCCGCGGCCTCGCCGAGCTGCGCCCGGGCCCGCTCGAGCAGCCGCCCGAGCACGGCCTGCCCGGGCCGGCCCGCGCTCGCCTCCTCGCCCAGCACGTTGGCGTGGATGCGCACCAGGGTAGCGCGGCGAGAGAGCTCCGCATCCGCCGCGAGGTACGTCTCCACGGCCCGCATCAGGGTCGTCTTGCCGCTCCCCGAGTTGCCGATCATCAGGATGTTGCCAGTCGACAACCCCGCCACGTGCTTGGCCAGGGCGATCGCCATCTCCTCGACGGCGGTGCGCTGCCCGATCACCCGGCCGGCGACCGCCTGGGCGATGGCCTTGGGGGAGGGGAGGGAGGGAGGGGACATCGTTGACGAGATCTT
>JBIOYC010000064.1:0-12169 GCA_044869955.1 Thermoanaerobaculia bacterium | reverse complement strand
CGGAAGGCGGCGTAGTCCCCCCGCGCCTCGACGTAGTCCACCGCCGCCGCGGGCACCACCAGCACGCGGCCCTCCTCGCGGAAGAGCAGGCGCTCGAGGGGACGGCGGACCTGGCGGGCGGCGGCGGTGAGCGGAGCGCCGGCGGGCCGGCCTCGGGCCAGGGCTCGTTCGATCGCCCGCGCCAGCCTGGCCTCGTCGAAGGGCTTGAGGAGGTAGTCCACGGCACCGACCTCGAAGGCCTTGAGAGCGTGCTCGTCGTAGGCGGTGGCGAAAACGATCGCCGGCTCCCGTTCCAGCATCTCGACCACCTCGAAGCCGTCGAGGCCCGGCATCTGGATGTCGAGCAGCACCAGGTCGGGGTCGAGGCGGGCGATCGCGTCGAGCGCCGCGAAGCCGTCCGAGGCTTCGCCCACCACCTCGCAACCGGCCATGCCCGCGAGGTACTCGCGCACCAGGGCGCGGGCCGGGGCCTCGTCGTCAACCAACAGGATCCGCATCGGGGGCCTCGATCGGCAGGGTGACCTCGACCACGAAGATACCCCCATCTCCTCGCTTCTGGCAGCGCGCGGCACGGCCGTAAGCCAGGCGCAGGCGCTCCTCGGCGCCGGCCAGCCCGAAGCCGGTCCGCTTGCCGGTCGCGGGGCGGGCCGGATCGTAGGGGTTGGTCACCGTCACGTGCAGCTCCGGCCCCTTGCGCTCGGCTCGCAGCTCGATGGTGCCCCCTGCCGCGAGGCTGGCCACGCCGTGGCGCACGGCGTTTTCCACCAGGGGCTGGAGCAGCAGGGCGGGCACCGGCACCCCCTGGGCATCGAGGGCCATCACCACCTCGAAGCCCAGCCGCTCGCCAAAGCGGAAGCGCTCGAGGGCCACGTAGGAATGGGCGAGCTCGATCTCCCGCTCGAGGGGCACCCGTCTCTCGCGGCCGCTCTCGAGGCTGGCGCGCAGGAAGTCGCCGAGGGCGATCGACATCGCACGTGCCGCCTTGGGGTCGCTGCCGCAGAGGAAGGCCAGGGAGTTGAGGGTGTTGAACAGGAAATGGGGGTTGACCTGGGCGCGCAGGGCGGCGAGCTCGGCCTCGCGGGCGGCCACCTCGAGCTTCAGCTCCCGGCGACGGGCGAGCTCCCGCTCCTCCAGGGCGAGGAGCACGTAGTGCAGGGCCGCCGCCAGCAGGTAGAAGAGGGCACCCAGGGCGAGCAGGGCCGGGCGCCGCGCCTCGAAGAGCCGGGCCAGGTCGTCGGTCCCGAAGGCCGCGCGCGCCCGCACGCCGAGCTGCCCCACCAGCAGCCACAGGGAGGAGGAGAAGATCGCTGCCAAGCCATGAGTGAGCAGCAGCCTCGCCGCCCCCGCCCCCACCAGGGGCGTGGCCCGGCAGGGATAGTGGGCGGCGAGGCCGATGAAGGCGAAGAGCAGGGCGAGCAGGGCGGCGAGCCCGCCGGCCTCGAGCCGCCGCCCGGGATCGGGGGCGAGCAGGAGGTAGACGATGCCGCCACCCAGGGCGAGCCAGGCTCCGAAGTAGCCCAGGACCCGATGCAGGCCCCGGGGGGGGCGCAGAAGGCGAGGCAGCATGGAGGTTCCCTAGTCCTCGTCGTCCCGCTCGATCTTGTGAGAGATGCCCACCCCGCCCATGATCACGGTGCCCCGGATGAGCAGCTCCTGGTCGGTGTCCACGGCGGGAGGCTCGGTCTGGTCGTCGACTCCGCCCAGCAGAGGGATCACCTCGCTCTTCACCCGCCAGCCCCGCGGCACGGCGACGTGGACGCCGCCCATCAGGGCGAAGACGTCCACCACCGCCTGGCCGCCGCCGATTGCGGCCCCCCGTAGGTCGAGCTCGCAGCCCCCCATCATCGCGGTCAACGAGGCTCGCCGGAACTGTTGGCTGTGGTTGCTCAGGGTGTTGCCGGACATCACGGCCACACCGTGGGTGACCTGCGACTCCTCGGTGCGCTCCTCGAGCGCCGAGCCACCCTGGAGGGCGCGATAGATCAGGAGCCCGCCCACGGCGACCAGGACCACGGGCCAGAGCTGGCCGATCGTGAGGGGCAGGTAGCCGAGGTTCGTCACCAGGAAGAGCAGGCCGACCACGATGAGCACCACGGCGCCGCCACGCCGCCCCCGGGAGTCGGCCAGCTTGCCGACTCCCAGCGCCACCAGCAGCAGAGGCCACCAGCGGCCGAGGTCGTCGATCTCGAGCACGTCCAGGTTGTCGAGCAGGAAGAGCAGACCGAGAGTCATGACGATCAGCCCGGCCGCCATGCGGCCGAACGAGACGTCGAGCTTGGCTTCCCTCATCACAGCACCTCCTTCTCGGTTTCGGCCTGGACGCGGCGGCGCGGCAGGAAGCCGGTCCCCCGGAGCAGCAAAAGCAGACCGAGGAGGATCAACAGCACGGGCCAGGAGTTGCCCCAGTGAAGACCGCCCCAGCCGTGGACGCTGACCAGCAGCCAGACGCCGATGACGAGGGGCCACAGGCCGTCCGCCCAGGTCTCCTTGGCCTTGGGCAGGGCGATGCCGACCAGGCCCGCGAAGATCACCAGCAGGGGCCAGGAGTTGCCGAAATGCAGCCCGGCGGTGTGGAAGACGCTCGCCAACGCCCAGGCGCCGACGCCGATCAGCCACAGCGCGGAGCGCACCTGCCCGCGCCGCTCGGCCTTGAACAGACCGAAGGCGCCGACCCCGATCAGGATCAGGGGCCAGAGCTGGACCAGCTCGCCGAGCTCTACCCACTCGAGCTTCTCCGCCAGGAACGCGCCGCCGATCGCCACCAGCACCAGCCCGAAGGCGAGCGTCTCGTAGCGAATCCCTCGTCTTTCCAGGTTCATCGTCGACCTCCTTCACTCGCCAAGGGAGCGAGCCTTTCGAGGTCAGGGTACGCGGCTCCCCCGGCGCCGTTTCCCTGCCACCGCCCAATGGCGGTGGCGCGTCGCCGAATGGCGACGGCGTCCCTTGCCAGGTAGAGGGCGCCGACTTCCGTATAATGGCCGAAAGCCGATGTTCGCCATCGATCGCGGGTTCTGAGCAGGCCAGCACTGGAGTTGCGCCAGATGCAACGGGCACCGATCCAGGAGCTCTCGCAGCCGAAAGAGGCCGAGCCTCTGTCGACGGCCGTGCCCCATCACGACGGCGAGTCCCTCTTCCGAGCCCTGGCCGAGTCCACCGCGGTCGCCATCTTCGTCTTTCGCGAACGGTTCCTCTACGTCAACCCGGCGGCCGCGCTGCTGACCGGCTACAGCGTCGAAGAGCTCCTCGGCATGGACTCCATGGAGCTGATCCACCCGGACTACCGCGAGGAGCTGCGGGCGCGCCGGGACGCGCGGCTCACCGGCGGGCCGGTGCCATCGCGCTATGAGATGCCGCTGCTGACCCGCTCGGGAGAGCAGCGCTGGGTGGACTATGCCGCCACCCGCATCCTCCTCGACGGCGAGCCCGCGGGCCTCGCCTCCGCCTTCGACATCACCGATCGCAAGGAGGCCGAGATCGCCCTCTTCGAGAGCCGGGAGCGCCTGCGCATGGCGCATCGCGGGGCGAAGCTGCTGACCTGGGACTGGAACCTGCTTTCCGACGACATCGTGGTCTCGGAGGACGCCGGTCTGGTCCTGGGCTTCCCGATTCCCGCCGGCTCGCTCAAGAGCCGCCATTTCTTCGATCGGATGGTCCACCCCGACGACCGGACCCGCCTGCTCGCCGCCGTCCGCCTGGCCATCCTCGGCGACGGCGACTACTCGGTCGAGCACCGCATCGTCACACCCTCGGCAGAAGTGCGCTGGATCGCCGAGCGGGGCCAGGCCATCCGCGACGAGACCGGCTGGGTGGTGCGCATCCTGGGCGTCTCCCAGGACATCACCGATCGAGTCCGCACCGAGCTCGCCCTGCGCCGCGAGCAGGAGTGGGCCGAGACCACCCTCGCCTCGATCGACGACGGGGTGATCCGCACCGGTCCCCTGGGCTCCATCGAGTACATGAACAGGGTGGCCGAACGCCTGACCGGCTGCTCGGCGACCGACACCATCGGCCTCACCCTCGACCAGGTCTACCGGGTGGTCGAGGAGAGCTCGCGCGTCCCTCTGCCCCACCCGGTCGACCGCTGCCTGAAGGAGCGGCGGCCGGTGATGCTGCCGGGGCAGCGGGTGCTGGTGGCCCGGGACGGCTCCGAGCGCGCGGTGCGCGACTCGGCCTCGCCGATCGTGGGCGCGGGCGGCGAGCTGCTGGGCGCAGTGCTCGCCTTCAAGGACGTCACGGCGGTGCGCGACATCGAGCGCGAGCGTCTCGAGCTGGCCACCCACGATCTGTTGACGGGCCTGCCCAACCGCTCCTCCTTCGAGCGACGACTGGCGCGGGCCCTCGAGCGCGTGGTGGCCTCCGCGGGCTGCCTGGTGGTGCTCCAGGTCGACCTCGCCCAGCTCAAGGTGGTCAACGACACCAGCGGCCACTTGGCCGGCGACGAGCTAATCCGCCAGGCGGGCCGCCGCCTGACCGAGTGGGCCGAGGACCGCTACCCCCTGGCCCGTCTGGCCGCCGAGGAGTTCGGCTTCATCGCCGAGGCCGGCGGCGCGAGCGATGCCCGTGCCGTGGCCGAGAGTCTGCGCAGCGCCCTGCAGAGCTTCCGCTTCGTCTGGCAGGACCGGGTCTACGAGGCCCACGCCAACATCGGCTACGTCGCCGCCCGCTCGGGGGACACCCCCACCAGCCTGATGATCGCCGCCGACATCGCCTGCATGGTGGCCAAGGAGAGTGGCCGCGACCGCATCCACGAGTACCTCGCCGACGATGAGGCCCTCGCCCAGCGCTATCGCCAGATGGACTGGATCCACCGCATCCACAAGGCGCTCGAGAGCGACGGCTTCCGCCTCTACTGCCAGCCGATCCAGCCCCTCGACCCCACGGCCGCCGAAGGCGGTCTGCTGGGCGAGGTGCTGATCCGCATGGTCAACGAGGAGGGGGAGCTGGTGCTGCCCCGCACTTTCGTGCCCGCGGCCGAGCGCTACCGGGTGATCTCGAAGATCGATCGTTGGGTGGTGGCACGCAGTTTCGAGCTGCTCCAGCAGGGGGCTTCGCTCGGCGGCCGGCGCCTCGACCGCCTGGCCCTGAACCTCTCCGGGGAGACCCTAGCGGACGAGAGCTTCCTCGACTTCGTCATCGAGCGGCTGGAGGCCACGGGCGTCGACGCCCACCGCCTGCTCTTCGAGATCACCGAGACGGCTGCGGTGGCCAACCTCGACGGCGCCCTGCGCTTCATCTCCGAGCTCAAGGCCCGCGGCGTGCGTTTCGTCCTCGACGACTTCGGTAGTGGGCTGTCCTCCTTCGCCTACTTGAAGAACCTGCCGGTCGACTTCCTCAAAGTCTCGGGGGACTTCCTCTCCGGCATCGAGGCCGAGCCGATCAACCGCACCCTGGTGCGCTCGATCAACCAGATCGGCCACGAGCTGGGCCTCCAGGTGATCGGCGAGGGGGTCGAGAGCGAAGAGATCCTCTCGGCCGTCCTCGACATCCGCCTCGACTACGCCCAAGGCTACTGGATCGCCCCGCCCCAGCCGTTCGACGAGAGTTGAGGGCTTACGAGGAGCGCTGGCAGATACCCGGGCCTAGGGCGGCTTCGAGGCGGGGTGGGAGGCGGGTCGCGCCCGCCCGAGCAGGCGCCTGACTCGATCGCGCAAGGCGAACCAGTGGCGGGCCAGCCGCCAGGCGCGGCTCGCTTCCATCGCCGCCAGCCGCGCTTCGAGGGCCGAGCCGACGGCCTGTTGCTGCTCGATTCGTGCGGCGAGGGCTGTGACCTCGGAACGCGCGTGCTCGAACGCACTCTTCTGCCGGCTCCAGGCCTCGCGTTCACGCTCCAGGATCCGGCGGGCGATTCGCGCCGAGTACAGCAATCCTGCCTGGACGCTGCGGCAGAACAGGACCGCCTCCGATCCGTCCGCACGAGCCGCGGTCAACCGAACCTCCCGCTCGGGCCGCCAGCGACGCCCCAGGTCGGCCTCCACTGCGTAGCCCCAGGCCCCGAGCGATCCTTCTCCGAACAGATGGCCGACGTCCCCACGCTCTGGTAGCTGGTCTCCCGGCACCTGCGTCACCAGGCGACCCTCGATGAAGAGCCGCAGCTCGCGCGGCCGCTCTCTCAGGAGTCGATCGGTCAGCCAGCCCGACAGCTGCAGGCTGGAGGCTCCAGCCAGCTCGCAGCTCTCGACGAAACCGTCCAGGAGGATCGGCAGCTCGAGCGGCGCAGACGAGACACCGGGCCGCCGCGAGATCACGTACAGATCCTGGAGGTTGGCGAAACCGCGGGGAAGGCGCGTGATGGCGTGCTCGCCGAGGTCCTTGGCGACGGCAGCCCTGACGAAGGCTTCACTGGCCCACGCGCTGCCGTAGTCGCTACCGTTCAGACGATCGCTCTCGCTCTCTGGCCGGAAGACGAAGTCTGTCTCGGCTCCCTCGGCGCCCAGCAGACTGGTGTCATGGACACTCAGCAAGAGCACGCCTTGCTCGGACAGCAAGCTGCCGAGTCTGGCGAGCCAGGATCGAAAGGTCTCTTGAGGCAGGTGAGTGAACAACGACGAGACGAGAATCGCATCGAAGGGACCCTCGAGATCCAGCTCGGCGGGATTCGTCGTCGAGACCACCGCCGTGACACCGAACTGCTCGGCCTGTATGCGCATCGCCTCGGGCTGAATGTCGGAGACCACGATGCGATCCGAGGCAAGATCCGTCACGATGTGGCGCGTGACCCGGCCGTAGCCGCTGGCGAAGTCCAGGAGCCGGGAGATCCGATCGAGCCCGCCGAAATGCCATTCGAGGGCTGCGCGAGCCGCTGCCCAGATGGCCTTCCCCGAGGCGAGGTACATCGCCAGCGCCTGATCGCGGTCCTCGCCATGCCCCCAGTAGAAGACCCGGAACATCTCATCGGCGTCTGCAACGCGAGGATCGAGGCCCCGCCGGAGCTCCTCGTCGAAGAGCGCGAGAACGGCAGGGCTCAAAGAATCGGCGTCTTGGACCCACATGTCGAGTACCACGGCCGGCGCTTCACCCGGTCCCCGCCGCCAAAGTGCCATGCCAGCCTCGTGTGAGGCTCAGTGGTAGGAGCGCAGCCCGCCATCCAGGGCACGTGTTGGATCCAGAAGTACCGACCATGGACGTAGAAGCTACCAGGGCCAGGCCGGCGGCCACCAGCTCGCGGACCTCGGGCAGGCGGCGCGGAGCCGCCGCGAGATCCAGCCACACCCTGCTAGACTGCCGACAACGGAGAGGTTTCCCCAAGGAGGTGGGTGAATGGCAGCGGCGACGGCGGACGTGCTCCAGCGCATCGAGCGAGAGAAGGGCTCCTACCTCGAAGAGCTCAAGGACTACATCCGGATCCCTTCGATCTCGACCGACCCGGCCTACAAGAGCGACGTCCTGCGCTGCGCGGACTTCCTGGCCGGCAAGATGCGCACCGCCGGTCTCGCCGTCGAGATCCTCGAGACCGACGGCTACCCGCTGGTCTACGCCGAGTGGCTGGGCGCACCGGGCAAGCCCACCCTCCTGTTCTACGGCCACTACGACGTCCAGCCGGCCGACCCCCTCGAGCTGTGGCGCAACCCTCCCTTCGAGCCGACGGTCGAGGGCGATCTGCTGGTCGGCCGCGGCGCCACTGACGACAAGGGCCAGTCCTTCGCCCACGTCAAGGCGATCGCAGCCATGCTCGCCGAGCGCGGCAGCCTGCCGGTCAACGTCAAGCTCCTGATCGAGGGGGAGGAGGAGTCGGGGGGCGAGGCGGTCGAGAAGTTCGTCCGCGAGGACGCCGGTCGCCGCCTCGCCTGCGACATGGTGGTGGTCTCCGACAGCTCGATGTACGGCCCCGGCCAGCCCTCGCTGCTCTACGGCTTGAAGGGCCTCTGCTACATGGAGCTCAAGGTGACCGGCCCCAACCGCGACCTGCACTCCGGCACCTTCGGCGGCGGCGTGGCCAACCCGGCCAACGCTCTGGCGACGATCATCGCCCGCCTGCGCGACCCGGGCAACGGCCACATCCTGATCGACGGCTTCTACGACGACGTGCTCCCGCTCGAATCCTGGGAGCGCCAGGAGTTCGCCCGCCTGCCCTACGACGAGGCGCACTATTGCGCGGGGCTCGGGATCGATCGCACCTTCGGCGAGGAGGGCTACACCACCCTCGAGCGGGTATGGGCCCGGCCCACCTGCGACGTCAACGGCATCTTCGGCGGCTACCAGGGCGCCGGCGCCAAGACAGTGCTGCCCTCGTGGGCCGGCGCCAAGGTCTCGATGCGGCTGGTCCCCGACCAGGAACCGGCGAAAATCGGCCGCCTGTTCACCGAATACGTTCACAAAGTGGCGCCGCCGGGCGTCCGGGTGGACGTGCAGCACCTCCACGGCGCCGATCCGGTGCTGATCGACACCGCCGGCCCTCTCGTCGAGGCGGCGATCACCGCGCTCGAGGCGACCTGGGGCAAGCGCCCGGTACGGGTGCGCGAAGGCGGCTCGATCCCGATCGTGGCGACGTTCGGCAAGGTTCTCGAGGTCCCCGTGGCGTTGATGGGCTTCGGCCTGAACGATGACAACCTGCATTCACCTAACGAGAAGTTCAACATCAGCCACTTCGAGAACGGCATTCGGGCCACGGCAAGGCTGCTCGATCTGGCAGGCGCAACGTGAGACGGACTCCATGGGCGGCAAGAGCGAGAAAGAACGTGAGATCAAGTTCGACGGCGTCGAGCACGAGAAACTGAGAGAGCGCCTCCTCGAGATGGAGGCGGAGCGCTCCGGCCCTCCCAGCTTCGAGGACAACTGGGTTCTCGATCGCAGCAACGACCTCCACAGTAAAGGCTGTGTGTTGCGCCTGCGGGTGGACACCCGGGGCGCCTTCCTGACCTTCAAGGGACCCGCCCACTTCGAGGGCCGCACCAAGGTGCGCACCGAGCATGAGACCCGTGTGGACGACTCCGAGGCAGCGCGGGCCCTGCTCGAGGCCCTGGGCTTCCGGGTGGTGCGGCGGTACCAGAAGATGCGTGAGGAGTGGCGCCTGGGCGGCATCACCGTTGCCCTCGACCACACTCCGATCGGCGACTTCGTGGAGTTCGAAGGCGACGGCGCCGAGACCGTGGCCCGCCGCTGCGGCCTCGACCTCGCGAAGTCCGAGCGCCGGACCTACCTGCGGCTCTACGAGGACTATCTGAAGAGCCACCCGGACGCACCTCCCGACATGATTTTCCGCGAAGAGTGAGCGAGAGCGTCTCGGCGCTGGTGCTGGCCGCCGGCCTCGGCACCCGCCTGCGTCCCTTGACCACGTTGGTGCCCAAGCCCCTGCTGCCGGTAGGCGGGATGCCCTTGCTCGCCCGCACCCTGGTCCGCTTGGACGAGGTCGGCTGCGAGCAGGTGGCGATCAACCTCCACCACCTGGGGCCGGCGATCCGCGACCACTTCGGCAGCCGCTTCGGGCGCCTTCGGCTCACTTGGTCTCACGAGCCCGAGATCCTCGGCACGCTGGGCGCCCTGGGCCCGGTGCGGGACCTGCTGGCCCAGGCCGAGACCGTTCTGGTGGTCAACGGCGACAGCCTCTGCGACTGGCCCTTCGAGCAACTGCTGGCCCGCCATCGGGAGAGCGGCGCCGCGGCCACCCTGCTGTTCGCGGCCGGCGCCGCCGCGGCGGAGTTCGGCGGTGGATGTGGCCTCGACGCGGAGGGCTACGTGGTATCGCTGCGCGCCGGTTTGCCGGCCGTGGGCACCGCGGTGCGCCAACGGGTCTTCGCCGGCGCCCACGCGCTGTCCTCCGCCCTGTTGGCGAGAGTGCCGCCGGGGCCGGCGGACTTCGTCACCGGGCTCTACCAGCCCCTGCTCGAGGAGGGGGCTCGCCTCGCCGCCTGCGAGACCGACCAGCCCTGGCACGATCTCGGCACCCCCGACCGCTACCGCCAGGCCCTGCTCGATTGGGCCGCGCGCCACGGCCAGGGGGGCAGCTGGATCTCCCAGCACGCGGAGGTCGCTCCGGGAGCCGAGATCGCGCGGTCGGTGCTCGAGGTGGCGGCGAGGGTGGAGGCCGGGGCGAGGGTCGAGGGCTCCGTGCTGCTGCCGGGCGCAGTCGTGGGTGCGGGCGCCCGGGTGGCGCGGTCGATTCTCGCCTTGCGGGCCCAGGTGCCGGCCGGCGCCACGGTCGTCGATCAGCTGGTGATGCCGGCCCCGGCCGCCGGCATGGAGTAGAATCTCCTCACCGCCATGGAAGACCTCGAGACCATCGCCCGCTTCGAAACCCGCGGCGAGGCGCAAGCGGCCCAGTCCTACCTGGAGGCGTGCGGCATCGAATCCCACGTCTCCGAGCTCGACTCGCTGCGTCTCGATCCCTTCCACGGCGTGCAGGAGCCGCCCTTCCGAGTGAGCGTGCTGGCGAGCCAGGCCGAGACGGCCCGGGAAGCCCTCGACCACGTCGCCGGCGAGCCACCTCCCTCGAGCGAATAACCCCCTGATGGCCAATGACTTCGACCTCCTGGTCTTCGACTGGGACGGGACTCTGATGGATTCGATCGCCTCGATCGTCGCCTGCATGCGTCAGGCGGCCGACGACCTCGACCTGGGGCCGGTCTCGGATGAAAGCGTGCGGCGCATGGTCGGCCTCGGCCTGGTCGAGGCTCGCGAGGCGGTGGGGCTCGACGTCGACGAGCCGACCTGGCTCGAGGTGATCGAGCGCTACCGCCACCATTGGCTGGCCACCTACAAGGACCGGAACCTGCTCTTCCCCGGCGCGGCCCCCGTGCTCACCGAGCTGGCCGCGGCCGGCTACCTGCTGGCCGTGGCCACCGGCAAGGGCCGGCGCGGTCTCGATCGCGACCTCGACGCAACCGGCATCGGGGGCCTCTTCGCCGCCACTCGGACGGTCGACGAGTCGCCGTCGAAGCCCCACCCGGGGATGCTCCTCGAGCTGATGGCGGAGCTGGGCTCGATCCCCGCTCGCACCCTGATGATCGGCGACACTCCCTACGACCTCCAGATGGCCCGTCACGCCGGCGCCGGCTCGGTGGCGGTGGCGAGCGGCTCCCACGACGCCGCGGAGCTCGCGCTCTTCGGACCGCTCGCCTGCCTGCCGAGCGTGGTGGAGCTGCCCTCGTGGCTGAAGGGTCCGCGGGAAGCGCGACCGTGAGCACGCTCACCGCCCAGATCGCCGGCTGGGACGGCCTCGCCACGGTCGTCCGTTTCGACCGCGAGACCGGTACCTGGATGTTCATCGCCCTGCACGACGACACCCTCGGTGTGCCCACCGGCGGCACCCGACTGAAGGTCTACCCGAGCCCCGAGGACGGCCTCACCGACGCCCATCGCCTGGCCGCGGGGATGACCGCCAAGTGGGCGGCCATCGACTTTCCAGTGGGCGGCGGCAAGGCCGTGCTGGCGGTGCCAGGGATCCTCGAAGGGGAGGAGAGACGGGGTCTGCTGCGGCGCTACGGTCGCTTGGTCGCGGCGCTGCAGGGCGGCTTCTCGACCGGCCAGGACCTCGGCATCTCGCTCGCTGACATGGACGTCGTGGGCGAGGAGAGCTCCCACGTCCATGGCATCGGGCCGACGGTGCGCGCCGTGCCCTCCGGTGTCTACACCGCGCGCGGCGTCGACGCCGCCCTGCGGGCCTGCCTGGGCCACGCCTTCGGCACGGCCGATCCGGCGGGCCTGCGGGTGTTGGTGGAGGGGGTGGGGGCGGTGGGCGGTCCGCTGGCCCGCAGCCTGGCGCGGGACGGCGCGAGACTGCTGATCTCCGACCTGGACGCCGACCGGGCGGCACGCCTGGCCGCCGAGCTGGGCGCCGAGGTCGTGGCGCCGGACGCCGTCACCGCCACCCCCGCGGACGTCTACGCCCCCTGCGCGGTCGGCGCCGTCCTCAACGCCCGCACCATCCCCCAGCTCGCCTGCCGGGTGGTGGTCGGCGCCGCCAACAACCAGCTCGCCGAGGAGGAGGACGCCCAACGCCTCCACGAGCGGGGCATCCTCTACGCCCCGGACTTCATCGCCAACGCCGGCGGCGCCGTGGGCCTCTTCTCGGTCGAAGCCGGAGCGAGCGCCGAGGAGGTCGACCGCCGCCTCCGCGCCATCGGCGACAGCCTGGCCGAAATCCTCCGCGAAGCCGCTGCCCGCGGCGAGTCCCCCCTCTCCGGCGCCCAAAGGCGAGTCGCCGCTGTCCTCGCCCGGCGGCGGGCGGAACGGG
>JBIOYC010000063.1:0-8852 GCA_044869955.1 Thermoanaerobaculia bacterium | reverse complement strand
AGCTCGGCCTCGGCGATGAGCTGGGGATCCTGGATCGACTCGGCCACGTTCAGAAGCAGAGTGAGGCAAGCCCGAGCCTGGTCTGCCTCGCCCTTGGCTCGGTGATGAAGCGCCCACCCGAGGTGGACGTGGGCCATGACCAGAGGATCCCCACTGCCGGCGAGGGCGGCGGCCTCGGCCATCGACAGGGCAAGCTCGGCGCGCGCTAGGGAATCGCGGCCTAGAGCGTCCTCGGCAAGCACCGACCAGGCCTCGGCGATGAGATCCGCCAGGAGCACCGGCGGCAGGTTCTTGGCCTCGATGCGCCAGGCGGTCCGCAGGACTCCGAAGGCGAGGTCCTGGCTCGTCCCTTTCGGCGAGTCGAGCTGTTCCTGAGCCTCTGTGAGGTGGGCCATCAGCTCCCAGACCTCCCCCCGGCGCTTCACAGCCTGCCCTCCGCCCGCCTGGCCTCCGCCTCGTGGTCGAGGGTCTGGAGCAGCCGCAGGGCGGCAAGGTGCCAGCCGCCCTCGGCAACGAAGGCGGTCACTCGAACGAAAGAGCCTTCCTTCGCGAGGGCACAGCGCACCGGGGCCGCCTCGGCGGTGGTGAGCGCCAAGACCCTTGCGGCGAAGGAAGCCGCGCAACCGGCGGCCCGGTAGGGGTACAGGCGGGAGAGAGAGCCGCCGTGCTCGGCGAGCTGCCAGGCGGGCAACACCCGGAGCGCTCGCGCGAGGCGGGCGGCGGAGAGGGGCCGGCCACGGTGGCCCGAGGGGCGGTCGCAGCCGGCCGGCCCGGCGTCCCTAAGGCCGGGGAGGAAGATGGGTGCAGGAGGCACCCGGAACGGAAGAAGAACGCGGCGGGGAGCCGGCCGCTTGCGCGCAAGGTCGAAGGCTCGCGAAGTCATGGCCGATTCAGTGAACGCCCGCCGGCCAGACGTCCGAGCCGGCGAGGAGCCGGGCCACCCCGGCCTCGTAGTCCTCGATCAGCCGCTCGCTCTCCCGCTCGAACTCGACCCACAGGAGCGACAGGGTGAACGCCTGGGAGACCTCCCGCTCGGTCAGCTCGGCCCCGGCCTGGTCGAGGGAGACGCGCACCGCGCAGACCTCGCAAACCACCGTGGCCCGCCAGCGGAAGCAAGCGGCCCAGCCGTTCACGAAGCTGGCCCAGGCCTGGGCCAGCTGGGGGCTGACCGCCTCGAAGGTGCGCACCAGACGCCGGCCGTCCTCGCCTTCGGGCTTCCAACCGGGGAGCATCGGATCTCCCGAGCCCGGGTCCTCCACCATCCCTCGCCCCCAGACGACGGGTGGCAGGGTCACGGTGGTCTCCCCGTCCTCGACCCCGGCCGCCTCCTGGTCCCGGCGAAACGCGGCGATCACCGCCCCCAGAGCCTTGGAGGCGAGGTGGAAGCGCCTAGCCAGAGCAGGCCTCTGCCCGAGCCAGTCCTGGAACCGGGCCGGGGGCGAAGCCTTCATGGCTCCTCCCCCAACGTGGCGAGCCAGCGGCAGACACGGACTCTCAAGGAGGGGACCTCAAGAGTGGGCTGGAAGGAAAAGCGCCCTGGCCGGCCGGAGCGGACCAGCCGGCCAGGGCCGGAGAGCCTCTCCTCCGCACTCCCCCGCGCGGAGCAGAGATCGGGAACGGTTGAGGCGGAGCATCAGCTCGGCCCCTGGCGAGCGGCTCGCTGGCTCATCTCAAGAAGGGCCGCAGCCTGAGCCACCTTGCGAGCGATCCCCAGCAAGTCACTGGCGCGGTCGCGAACGTCGAGACCGAGCGCGAGAGGGTTGCCGGGCGAGAAACCCAGCTCCAGGGCCATCTCTTCCAGGTAGGTGCCAAGCCAATCGACATCGAGCGCAACAGCCCGGAGCCGTGAAACCTGGGCCTCCACGCTCGCGGCGGCGTCTCTCGCCCGGGCGATCGCCCACACCTGATGGAGGCCCTGGCCGATCAGCTCCAGGCCCTCGCGCTGGAGGGGAGAGGGGAACTCGACCAGGAACGTCTGCCGGAAGCTCGAGGCCGGCCCCGGAGGCAGCTCGGGCACCTCGGCGCGGGCTTTCGGGCGGGAGCTCATGGTGGAACCGCTGACACCCGTCGCGGGGTCCGTTGGCAAGACTGGGATTTCGAGCGTGCGCGAGGCTGCCAAGATTCCTCCGTCATCGGTCGCCTTTAGGTCTCAAGCGTCGAGGGTCACCGCAGCCGGGTGTGAGCCGGACCCGAGGGAGGGACATTGCGGACCCAGGGGCACCCGGCCAGAGAGGCGAGAGCAGGAGTGACTTGCTTCGCCCGAGCTCCAACCCGAGCTGCGGTGATCTCGACGGGAGAAAGCCTAGGAGAGGCCGGCAGCCGTGGGCAGAGGGTGAAACGGGCCGGGGCTTGCGGCGTGACTGTCAGGGCGCGATGATGGCGGGCCATGGATGCCCTGCCGCAACAGGTCGAAGCGAGCCTCTTCCGCCTTCGAACAGCCCTGAGGGCCGAGATGGAACGAGGGACTGTCACGGCCTCCGGCCTCTCCGCCAAGCTGGGCCGAAGTCCGGGCTTCTGGTCCCGGGTGCTGGCCGGTGAGCTGGAGCTGAAGGTCGGTGAGGTCTTCGACGTGCTGTTTCATCTGGAAGTGCCTGGAGATGCCTTCTTCGTCAAGCACTTCTCCCCGGCCGGCCCTCCGGTCAAGGGGGCTCCCGAGGTCGGCAGAATCGCGGGCGTTTGTGACCATTGGGACGGCGAGATGTGGTGCGACTGGGCGCAACCCCAATTGCTCGACCTCGCGCGGTCCAAGGGGCTCGCGCTGCGCTCGGTGGCCCGTGCCCTGGGCTGGCCGGAGGACAGCTTCTCGCGCGCCCTTCACGGGCATGCGCGGCTCACCTTCGGCCACGTGTTCGCCGTGCTGGGAGCGGTGGAGCTTGCCCCCTGGCGCTTCTTCCTGCGGCCCAGCGTTCCGCAAAGGCCCCTGGTGCCGGGAGTGACCTGGGATGAGCTGCTGGACTTGGTGAGCTTCGCCCTGGAAGGAGGGCGCACTAAGCCGGCCGCGGCCGGCTCAGGTCAGGCGACAGGCGGCAGCTTCCGCAAGGGCTGAAGCAGGGCGTGGACCTGGCGTACAAGCTTGAGATCCGCCCGAACACGCGAGGCGGCCCGCTCCAGGGTCTCGATGGCCTGGGCAGTCTCCCCCGGTAGCTCCAGCCGGGCGAAGACGGGCAGGATCTCCCGGGCCAGCTCGCAAGCGGCGACCAGGCGGCCCGTCTCGGCCAGGCAGAGCATCTCGTCCAGGCCGACCAGCGCAGCATCGAAGGGTCTCTCCCGGTCGAGGTAGTCCTGGCGCAGAGCCCGGAACGCCTCGGCTCCCTCCCGGAACTTGCGCCGGCCCGCCAGCAGCTTGCCGCGCACCCAGGCGAGCTGGAGCAGGAGGTTTGGCGTGCCTTCGGTACGGTAGAGGGGCTCGGAGAGCGTGAGGAGCGCCGAGGCCATCGTCAGCTCACCTAGCTCGATGAGGTAGAGGATGAGGTTATAGACGAAGCCCGGGCGATGAGAGTGGGCAATCTCCGAAGCCAGATCCCCCAGCTGGAGTCTGGCGAGAACCGCAAGCGCCTCCTCCATCTGCCCGGCGGAGTAGTAGACGCTCGAAAGCCTGAAGCTGGCCAGGGCTGCCTCGTCAGTATGGCCGAGCGCCGCAAGCATCTGAACGCTTCGCCGGCCAGCCTGCGCAGCTGCGATCAGCTGGCGCCGGTCGCGATGGTAGGCGCAAAGATGATGCTCGAGCCTCGCACGGAGGAGCCCGTCCCCGGAGCCCCTGGGGAGCAGCCGCCTTACCTCCCGCCAGAGCAGCTCTGCTTCGTCATACCGCTCCTGGACTCGCAGGGCGTTGGCCAGGAGACCCGATGCCTCCGCTGTGAGGTCGGCGACCAGCACGGACAGTGTGTCCTTCTTCAGGGCGTGAACCACCTCCAGCGCCACCCGGGCAAGCTGCTCGGAGCGAGCCGCGTCCTCGCGGACGGCGGCCAGGCTCTCGGCCAGCAGGGTGCGTACTACCTCGGGCCGCTTCGACCATACGCTGTAGCCGAGCCAGAGGCGCCGCTGCTGCGGGTCCAGACGCAGCGCCGTCTCGGCCAGCGTTCGCCGCATCTGCAAGGGCAGAAGGGAGGGCGGACGGGTCGCAACCCGGGCCGTGACGCGTGCCGTCACCTCGGCGAGCTGAGTCACGTCCGGCAGCTCTTCGGCGTCGAAATTGTCGGTCGAGCCTTTTCGTCCTCGCCGCATCGAGAAAGTCCTAGGAGATGGCGGGGATTCTACGGGAAGAGAAGCGCCGCGGGAAGCAGCTGCCCGCCTCCAGCGGCGCGCGGCCTCCGGCCTAGGGGTCACCGTTGGGCGAAGAAGATCCCCCCTGCGGGGCCGGCTGGCCATACGGGTCGTAAACGGGTCCCGCCTTGTCCGCGCCGGGCTTGCCCAAGGGGTCGGCCATCGGCCCCACCGGTGCGTTGGCCGGCTGGCCGTACGGGTCATACATCGGCCCCGCCTTGTCCGCTCCGCCCAAGCTCCAGAACGCCCCAGGGCGGAAGCTCGAGAGAACCTCCCAAAGCTCCTGCCACCAAGGTTGGGCTCCCCCCGGCGCGGCCCCGGCCGCCGGCGCGAGCAGAGCGAGAGCTAAGGCAGCTCCCGCGAGCCGTCGAGTGACGGTGCTCATACCTCCTCCTTTCGGATGGTCACGGGCCACGAGCGCGGCCCTGGGTCCACAATGTCCGAAAGGGAGTATGACGCGGAAGGGGCGGGAGGGGTGCCTAGTGTCCGATCAGGTCGAGCACCAGACTAGCGCCGGGTAAGAGCTGGCCGGCCGCGCAGGATCCAGCGGCCAAGTCTCCGGCCTGGTTGGCATCAAGCCAGCAGGCCCGATACTCACCGGCTGCTGCTGAAGGGAGCTTCAGCTCTCGCCCACCGGCGGGGCGATCTACCCACAGCGGCTGCCCTGGTTGTGTCCGTAACAGCTCTGGGGGAACTTCGATGCCGCCTTGCCAGAGCAGGACCCTTCCGACCGTAGCTGCTCGCGGAGCCGACCCGGGGCACAGCACGATCAACTCGCCCTGCTCTTCGCGGAGGTCGAGTCGAGCTTCCCCGGCGTCCGCTGCGACATCGAACGACTGGACCGGGAATCCCTGCGCTCGGACGTGGACGCGATGGCCTGAAACGTCCGACGGCACGCGGACCTCGAATCGCCCGTCCGGTCCGGTGACGCTGTTGGCGATCGCCTCGGCTCGTGGCTCACGCGACTGGACGGAGAGCGACGCCCCAGCCACGGCCAGTTCCTGAAAGCTGACTTGCCCACTGAGAGTCCGCGCGGGGCGAAGCGTGAGTAGGACCGGGCCGGACTCAGCTCCATCGACCACCACCACCCGGGCCTGGTCGCTGTACCAGGCTTGTCCCGCTGCCTTGCGCTGGGCCGTCAGGGCGACAGGGCCGGCTTCGAGGCCCCGTATCGAGAAGCTGCCGTCGGGCGCGGTGCGCACCTCGCGGGGCGCGGTGTCGCTGTCGATCAGGACGGCCGCGCCGCCCACGGGTCGCTGATCCGTTGCGCTGACCACGCGGCCGAAGAGGCGGGTATCGGGAAGTCGCAGGACGACCGACGCTCTTCCCTGGCGGTCGGCTCTCACTTCCACGCTTCGCGGCCCCACGGGATCCCCCTCAGCGGGCTCAATGTCCACGGTCCAGGTGCCCGCTCGGGGCAGGAATCCCTCGAAGACGCCGTCCTCGTCGGCTTCGAAGCGCACCCGCTGGTGACCGAAGGAACCGCCGAACCAAAGAGTTGCGGGCAAGGGCTCCTTCCCACGGAACAGCGAGCCATGGAGCGCGACGAGATCGATTTGGACGTGACGCTCGGCCTGGTCGGGTTCCAGAGTCGCAGGCGTGTCATCCGCAAAGAACCGGTTGCCCACCGAGTCCAGAATAGAGAGACGGTAGGGGCCTGCGACTCTTCCCGGTACGACGAGATGCCCGTCGTCCGGAACCCTGCCGTGGAAGTCGGCGACGGGCGGGGCCGAGGCAGCGAACGGGGAAGCCCGCCTCACGTGGACCTGCCAGGGCCTTCCGAGCCAGTCCAGCGGCGGGTCGATCGAAAGTGCGAGCGAGATGGGGGGAGACAGCTCGAGGGGCTCGCGGAGCCGACTCTCGAGGCCGATCTCGATGGCAATGGGTCCGACCTCGGCCGGCGCGAAGCCGGGATGCTCCGCTCTCAAGAGGTACTGGCCGCGCGCCAAGCCTCGGAACTGGAAGAAGCCGCGAGAGTCGGGATAGGCGGTCGGAGCGGAGCGCTCCATCTGCAGGCTCACTCCTTGGGGGTCGCCGCCCACGGGCACCGCAGGTACGAGCCGGAGGCGGCACCGCTCCGGTAGGAGCGCGCCCTGGCGGGCCTCGACGAAACCCATGAGGGAAGCGCCTCGATGGAGCACCACCGTTCCAAGAGAGGCCGACTTATGGGCGACCACGGAAGTCCGCCATCGATAGTGAGGAACAAAGCCCTCAACTCGGAAAGAAAGATCGAGCACCGTCCCCGGCAGATCGCAAAGAAAGCTGCCTTTCTCGGTTACCGGGCAGAGGACCTTCCCCCAGGGGGAACGGGTCCCGCTGCCCCGAGGCTGGGAAGTCTCCATGTGAGCTTCGATCTCGCGCGGCCAGAGGTCACGACGCTCCGCCATCTGGAGCTGACCGCTCACGCTGCCCGTTGGCCAGATCGCCAAGGTAACCTCCCGCGCGGTCTCCGAGGCCCGGAGGTTGAGAATCTCCCCGGCGGCCCACCAGCCCGGCCCGGCGGCCTTGAAGTTCCAGGGCCTGCCGGTCTTAAGAGCAAGCGTGAGCGGGTCCGCCGAAGAGAAGATGATCTTCCGGGACGGGTCGGAGGACTCGGGAAGTCCGTGGGCTCGATAGGGCTCGATCGTGAGCACTCCTCCAAAGGCAGGCAAGGCACTCGCTTCGACAAGCTCAAACCGAACGGTCACACGTGCTATCGGCAGGGCGTCACCGGGCCCGAGGGGAGCCTGCTCGGACTCGACGCCCAGGGACCAGCAGACAGCTAGAGCCAGGGACCCGAAGAGGCGGTGCCCGGCGGGCAGTCGACGCAACAGAATCGCCATGCTCCAGGCCTAGTAGCTCGTGCACTGCATGCACGAGGCCGGGCAGAACTCCCCGGGCTGGACCTGGCAACCGCCAGCGCCACCACCGCCGCCCACCGTGATGGCATAGCAGGCGTCGCCTTGCAGGTAGCAGGAATCGATCCCGATGCCGGTGTCCTCACAAGCGCTGTATCCCCAGCCCTCATCTGGACTCTTGCAGTAGGCGTCGTAGCCGATCGTCGAGGGGTAATGCCGGGTCTCACAGAGGTAACAGCCATCGGTTAAGGACACACCGAAGGCGAGGGTGGCTAGGCTGGCCGCTAGGGCCAGGACGACCGTGGCAAGAGCGATCCGTTTCATAGGAAGTCCCTCATCAGGTTGTCGGCGCGGCAGCAGGCCGGATAGGGCCAGCGTGCGCCGGATTTATGGGGTCGAACAGAGCCTAGGATAATGCGCGCGCACTAGAGATAGCAACTGTCCATAAGTCCAATACGATGGAGCAAGGCAATTCTGGCGATGATTGTGGCGGGGACGATGGCTTCCAGCCCGAACTGTTCGAGCCTGTCGACGCAGAGGACGGCATGCGGCCCCTCGTGTTGCGGAGTCTGTGGCAATGGCCTTGATCCTCTCCGAGCGCAGCGAGTCGCCCAGCGGAGGGCGCGCGAGCTTGCCGGTCGGCCCGCGGAATTTACCGCGGTAAATTCCCCTCCCTCCGAGCGCAGCGAAGGGGGGGTCCAGGGCGCAGCCCTGGCAAGCGGTGCTCAGGCGGTCTCGTGTCGGTTTTTGTGACACGAGAACGCTTGAGCACACTGCTTGCTCGTCACGGGGCGGCGCCGTTTGCGCCCTGAAGAGGGGGCCGGAACAGCACCGGAAAGGGCCAGTTCGGCGCGGGGCGCGCGAGGGCTGATCGAAGGGGAGCCAAGCGGCGCGGAGGGCATCGAAGGTGGAAAGGCGCTCTCGCCCGCTCCGCTTGAATTGGCTTGGCCGTGGTGCTCTGCTCTTCGACGGCCTTGAAGCCGGCGACTTGGCCGAGCAACGGACGAGCTGCCGGCCCGGCGACCGACCCGAGGGCGAGGAAGACACTGCCGCGCCAAGCGGTGCGGCAGCCGGGGCGGCTGGCAGTCGGGCCGGAGCGCAGGCGGAGCCGGCGAGAAGGGCGACCGAGTGCCAGATGCACCGCCGACCCGGCGACCGATTCGAGGGCGAGGAAGACACTGCCGCGCCAAGCGGTGCGGCAGCCGGAGCGCCTGGCGGTCGAGCCGGAGCGCAGGCGCAGCCGGCAAGAAGGGCGACCGAGCGCCAGATGCACCGCCGGCCGGGCGACCGACCCGAGGGCGAGGAAGACACTGCCGCGCCAAGCGGTGCGGCAGCCGGGGCGCCTGGCAGTCGGGCCGGAGCGCAGGCGCAGCCGGCGAGAAGGGCGGCCGAGTGCCAGAGGCACCGCCGGCCCGGCGACCGACCCGAGGGCCGAGACGGACACCGACGCACCAGGCGGTGCGGCAGCTGGGGCGCTTGGCGGTCGCGCCGAAGCGCAGGCGCAGCCGGCGAGAAGGGCGGCCGAGTGCCGAGCGAGCCGCCGGCCCGACCCCAGGGCGAGTAGGGCACCGCCGCGCCGGGCAGGCGGGTGCCCTGGCGCAGCCGGCAGGAGTGGCGGCCGGGCATCGAGCAAGCCGCCGGCCCGGCGACCGACCCAGGGCCGAGACGGACACCGGCGCACCAGGCGGTGCGGCAGCCGGGGCGCGTGGCGGTCGGGCCGGAGCGCAGGCGCCGCCGGCGAGAAGGGCGACC
>JBIOYC010000062.1:0-7098 GCA_044869955.1 Thermoanaerobaculia bacterium | reverse complement strand
CGCACATCACCCTGGTGCTGGACTTCACCCTGGCCGAGGGCCTCCACGCTTATGCGCCGGGGGACCACGACTACCGGCCGCTGAAGCTGACCTTCGAGCCCAACCCCTTCGTGACGCTGCACGAGCCGCGCTACCCACCCTCGAAGCCCTTCCACTTCGCCCCGCTCCACGAGACGGTGCCGGTGTTCGAAGGCGGGTTCCGCCTCACCCAGGACGTGACCATCACCTTCCCCGATCGCGAGGCGATGAGCAAGTTCTTCCAGGAAGGGGATGGCAAGCTGACTCTCACGGCGAGCCTCGGCTACCAACTCTGCTCCGCCACCGTCTGCCACCCCCCATCCCAGCTGCCCGTCTCCTGGACCCTCCAAGTCCGCCCCCTGGACTTCGAGCGCTCGCCGGAGGCGATGCGGCACAAGCCTCGACCTAGCGGCTAGCGCACCCGCTCCCACACGAACGTTGCCACGATCGACGCGCCGCCGGCGGTGACGGAGGCCGAGCTCAACGTCAACCGGTCGCCGGCCAGCTCGTAGTGCCTCACCTGGGTGGTGCCCTCCCAGTTGGGATAGGAGCAGGCGCTGATGTGGTGGAGGACGTTGCGGTTCGGCTCGTCCACCTCGAAGGTGCCCCAGTAGGCGAGGTAGCCCTCGAAGGCGGCGCGCACCTCGGCGTCGGTGCCCCGCAGTCGGTCTCCGCTGGCGAACGGGGTGCGCGTCGGCTGGCGGATCTGGAACGAGACGCGGCCGGTCGCGTCGTACACCAGCAGCCCCTGCGTGCCCGCCTGGAAGGGCGAGGACGAGGCGCCGCCGTCCGCCCTCTTGACCTCCGCCGAGACCAGGGACCACGAGCCGATCAGGGACGAGGCGGCCGGTGGCTCGCCGGCAACCCGAGCGGTGACGAGCACGAGCAGGACGGCGCTGAGTCGAAGGATGAAGCGCGGGCTCACGTGGCCTCCCGGGAGTGGTTCGCACGGCCGACCGATAGACTCGGCCCATGGACCGCATCGACCGCGAAGACGCCCTCGAGTATCACTCCCGGCCGCCCCGGGGCAAGCTGCAAGTCGTCCCGACCAAACCCACCGGCACCCAGCGCGACCTCTCCCTGGCCTACACCCCGGGAGTCGCCTTCGCCTGCCAGGCCATCGCCGCGGACCCGGACGCCTCCTACCGCTACACCGCCCGCGGCAACCTCGTGGCCGTGATCTCCAACGGCACGGCCGTGCTCGGCCTGGGCAACATCGGGCCCGGGGCGGGCAAGCCGGTGATGGAGGGCAAGGCGGTCCTCTTCAAGCGCTTCGCGGACCTCGACGTCTTCGACCTCGAGATCGCGGCCACGGACCCCGACGAGGTGGTGCGGGTGGTCAAGGCCCTGGAGCCAACCTTCGGCGGCATCAACCTCGAGGACATCAAGGCTCCCGAGTGCTTCGAGATCGAGCAGCGCCTCAAGCGCGAGATGGGTATCCCGGTCTTCCACGACGACCAGCACGGCACCGCGATCATCTCCGCGGCGGCGCTGCTCAACGCGTTGGAGCTCGCCGGCAAGCGCCTGGACGAGGTGAAGGTGGTGTTCTCGGGGGCGGGCGCGGCGGCCCTCGGCTGTCTGCGGCTGTACCTCGAGCTGGGCCTGCGGAAGGAGGCCGTGATCCTGACCGACGTCGACGGCGTGGTCTACCGCGGCCGGACGGTGGGGATGGACGAGGCCAAGGCCGAGCTCGCCGCCGACACGCCGGCCCGCACGCTGGCGGAGGCGCTCGAGGGCGCGGACGTGCTGATCGGTCTCTCGGCCGGCGGCATCGTCTCGGGCGACGCCCTGCGGCGGATGGCGCGGGACCCGATCGTCTTCGCCATGGCCAACCCGGTGCCCGAGATCGGCTGGGACGAAGCCCACGAGGCTCGGCCGGACGTGATCATGGCGACCGGCCGCAGCGACCTGCCCAACCAGGTCAACAACGTGCTCGGCTTCCCCTCGGTCTTCCGCGGCGCCCTCGACGTGCGGGCCTCCGACATCAACGTGCCGATGATGCTGGCAGCGACGCGGGCCCTCGCCGCCCTGGCCCGGGAGGACGTGCCGGATTCGGTGCTCAAGGCCTACGGGCTGCCGTCGTTGCGTTTCGGCCGGGAGTGCCTGATCCCCAAGCCCTTCGACCGCCGCGTGTTGCTCGAGGTCGCCCCGGCCGTGGCCCGGGCGGCCATGGCCAGCGGCGTCAGCCGCGTGCCGATCGCGGACTTCGAGGCCTATCGCCGGCATCTCGAAACCCTGATCTCGCGGCGCCTGGAGATCATGCACAACGTGCTCGACCAGGCGCGGCGCTCGCCGCGGCGCGTGGTCTTCCCGGAGGGAGAGCATCCCAAGATCCTGCGCGCCGCCAAGATCCTGGTCGAGGAGGGCATCGCCCACCCGGTGCTGCTAGCCCGGCGCGAGGCCATCCGTGAGCCCCTGGCCGAGCTCGACCTGCCGCCCGAGCAGCTCACCATCGTCCACGTGGACTCCTCCGAGAGGCTGGAGGACTACGCCCGGCGGCTGTTCGAGCGCCGCCGCCGCCACGGCGTGACGCTCAACACCGCGCGCAGGTTGATGCGCTCGCGCAGCTACTTCGGCACCATGATGGTGGCGGCCGGCGACGCCGACGGGCTGATCTCCGGCCTCACCCAGGAGTACCCGGACACCATCCGGCCGGCCCTCCAGATCATCGGCACGCGCCCGGGCGTCGACCGTGTCGCCGGCGCCTACGTGCTGATCTTTCGCGACCGCATCCTGTTCCTGGCCGACACCACGGTGAACATCGAGCCGGGGCCGGAAGTGCTGGCTGAGATCGCCCTCTTGACCGCCGACCTCGCCCGCGAGCTCCAGGTCGAGCCGCGGGTGGCGATGCTCTCCTTCTCGAACTTCGGCTCGAATCGCCATCCCCAGGCGCAGAAGGTGCGCCGCGCCGTCGAGCTGATCAAACGGCTCGATCCGGAGCTCGAGGTGGACGGCGAGATGCAGGCGGACACCGCCGTTTCGGGGGAGATCCTGCGCCAGGACTATCCCTGGAGCGACCTCAAGGGCCCGGCGAACGTGTTGATCTTCCCCGAGCTCAACTCCGCCAACATGGCCTACAAGCTGCTCTGGCGACTGGGCGAAGCGGAAGCCATCGGTCCGATCCTGCTCGGCATGGATCAGCCCATCCACGTCCTGCAGTCGGGAATGGAGGTGGCCGACATCGTGAACTTGACGGCGATCTGCGTCGCGGACGCCCAGCGACGGGAGCGGCGGGCCGAGTCCCGTTGACATCCCTTCCCCTCACCACTACGATGTCCATCGTTGTCCACCTAGGGCCCCGAAAGCGACACGGATGAAGCTGCTGGTCAAGGATGCCGCTCGGTTGCTCAGCGTCTCCGAGAAGACGATCTACCGCTGGATCAAGCAGGGGTCGATCCCGGCCTACCGGCTGAACGAGCAGTACCGCTTCAACCGCGCCGAGCTCCTCGAATGGGCCACGGCCCGCAGGATCCCGCTCTCCCCCGAGATCTTCCGCGAGGAGGAGAGCGAGGCAGCCTCCCTCCCCCGCCTCACCGAGGCGCTCAAGGCCGGAGGGATCCACTACCGCATCGGCGGCTCCGACAAGGCGAGCGTGCTGCATCACGTGGTCGAGACCATGCGGCTGCCGGGGGAGGTGGACCGCGAGTTCCTCTACGAGGTGCTTCTGGCCCGTGAGGCCTTGGGCTCCACGGCGATCGGCGACGGCATCGCCATTCCCCACGTCCGCAACCCGGTGATCCTGCACCTCGAGCGTCCGATGGTCACGGTCTGCTTCCTGGAGCAGCCGGTCGACTTCGGGGCTCTCGACGGCCGGCCCGTCGACGTCCTCTTCACCCTGATCAGCCCGACCGTCCGCGCCCACCTGCACCTGCTTTCGAGGTTGAGCTTCGCCCTCCGCGATCCCGGTTTCAAGGAGGCGATCGTGCGGCAGGCCGGCCGCGAGGAGCTGATGGCGGCAGCGGAAGGCTGCGAGCGGGGCCTCGACCCGCAGTGATGGCGGCGCGATGACCACTCCCGACGGCGACCCCTGGCAGTCCACGGCCCTCACGCTGCTGATCGGCGCGGGCTGTCTGCTGGCGGTGAGCGGGGCTCCGGGGTTGCTCTTCCCCCGGCTCTCGGTCTGGGGGCCGCGGATCGCCACCGGGCTGACCGTCGTGGGATCGCTGGCCGGGCTGGCCGGCGGCGCCCTGGCCCTCGGCGGCTCCGGCATCGCCGCCCTCGGCCTTCCCTCGCCGATGCCGGGCCACTCCGCCTGGCTCGCCGTCGATGCCCTGAGCGGCTTCTTCGCCCTTCCCGTCTTCTTGGTCGGTGGCCTCGGCGCGGTCTACGGCAGCTCCTACTGGACACCCCGGCAGAATCCCAAGAACGGCCGCCGGCTGCGCTTCTGCTATGGCCTCCTGCTGGCGAGCCTGGTCTTCATCACCCTCGCCCGGGACGGTATCGCCTTCCTCGTCGCCTGGGAGGTCATGGCCCTGACCAACTTCTTCCTGGTCACCACCGACGAGCACGATCCGGAGGTCCGCAGCGCGGGCTGGCTCTACCTGCTCTACAGCCACGTGACCATCCTCGGGCTGTTCGCCCTCTTCCTGCTGGAGCGCCAGGCCACCGGCGGCTTCGCCTTCGCAGCGATCCCCGCCCTGGCACCGCCCGGACTGCGCACCGCCGTCTTCGTGCTGGCCCTGGTCGTCTTCGGCATCAAGGCGGGGGCGATGCCCCTGCACTCGTGGCTGCCTGCCGCCCATGCCTCCGCCCCCAGCCACGTCTCGGCCGTGATGTCCGGGGTGGTGATCAAGATCGGCATCTACGGCTTGGTGCGTACCTGCAGCCTGCTGGACGCGCCGCCCCTGGCCTGGGGCATTACCCTCCTGGCGATCGGCTGCCTCTCGGCCTTCTTCGGGGTGGTCTTCGCCCTCGGCCAGCACGACCTCAAGCGGCTGTTGGCCTACCACAGCATCGAGAACATCGGCATCATCCTGCTCGGCCTGGGCCTGGCCATGGTGGGGCGCTCGCTGGGCCGCTCCGACTGGGTGCTGCTCGGCCTCGCCGGTTGCCTGCTCCACGTCTGGAACCACGCCCTGTTCAAATCCCTGCTCTTTTTCGGCGCCGGCTCGGTCGCCCACGCCACCGGCACCCGCGACCTCGAGCTGACCGGTGGCCTCGCCCGGCGCATGCCCGCGACCGCCGCCCTCTTCCTGTTCGGCTCCCTCGCCATCTGCGGCTTGCCCCCCGGCAACGGCTTCGTCAGCGAGCTCTTGGTCTACCTCGGCCTCACCCGCGCCGCCGTCGCCCCGGGCTCCGCCTGGGCCGCCCTGCCCGCCCCCGTGCTGGCCGCCACCGGTGCCCTGGCCGTCGCCTGCTTCGTCAAGGTGCTCGGCGTGGTCTTCCTCGGCTCTCCCCGCTCGACCGCCGCCCGCGACGCCCACGAGTCCCCACCCCTGATGCTCGCGCCCATGGTCATCCTGGCCGCCGCCTGCCTGGTGCTCGGCGTGGCCCCCTGCCTGGTCGCTCCGGCCCTCGAGCGAACCGTGGCGGTCTGGGCCGGTGGCTCCCTGGCCGCTGGCCCGCTCACGGGGGCCAGCCTGGCCGAGCTGGCGCCGCTCGGCCCGATTTCCGCCACCGCCGTCGCGCTGCTCGCCGGCGTGGCGCTCGCCACCGCCGCCGTGATCCCGGTCTGGCGCCGCGGCCGGAGTCGCCAGCCGGCCTTGCCCACCTGGGACTGCGGCTACGCCACCGGCTCGCCACGGCTCCAGTACACCGCCTCCTCCTTCGCCCAGCTGATCACCTCCCGCTTCGCCTGGGCGCTGCGACCCGCTGTGCACGCTCCCCGCGTCGAGGGGCATTTCCCCAGACCCACCCGCTTCCACTCCCACGTCGACGACTCCGTGCTCGAGGGCCTGCTCCGCCCCGTCGCCCGTGGCGCGTTGTGGCTCACCTCGCTGCTGCGCGCCCTCCCTCAGGGCCAGCTCCAGCGTTACATCCTCTACATCCTGGGCGTGCTCGTCCCGTTGCTCGCATGGGCCTGGCTCTTTCCCTCCTGATCACCGCGGGCGGCGTGCTCGCGGCGAGCGGCGTGCCCGGGCTGCTGCTGCGGCGCCGCTCGCTCTGGGGGCCACGGATCGCCACGCTGCTCACGGTCGCCGCGGCGCTCGCCGGGAGCGCCGGCTGCGTGCTGGCCCTGGGCGGAGCCGGGACGGCCTCGGTGTCGTTGCCTTCCGTGGTGCCGGGAGCCCGGCTGCTGCTCGGCCTCGACGCGCTCTCGGCCTTCTTCGCCCTGCCGGTGTTCGTGGTGGGAGCCCTGGGCTCGATCTACGGGCTCGCCTACTGGCCGCCCGCCGAGAACCCCCGCAACGGGCGCCGCCTGCGCTTCTGCTACGGGCTCCTGCTCGGCGGCATCACCTTCATCCTCCTGGCTCGGGACGCCGTCAGCTTCCTCGTGGCCTGGGAGCTGATGGCACTGTGCGGCTACTTCCTGGTGACCACCGATCCGCGGTCCAGGGAGACGCGGCGAGCCGGCTGGCTCTACCTGATCTACAGCCACGCCGGCACCCTCTGCCTGTGCGGCTTCTTCGCCCTCCTGGCCGGCGCGAGCGGTGACTACAGCCTGCGTCCGCTGGCCGCCGGGGAGGTCGGCAGCGGCGTCGCCACGGCCCTCTTCGGACTGGCCTTCCTCGGCTTCGGGGTCAAGGCCGGGGCAATGCCCCTGCATTCGTGGCTTCCCGCCGCGCACGCCGCCGCCCCCAGCCACGTCTCGGCCCTAATGTCCGGGGTGATGCTCAAGGTGGGGGTCTACGGCATCGTCCGCGTCACCGGTCTGCTGCCTTCGCCGCCCCTCTCCTGGGGTGCGAGCGTGCTGGTCGTCGGGGGCCTGTCGGCGGGGATCGCCATCGCCTTCGCCCTCGGTCAGCGGGACCTCAAACGGCTGCTCGCCTACAGCAGCATCGAGAACGTCGGCATCATCCTGCTCGGCCTGGGGCTGGCCATGGTGGGGCGGTCGCTGGGCCGGCCCGAGTGGGTGCTGCTCGGCCTCGCCGGCGGCCTGCTCCACGTCTGGAACCACGCCCTGTTCAAGTCGCTGCTGTT
>JBIOYC010000061.1:0-6124 GCA_044869955.1 Thermoanaerobaculia bacterium | reverse complement strand
GGGGAGACGGCCCCCCAGCCAGATCCTTCGCTGCGCTCAGGATGACAACGGGAGAGGTCCCACCGAACCAGTTCCGGGACCCTCTCCCCCGTCCCGAGGGGACGTGTCTACGTAGCGTGGAGCTTCAGCTCCTCGCGGACCAGGCCCCCCCCGTCACTCGCTCTCGAGGTAGGTGTACCCGGCGAGGCCTTGCTCGTAGACCTGGAGTAGCTGGCGGGCCTGCTCGCGGTTGAGACGGCCGGCCTTCAGGGCGCCCTCGACCGAGTGCCGCAGGCGGGCCACCAGGTCGTCACGCAGGTAGCCGACGTACTGCAGCACCTCGGTCACCGTGTCGCCGGGCACCACGTGCTCGATGCGGTAGCCGCCCGACTTGTCGAGGGCCACCTGGACACAGTTGGTGTCCCCGAACAGGTTGTGGAGGTCACCCAGGATCTCCTGGTAGGCGCCGACCAGAAACACCGCCAGGTAGTAGGGCTCGTTCTGGTAGGGGTGTAGCTCGAGCACCGGGCGGATGTCCCGCACGTCGATGAAGTGGTCGATCTTGCCGTCCGAGTCGCAGGTGATGTCGGCGAGCACGGCGCGGCGGTTGGGCTCCTCGCCCAGTCGGTGGATCGGCACGATGGGGAAAAGCTGGTCGATCGCCCAGGAGTCCGGCAGGGACTGGAACACCGAGAAGTTGCAGAAGTAGGTGTCGGCGAGGGTCTGGTCGAGGCCCTGGAACTCCTCCGGCACCCCCTTGGGCAGGCTGGCGGCAATCTGGCGCACCTTCTGGGTGATCGCCCAGAAAGTGTCCTCCGCGACCACCCGATGGGCCAGCGAGAGGTGGCCGAGGCTGAACAGGGAGAGGCACTCGTCGCGGTACTGCAAGGCGTCGTGGTAGGCCTCGCGGACGTTCTTGGGAGTGAGCTCGGAGAGAGCCTCGATCAGGTGGGCGAGGGCGGGAGGGGCATCGGCCGGCGACTGGATCGGCCCCTGGCCGACCTCCAGCTCGCGCACGCCCATCACCTCGAGCACCAGCACCGCGTGGTGGGCGACGGTGGCGCGGCCGGCCTCGGTGACGATGGTGGGGTGGGCCACGCCGGTCTGGTCGCAGACCTCCATGATTCCGTAGACGAGGTCGTTGGCGTACTCCTGGAGGGTGTAGTTCATCGACGAGGCGAAGTTGGTCTGCGAGCCGTCGTAGTCCACGCCCAGGCCGCCGCCGGCGTCGAGATAGGCGAGCTTGGCGCCCATCTGCACCAGGTTGGCGAAGGTCCAGCTGGCCTCGCGCAGGGCGTCCTTGACGTTGCGGATGGAGGAGATCTGGCTGCCGAGGTGGAAGTGCAGGAGCACGAAGCTGTCGAGCATCTCCTCCCGGCGCAGGTACTCGACCGCCTCGACCAGCTCGCGGGCGCCCAGGCCGAACTTCGAGCGGTCGCCGCCGGACTCCTCCCAGTGGCCGGCACCGCGAGCGGAGAGGCGGGCGCGCACGCCGATCCAGGGCTTGACGCCGAGCTTGCGCGAGAGCTCGAGGATCAGCGGCAGCTCCTGGGGCTTCTCGACCACCAGGATCACCCGCGGCCCGATCCTCGAGGCCAAGAGGGCGGTCTCGATGTACTCCTCGTCCTTGTAGCCGTTGCAGATGATCAGGGCCTCGGGGTCGGTGAGCAGCGCCATCACGGTCAGCAGCTCGGGCTTCGAGCCGGCTTCCAGGCCGTAGTGGTACTTGAGGCCGAACTCCACCAGGTCCTCGACCAGCAGGCGGTTCTGATTGACCTTGATCGGATAGACGCCGCGGTACTGGCCGCGGTAGCTGTACTCGTCGATGGCCCGCTTGAAGGCCTCGTTGATGGCGGCGATGCGGGCTCGCAGCAGGTCGGAGAAGCGGATCAGCAGGGGCAGGCCGATGCCCCGCTCGCGCACCTCGTCGACCAGGTCTTTGAGGTCGATGGCGGCGCCGCCGGGGCCGCTCGGCAGGACGGTCAAGTGCCCCTTGCGGTTGACCGAGACGAGCTCCTTGCCCCAGGTGTTGATGCCGTAGGTGTCCGCGGAATCGTCAGTGGTCCAGCGGCGATCGAGCTCTTTGGCCATCCTGCCAGGTCCTCCCAAACAAGCCGCGGAATGTACCACCAAGAGGCGCCGGACGAGAGGGCTATTGTCGGTCATTCCCGCGGATACGGGAATCCATCTTCGCTGCGCGGCCGAGGGGATACAATCTCGCCTCCGGAGCAGCCTCCACTTCTCGAGATGAACGAGTTCCTGACGCTCAAGCCCTCGGTCTTCCAGCGGGTCGTCGAGAGCGACCTGCGGCGCCTGGCGACCGCCGAGAAGGCGGTCTACTCCTTCCTGGATGCCTGCGCCGGCTACCTGGGGGCCGACGCCGCCTTCCTCTGGCACCGCCGGGGCGAGGACGGCTCCCCGGCCCGCTTGACCTCGGTGGGGCGGGGAGAGCTCGCCAACCTCGACCTGCTCGCCGCCTTCGCCGCCGAGGAGCGGCCCGCCGTGCCGCGCAGCCTGCTGCTGTCGCCGCTGCGGGTTGCCGGCGAGCGGGCCGGCGTGCTGGGAGTGGCCAAGGCGGAGGGGGAGTTCCAGCTCGGCCAGGGCCGGGTGCTCAACCGCCTGGTGCCGGTGCTCGGCGCCGACCTGGAGCGCCGCGAGGAGGAGCAGGCCTCGCGGGTGCTCGATCGCATCCGCGAGAAGATCGTCGGCCAGCTGCGCCCTCGCGACCTCGCCTACCAGATCCTGGACGGCCTCGAGCAGCTGGTGCACTACGACCACTCCGCGGCCCTCTTCACCTCCGACACCCAGGCCGGCACCTTGCGCCTCGACGCCGAGAAGGTGGCCTGGACCAAGAGCAAGAGCGCCTTCATCGGCCACGAGGTGCCGGTGACCGAGGAGCTGGTCCGCACCCTCTCCGGTTGCAGCGAGCTGGTGGTGCTGCCCGCCGCCGGGCCCCAGGGGGAGGCCCTGGCCCGAGCCCTCGCTCCCTTCGAGAGCTACTCCCAGGGGGCCGGCATCCCGCAGGTGCGCACCAGCCTCTACGCCCCCCTGTGGGTGGACGGCAGCCTGCTCGGCCTGCTCAAGATCGCCGCCTGGCGCCGCCCGGCCTTCAGCCCGCGGGATGCCTCGGTGGTGGCTCGCTTCCTGCCCGCCGTGCAGCTGGCCCTGCGCAACGTGCGGGTCAACCTCGGTCTGGAGGGCCGCGCCCTCGAGGCCGAGCTCAAGGCCGGCCTGGTCACCCTCGCCCACGCCGTGGCCCACGACGTCAACGGTGCCCTGGCCTCGATCGTCCTGCTCGCCGAGCAGGCGGGCGAGGAGCTGCTCGCCGGTACCGCCCAGCCCATCGCCCTGGCCGAGGACCTCGCCGGCATCCTCGACCGGGCCACCCTGGCACGACGGATCTTCTCGAACATGCTGCGCATGGCCTCGCGGCGGGTGGGAGCCGGCCCGGTCGACGTCAACCAGCTGGTCAGCGAGGTGCTGCCCCTGCTCGAGGCCCAGGTGGGGGCCCGGCCGATCGTCCTCGAGCTGGCCCTGGCCGAGTCGGTGCCGGTGGTGCGCTCCTCCCGAAGCCACCTCGAGCGCATCCTCTGGAACCTGGTCACCAACGCCATCGAGGCATTCGAGAGCCGTCCGGGCCGGATCTCCCTGGCCACCGCGCCGATCGACGGCTACGGTGTCGCCCTCCAGGTGGCGGACGACGGGCCCGGGATCGCTCCCGAGGTGCTGGCCAAGGTGCAGGAGCCCTTCTTCTCGACCAAGCCGGGGGGCCGCGGGCTGGGGCTGTCGATCTGCCGGTCGCTGGCCTGGCATCTCGGGGGCTCGCTGCACCTCGACAGCGCGCCGGGCCGGGGCACCGTGGCCGAGGTGCGCCTGCCGCTGGCGGCGCCGGCCGGTGCCTCGGGGGAGGGCGCTTGAGCGGCGAGCCGGCGGCGATCCTGGTGGTGGAGGACGACGCCACCCTGCGCCGGGCCCTCGAGCGGGTGCTCGCTCCCCTCTACACGGTCGTAGGGGTGGGCACGGTGGCCGAGGCCCAGGCCGAGCTCGCCAGCGCCTCTTTCGCGGTGGCCCTGCTCGACGTCCAGCTCCCCGACGGCGACGGCTACTGCCTCTCCCGGGACATCCAGCGCCTGTCCCCGGGCACCGACGTGATCCTGATGACCGGTTCGGTGGGGGAGAGCGACGAGAGCCTCTACCGGGCCCTCGAGGAGAACGCCTTCTACTTCCTCTACAAGCCCTTCGAGCGACGGGTGCTGCGAGCGCTGGTGGAGCGCTGCCTGCGGCTGAAGGAGGCCCGGCGGGCCAACGAGGAGTTCGAGCGCCAGGCGCGTGCCGACCTCGAGCAGGCGCGGCGCTTCCAGGGCAGCCTCTTGCCGCGCAAGCCCCTGGCCGCCCACGGCTGGCGGCTCGAGGGGCGCTTCCGGCCCTGCGACGCCCTGGGCGGCGACCTCTATCAGGCCCTGGTCGACCTGCGAGGCTCGGTGCTCTGCGGGCTGTCGGATGTGGTCGGCCACGGGGTCTCGGCGGCGATGGTCGCCGGCATGGTGCGCTCCGCCCTGGACGCCGCGCGGCGGCGGGATCCGGATCCGGTCGAGGTGGTGGCCGAGCTGGCCGCCGGGGCGGATTTCCTCTCCGGGTCCCGCTTCGTCACCCTGGTCTTCGCCCGGCTCAGCGCCGACGGTCGCTTCCGCTACGTCAACGCCGGTCATCCGCCACCCCTGTGGCTGCGGGCGGACGGCGGGGTCCAGCGCCTGGGCTCGACCGGCACCTTCGTCTGCCGGTCCCTGGCCGGCCTCGAGCGTCCGGCGCGGGAGGTCCGGCTCGAGCCCGGGGAGCGGGTGCTGCTCTACTCGGACGGCCTTTTCGAGACCCGTGACGGCGCCGACCAGGAGCTGGGCCTCGAGCGCATCGGAGAGATCCTCGAGGAGAGCCGGTCGCTGCCAGGCTCGGAGCTGCTCGACCTCCTGCTCGCCGAGCTCGACCGCCACCGCGGGCCCCGTCCGATCGAGGACGACGTGACCCTCCTGCTGGTCGAGCGCACCGGGTAGGCCCTGCTAGACTGCCCCCTCGACACCGAACCGACTCGCGGGGGATGCGTGGAAAAGACGATTTGCACGATCGGAGTGCCGCTGGACCTCGGCCAGTCCCGGCGAGGGGTGGACATGGGGCCGGCGGCCGTGCGCTACGCCGGGCTGAACCAGCGGTTGAAGGCCATGGGCCTTGCCGTCCAGGACTTCGGCGACGTGCCCATCGCCCTGCGCGACACCCTGCCCCCCGAGGGCGGCCTCGCCTATCTGCCGGCGGTGGTGGAGGCCTGCGAGGCGATCTACCGCTTCGGCTGCCGCAGCCTTGATGACGGCGGCCTGCCGGTCTTCCTGGGCGGCGACCACTCGCTCGCCATGGGCACGGTGGCGGCGGCGGCCAGCCGCGGCTCGGTGGGACTGCTATGGGTGGACGCCCACGGCGACTTCAACACCGCCGAGACCTCGCCCTCCGGCAACCTCCACGGCATGCCTCTCGCCGCCCTGACCGGGCGCGGCGTGCGGGAGCTGGTGGACATCGGCCGTCCCGGGGCCAAGGTGGCGGACCGGGACGTGGTGATCCTCGGCGTGAGGGATCTCGATCCCCCCGAACGGCAGCTCATTCGCGAAGCCGGGGTGACCGCCTACACCATGAGGGACGTCGACGAGCGGGGCATCGGAGCGGTGGCGCACGAGGCCCTGGCCAAGCTCGCACACGTCGAGCACCTCCACGTCAGCCTGGACATGGACGTGCTCGACCCCACCGAGGCTCCCGGCGTGGGCACGCCGGTGGCCGGCGGCCTCTCCTACCGCGAGGCCCACGTGCTGATGGAGATCCTGGCGGACTCCGGCAGGCTCTGCTCGATGGACGTGGTGGAGATCAACCCGATCCTCGACCAGAGCAACCTCACCGCCAACGTGGCGGTGGAGCTGGTGCTCTCGGCGCTGGGGAAGAAGATCTTGTAGAGGCTGCCTCCGGCTGCCCCGCACCGATCCCTGAGCCGCCTGCCCCGTTTCGGGGGGGCGGCGGCACTCTGGGTGTAGACATCATTTCGTAGATCGTGACCTGTGAAGTTAGCAATTCTTATCTGTTGGGGGAGAGGATCTCGCTATCTATAAGAGGC
>JBIOYC010000060.1:0-74509 GCA_044869955.1 Thermoanaerobaculia bacterium | reverse complement strand
CGCGCGAGCACCGGCCGCGGCCACGGCCCTGGCGCTCCCGGCGTCCCAGAGGTTGAACAGAACGATGGGGTTCCCCGCCACGTGCAGGGATCGAAACAGCTCGGCCTTGGCTCGTTGTACGGACATCGCTGCCTCCTTGGAACGATCAGTGGATTTCAAGGGTCAGATGGGTCGGGCACAGGGACTCGAGGAAGTCCCGTGCGTCGAAGGCCTCGCCGGCAGCCACCACGCCGGTCTTCCGAGACAGCCCGTTCAGGATGCGTCGGGCCGCCTCCGCGACGATGGGGGCCGAGACCGCGTAGATGTCTCGCCCGCTCGCCGTCACCCTGCGCTCGGCACTCCCCCTTCGGACGATCACGTCCACCAGGAACCTCTGCGACGAGCGTCCGCTCTCGTCCGCCGCCGTCGGTGCCGGCGTGTCGGGGTCGCGGATCTCCGTGAGGGGGGCGAGGTTCATGTAGACGCGCAGCTCGGGGGTCCGTAGATGCCGTGGGATGGTGATGGTCTCGGCGAGGGCGAGACCCACGACCTCCTGGGGTCCGAACGGCGCCGGAAAGTCCCACGCCCGTGGTGGTGGGGGATCGGCCCGCTCGAGGCGGCCGTTCGAGAAGGTGAAACGCTGGCCGGGGTTGCGCTGGCCTGTCAGGCGAGTGCCTCGGGTCGGCTTCCAGCTGTCGAGCGCGACGGCGACGTCGATCTGGTCGGCGGCCTCCCAGTCCCCCAAGGCCGCGGTGGCCAGGAGGTCGCCCAATCCGCCGTAGAAGCCCATGGCGGGAGCGATCACCACGGCCGCCTCTCGTGCGGCGCCCGCGAAACGCTCGAAGACCTCGAGCACCGCCGCTTGCTCCGCGGCGATGTCCAGATAGTGGATGCCCGTGTGGAGCGCGGCCTCGATCACCGGAGCCGACGTGTCGAGGAACGGCCCCGCGCAGTTGATCACCGCGGCCGAGCCAGCGAGTGCGCGGTCGAGCGACGAGGGATCATCGACCGACGCCACCCGCACTTCGGTTCCCGGGTGGGTGTCGCCGAGGGTGGCGAGCTTCGCGGCATCACGGCCGGAGAGGATGGGTGTCCATCCGCGCCGCAGCAGCTCCGAGACCACGAAGCGCCCGGTGTGTCCGTAGGCACCAAAGACCGTCACGGTTCGATTCGACGCCATCCGAGATCTCCTTTTCCAAGGGCGGCGGCCTTCCACTCCTGCCGGTGAGCCCTCGACGGCGATCATCGAGCGCCCGGAGGCAAGGGGTCAATGACCTCCGAGGTCATGGCTTCTGCGCTCGGCCGGACCTTATGATGCCGGCTCGACCATGATCGGTTCGCGCCCGGCACCGCCGCCCTCGCCCGCCGCCCCCGTGGGCGCCTTGCTGCGCGAATGGCGGGCGGCCCGGCGCCTGAGCCAGCTCGATCTCGCGCTCGAGGCCGGGGTCTCGGCCCGCCATCTCAGCTGGGTCGAGACCGGCAAGGCGCAGCCCAGCCGCGACGTGATCGAGCGTCTCGCCGAGGCGCTCGGCATGCCCCTGCGGGAGCGCAACGCCCTGCTCCTGGCCGCGGGCTATGCGCCGCAGTACCCCGAGACCGCTTTGGCCACCCCGGAGCTGGCGCAGGTCCGGCGTGCGATCGACTTCATCCTCGACCAGCAGGAGCCCTATCCGGCCTTTCTCTTGAACCGGCACTGGGACGTGCTGCAGGCGAACCAGGCTGCAGTACGGGTCAACGGCTTCGTGCTGGGTGGCCGCCCCAGCGCGCACCGCAACATGCTGCGCCAGTTCTTCGATCCCGCCGATTTGCGGGCGGCGGTCGCGAACTGGGAGGAAGTGGCCGGGGACCTCATCCATCACCTCCACGGCGCGGTGGCGGCAGCGCCCACGGATGCGGTGGCGCGGGCCCTGCTCGACGAGGTGCTCGCCTACCCGGGCGTACCGGCACGCTGGCGAGCGCGCCAGCTGGGCGCGGCACCCTCACCGCTGCTGACCACGGTGTTCCACCGCGACGGCGAGGAGCTGCGCTTCTTCTCGACCATCACGACCTTCGGCACGCCGCGGGACGTGACCCTCGACGAACTGCACATCGAATGCTGCTTTCCCGTCGACGAGGCGACGGCCGAGCTCTGCCGGATGCTGGCGGCACAGAAGGACGAGCGCTAGGGGGCTCAGGAAGTCTGCTTTCCTTGCGGAGAAAGGGGGCGAGACCCGTCGCCTTTCAACGCCCCGGCAGCCCCCGCAGCCGCGACGGCGGCACGCCCCACTCCTTGCGGAAGGCGTGGGTAAAGTGGCTGTGGTCGGCGTAGCCGAGGTCAAGGGCGAGGTCGGTGAGGCTGGTGGCGCCACGGGCCAGGCGGTCGGCGGCCAGGCGCACGCGCAGGCGCCCGAGATAGCCCCGAAGGCTTAGGCCCGTGACGTGGCGGAAGACGTGCGACAGGTGGAAGGGTGAGCAGCCCAGCTCGCCGGCCAGCTCGGCGAGGCGGGGCGGCGCCTCGAAGCGCTCGTTGAGGGTGAGCTTGGCCGCTTCGACCGCCTCACGGCGTCGCCGGGCAGCGGGCCCCGAGTGCTCGCCAGCCTCGGGCCTCGGCTCGCGGTAGGCCGCCCGCACCGCCTCGTCGACCAGCTCCACCAGCAGATCCTCCGCCGCCAGCGGCACGGGGCCGCCGGCGAGCAGCCCCAGGAGCTGGAAATGGAGCCGCGCGGCTCGTACGGAGGCGAGCGCATGTCCCGGCTGGAAGGGGGTCTCCGGCCGCTCGGCGTCGCGCGGTTGCCAGCGCGCCACGGCTGCGAGGGCAGAGGTGCTCTCGAGGGTCAGGATGGTGCAGTCGTCGCCGCCCGGGACGGGATGCGCGTAGTGGTAGCCCTGCTCCTGGTTGAAGAAGAGGACGTAATTGGGGTCGACGAGCAGGGCGCAGCCGCGATGGGTCCGTTCGAAGGTTCCCCGGCGCACGAAGACGATGCTGTGGGTGGGATTGGGCTCCTCCCGCCCCTGGGGCTCGACGTTGGCGCGGCAGCGGAAGTCCACCACGCTCACGCCCAGGGAGCTGAACAGCAGCCGGCGGGAATGCGCCTCCGGGGGCTCGGGGGTCGGGCAGCAACCCATGGCGACCAGTATAGGCTCGCGCTCGGGCGCAGCCACTCCGGACTCAGAGGCGCGCAAGAACGTACAAGCGGTGGCTCTCGAGGGAACGCTAGCCTGACGAGTCATGAGTGACTCTTCGCCGGTCTCCCGACCCCGATCCGAACCCTTCCTGCGACCTCGACCCGCAGGCCCCCTGCTGCTGGGAGCCTTTCTGATGACGATCACCGCCACCGCTCTCGCCTTTGAGTCGACCCAGGGCTCGTTCGGCTTCCTCGAGGCTCTCCCGTCGCCGGATTCCGGCCTGGAGGGCGGCGAGGGCTCTCGCCTCTTCGACCGCCTCGTCGGTAGCTGGGACGCAGAGGTGGTGGACCATCGGCCTGACGGCACCGATCGGCGTCAGAGCGCCGAGATCCACTTCGCCTGGGTGCTCGAGGGCCGAGCGATCCAGGACCTGTGGATCGCTCCGGCCCGCTCCGAGCGGACGGCGGCAGGGCATGGGGCCGGCAATCGCTACGGCACCACCCTGCGTGTCTACGATCCGGTGCTCGACGCCTGGCGGATCACCTGGCTCAACCCGGTGACGGGCGTCGAGACCCGCCTCGTCGGGCGGCGGGCCGGGGCGCAGATCGTCCAGACCGGGGTCGACGCCGAGGGCCATCTCCTCCGCTGGGTGTTCGTCGAGATCCAACCGGACTCCTTCCACTGGCGGGGCGAGCGCTCGGACGACGGCGGCGAGAGCTGGATCTGTGAGGCCGAGTACTTCGCTCGTCGCCGGAGCCGGACGCTCGCCACCTTCGGAGCCACCAGCCGGCAGCTCCAGTGGGACTGGGCCGACCGCCCGGGGCTCGAAGCCCTCAGCCTCGATCGGGGCCGGGAGGCCAACGTCGCCGAGGGCACGGTGCTGGTCGTCCTCGCGGACGTCCCCGTGCGGGCACGCTACCGGATCGAGCACGACCCGGCTTGGCGGTTCCGCTCGGCGAGCATCGCGGTGGGGCCACCCGAGGCGCCGCGTCGTCTGGAGATCCTGCGCCTGTCCGATGGCCGCTGGCAGGTCGACGGCCAACCGCGCCCCGATCTCGACGGCTGCGAGGACCTGGACCTGATGGTGACGCCCTACACCAACTCGCCGGTTCTCGCGGCCCATCCGCTTCGGCCCGGGGAGACTCGTAGTCTTCGCGTCACCTGGGTGAGATTCCCAGAGCTGGAGGTTCGGGCTGTCGAGCAGGAGTACACCCGCCTCGACGCCCCCGTCGGCTTCTCCCGCTACCGTTACCGAAACCGGGAGAGCGGCTTCGCGGGTGAGCTCACGCTCGACGGCGAGGGCTTGGTGGTCGAGTACGGGCCCTGGCGCCGCCGGGAGCCGCTCCGCCCTCCCTCCGCTCCGGCTATAGTGCCGCCGCCATGATTCTGGAACGAGAGCGCAGCATCCTCGAGGAAAGCACGGCGGCGGAGGTGAGCCGCCGCCGCACCTTCGCGATCATCTCCCACCCCGACGCCGGCAAGACCACCCTCACCGAGAAGCTCCTGCTCTACGCCGGCGCCATCGAGCAGGCCGGTGCGGTGCAGAACAAGGCCCAGCAGCGGCACGCGCGCTCGGACTGGCTGGAGATGGAGCGCAAGCGAGGCATCTCGGTCACCTCGACGGTGTTGCAGTTCGAGCACGCCGGCTGCTGCGTCAACCTGCTCGACACTCCCGGCCACCAGGACTTCAGCGAGGACACCTACCGGGTCCTCACCGCCGTGGACAGCGCGGTGATGGTGCTCGACGCGGCCAAGGGGGTCGAGCCCCAGACGCTCAAGCTGTTCGAGGTCTGCCGGCGGCGCGGGCTGCCGGTCCTGACCTTCGTCAACAAGATGGACCTGCCGGGGCGCGAGCCCCTGGAGCTGCTCGACGAGATCGAGACGGTGCTGGGGATGAGCGCCGTGCCACTCAATTGGCCGATCGGGGCCGGGCGGGAGTTTCAGGGAGTCTACGAGCTGGAGCGGGGCCGGATCCTGCGCTTCGAGCGGGTGACCCGGGGTGAGCGCGCGGCGCCGGTGCGGGCGGCCGCGCTCGAGGATCCCGAGCTCGAGCGGTTGCTGGGCGAGCGACCCGCCCGCGAGCTGCGCGAGGCGGCGGACCTGCTGCGCGGCGCCGCGCCGACCTTCGACCGCGAGCGCTACCTGGCGGGGCAGCAGACGCCGGTGTTTTTCGGCAGCGCGCTCAACAACTTCGGCGTGGAGCCGTTCCTCGAGGCGCTGGTCGCCCTCGCGCCGCCGCCTACGCCCCGAGGGAGCGATCGCGGGCAGGTCGACCCGCGGATTTCCGCCTTCTCCGGCTTCGTCTTCAAGATCCAGGCGAACATGGACCCCCAGCACCGCGACAGCATGGCCTTCCTGCGCATCGTTTCCGGTCGCTTCGAGAAAGGGATGGCCGGCGACCACGCGCGGCTCGGCCGCCGCCTGCGCCTGCCCCGGGCGCACCGAGTCTTCGCTCAGGAGCGCGACACCACGGAGGAGGCCTTCGCCGGTGACGTCGTCGGGCTGGTCAACCCGGGTCTCTTCGTGATCGGCGACACCGTGAGCGACGGCCTGGGCCTGCGCTTTCCGCCGCTGCCCCAGTTCGCACCCGAGCACTTCGCGCGGTTGCGCGCGGGGTCGGTCGACAAGCACAAGGCCTTCGACAAGGGGCTGCGGCAGCTGGAAGAGGAGGGAGCCATCCAGGTCCTCTTCGAGATTGGCGCCGTTCGGCGCGAGCCGATCCTCGCCGCGGTCGGCGAGCTGCAGTTCGACCTCGTGCAATCTCGCCTGGAGCAGGAGTACCGCGTGCCGACGGTGCTGGAACGGCTGCCCTACGCCTCGGCACTGTGGGCGCAGGCTCCGCCGCGGCAAGCAGCCCGGCTCGACTGGCCGCTGCGGGGTGTGCTCCGGGCCCAGGACCGCGCCGGTCGCGTGGCCGCGCTCTGCGAGGGGCGCTGGGTCGAGGACCTGCTGATCGAGCGGAACCCGCAAGTGGCATTCTCCCGCATCCGGGACGAGGCCGAGCCGGCAAGCTGAGCGGGGAAACATCCCCCCCTCCTCGCGCGTATAGGGGCCGAGGACGCCTCGCGGTCACGCCCCGGATGGACTGACGTAGAATCGCGCGCGAGTTCGTTGCCATCGGGCTCGGCTCCCTCCCCGGCGCGGAGACCGCGGCAAGGCCCCGCAGCCTCGTTCATGAAAACAGGAGACGGAAAATGACTCGCAAGACTTTCACGGCAGCTCTGGCTGCGCTGTTTCTGCTGCCCCTCGCGGCACCGCTGGCGGCCCAGGACGCGGCCCCGACCCTCGAGCAGGTGATCGACAAGAACCTCGCGGCTCGCGGCGGCAAGGACAAGCTCACCACCATGAAGTCGCTGCGCCTGACCGGCAAGATGACCATGGGCCCGGGCATGGAGGCGCCCTTCACCCTCGAGTGGAAGCGCCCCGAGAGGATGCGCATGGAGTTCACCATCCAGGGCATGACCGGCGTGCAGGCCTTCGATGGTGAGACCGGCTGGATGGTGATGCCCTTCATGGGCAAGACCACCCCCGAGAAGATGCCCGAGGACGCGATCAAGGAGGTCCGGGAGCAGTCGGACTTCGAGGGCACCCTGGTCAACTGGAAAGACAAAGGCCACACCGCCGAGCTCCTGGGCATCGAGGACGTCGAGGGCACCCCTGCCTACAAGCTCAAGGTCACCAAGAAGAGCGGCGACGTGGAAACCCTCTACATCGACACCGAGTCCAACCTCGAGTTCAAGTCCGCGCAGAAGACCGAGCGGAACGGTCAAGAGATGGCGGTCGAGTCGATCTACGGCGACTACAAGGACGTCGGCGGGCTGATGATGCCGCACTCGATCGAGGTCCGTGCGGTCGGCGGTCCCGGAAGCCAGGTGATGACCGTCGACAAGATCGAGGTCGACGTCGACATCGACGACTCGCGCTTCACCATGCCCGCCGCCGAGCCCGCCCCGGCGCCGGCGCCGCCTTCGAATTAGCGCTCCCGCCAGGCCGGCCGCCGAGCGGCCGGCCTTCGTACATCTTCGAATCATTCATCGGGAGGAAGCCGATGCGTCTTCTCACGAAGAGCCGGTATCTCTTTGCCGCATGGACCGTGGCCGTCGCGAGCGGCGCGGCGGCCGCGACCATCGACTCGAGCACCTTCGGCGCCATCGAGGCCCGGGACATCGGGCCGGCCACCATGGGCGGCCGCATCTCGGCGATCGATGCCGTCGCCAAGGACCCCCTGACCATCTACGTCGGCGCGGCCTCGGGCGGTGTGTGGAAGTCCACCGACGGCGGCCTCGCCTTCAAGCCGATCTTCGATCAGCACCGCCAGTCGATCGGCGCCATCACCATCGACCCGAGCGATCCCAAAATCATCTGGGTGGGCACCGGCGAGTCCTGGACACGCAACAGCGTCTCGGTCGGAGACGGCGTCTACAAGTCGACCGACGGTGGCGACAACTGGAAGATGATGGGCCTCGCCGACTCGGAGCGCATCGCCAAGATCGAGGTCGACCCCAAGAGCCCCAAGACCGTCTTCGTCTGCGCCACCGGGCACCTGTGGAACGCCAACGAGGAGCGTGGCGTCTACAAGACGACCGACGGCGGTGAGACCTGGAAGCGAGTGCTCTACGTCAACGCCGACACCGGCTGCTCCGACGTCGACATGGATCCTCAGGACTCCTCGATCCTCTACGCCGGGATGTGGCAGTTCCGCCGCTACCCCGACTTCTTCAACTCGGGTGGCCCGGGCAGCGGCCTCTACCGCTCCACCGACGGCGGCGAGACCTGGGCCCCGCTCGCGAACGGCCTGCCGGCCGGCGACAAGGGCCGCATCGCGGTCGCCGTCGCGCCTTCCCGCCCGAACGTGGTGTACGCCACGGTCGAGGCCAAGGAGACGGCGCTCTATCGCTCGGATGACCTGGGAGGCAGCTGGAAGAAGCTCAACAGCTCGTTCAACGTCGTCGCCCGCCCGTTCTACTTCTCGCGGTTGGTGGTCGACCCTCAGGATTGGAAGCGGGTGTACAAGCCGGGTCTCACCCTGTCGGTCTCGAGTGACGGCGGCGTGTCCTTCTCCTCGCCGTTCAGCAGCGGGGGCTTCGGGGGCGGCGGCGTCCATCCGGACCACCACGCCTTGTGGATCAACCCGACCTCACCCCACGAGCTGCTGATTGGCACGGACGGCGGCGTCTATCACTCCTACGACCGGGGCGCCCGCTGGCGCCACGTGCGCTCGCTGCCGGTGTCGCAGTTCTACCATGTGAGCTTCGACATGGACGAGCCGTACAACGTCTACGGCGGCTTGCAGGACAACGGCTCCTGGATGGGCCCCTCGCGCTCGATCGAGGGCATCGAGAATCGGGATTGGGAGAACATCGGCGGCGGCGATGGCTTCTATGCCTACCGCGACCCGGCCGATCCGGGTTTCGTCTACGTCGAATACCAGGGTGGCGAGATCTCGCGCGTGCGCCTGTCGACCCGCGAGTCGCGCGACATCAAGCCCCAGCCGAGGGCCGGCGAGCCGGAGCTGCGCTTCAACTGGAACACCCCGATCCACCCCTCCCCGAACGAGAAGGGGACGATCTACGTCGGCTCGCAGTTCCTGCTGCGGACGCGCAACCAGGGCGAGTCCTGGGAGCGGATCTCTCCGGACCTGACCACCAACGACCCCGCCAAGCAGCGCCAGATGCAGTCGGGTGGCCTCAGCATCGACAACTCGACGGCCGAGAACCACACCACGATCTACTCGATCAGCGAGTCGCCCAGGAACGGCTCGGTGATCTGGGTGGGCACGGACGACGGCAACCTCCAGCTCACCCGCGACGGCGGCAAGACCTGGACGAACGTCGTCGCCAACGTCCCCGGTCTGCCCAAGGGCACCTGGGTCTCCTCGGTGTCGGCGAGCCCGCACGACGAGGCCACGGCCTTCGCCACCTTCGATGGTCACCGCACCGGCGACTTCGGGACCTACGTCTACGCCAGCCATGACTTCGGCGCCACCTGGCACTCGCTGGCCACGGAGGCGCTCTCCGGCTGGGCGATCGTGGCTCGCCAGGACCTGGTCGACCCGGACCTGGTCTTCCTGGGCACCGAGGTCGGTCTGTTCATCTCGATCGATGGCGGCAAGGAGTGGGCTCGCTTCGAAGGGAACCTGCCCCGGGTGGCGATCCACGACATCCAGATCCATCCGCGCGAACACGACCTGATCCTCGCCACCCACGGCCGCGGCCTCTACATCGTCGATGACATCTCGCCCCTGCGTCAGCTCTCCCGCGAGGTCGTCGAAGCGGACGTCAAGCTGCTCGACATCGCGCCGACCGAGATGCAGACGGCCGGCATCTTCCAGAGCTTCGGCGGTAGCGACGAGTTCACGGGCTCGAATCCTCCGGAGGCCGTGGCCATCCACTACCACTTGAAGAAACGCCACCTCTTCGGCGAGCTCAAGGTCGAGGTCTACGACAGCGCCGGGAAGCTGGTGTCGACCATCCCTGGCGGCAAGCGGAAGGGCCTGAACCGCGTCTACTGGCCGATGCGGCTGCCGCCACCGCAGGTCCCGCCGGCCACCCAGCTCGCCCAGGCCTTCGTCGGCCCGCGGGTGCCCGAGGGCACCTACACCATCAAGCTGATCAAGGGCGAGGCCAGCTACACCACCGAGGCCAAGCTGGTTCCCGACCCGCGGTCCCCCCACTCGACCGAAGACCGGGCCGCCCAGCAAAAGCTCGCCCTCTTCATCTACGGCCGTCTCGAGGACCTCTCCTACCTGGTCGCTGCCGCCACCGAGGTGCGCGACCAGGCGAAGGCCGCGGTCAAGGAGCGCCAGCCGAGCGACAAGCTCGCCCGTCTGGCCCACGACACCGGCCAGCGCTTCGAGGACTTCCGCGCCTCGCTGGTGTCGACCAGCGACGCCGGCTGGCTCTCGGGCGACGAGAAGCTGCGCGAGCACCTCGGCACGGTCTACGCCGGGGTCAGCTTCTATGAGGGGCGGCCGACCCAGACCCAGGTCGAGCGCGCGGCGAATCTGTCCGCCGAGCTCGACGCGGCGACCAAGCGCTACGACGGGCTGATTGCCAAGGAGCTGGCCAGCCTCAACCAAGCCCTCGCCAAGCAGGGAATCGGCGCCGTCAAGCCGAAGACCCGCGCGGAGTGGGAAGCTGCGAAGAGGTCCGTACAGTAGCCGCCTCCAGCACCAAGGTGATCGGGGCCGCTTGCGGCCCCGATCACCCCGCCGCTCGCCGCCGTCGCCACCAGACCAACCGGACTCGAGCCCCCACCCCAGCCGCAGCGCCCTTCACGACCTTCTCTCCGGCGGCAAGATCCGGATGGGTCCCCTATGCCCGTGGCGCAACTCCTTGCCGATACCGGCAGGGAAATACCTTCGGCGGCAACTGTGATCATTCGAGGCAAACTACTGATTCATAAGGCTTTATATTGCGAGTTGCGGGCTCGATCGGTAGATTGCGCGCGTGATCGCGTTCCTCCGTTTGGGCAAGGCGTTGAAGTTTCTCCGAGAGCGGGCGGGAAAGAGCCAGAAGGTCGTCGCCGCGGCGGCCGGGGTCACCGCCCCGATGCTCTCGGCCTACGAGAACGAGCGCTCGCTGCCGGAGATCGAGACCCTCGACAAGATCCTCTCGCGGGGTCTGGGCATCGGTCTCGCCGAGCTGTCCTGGGCTCTCGACCTGGTCAACGAGCGAGCGGCGAGCAACGGCAACAGCCGGGTGGCGGGCCGCCCACCCACGGCACCGGATCTCGAGGCTCTCCTGCGCGACCTCGGCGAGCCCCTCTCCGCCGACCTCGAGGAGGGGTATCGGCTGATCCTGCGCGGCCTGACCTTGATCAGCCGGACGGTCTACGAGTCGGTCGTCCGACGGGACAAGGAATGAAGGGCGAGGCATCGCGGGAGGACGCTTGCGGGGGGGCGGAGGATCCTCTACGATTCGCCGGGGGGCAGGGGGTGAGTGATCACCCCATGTCGACGTTTCAGGGTCTCCACAAAGCGCTTCGCTGGCTCCGCCTCTCTCAACAGCTCAAACAACGTGACGTGGCCCGTTCCGCGGGCATCACCCAGGCCATGCTCTGCTCCTACGAGCAGGGCAAACGGGCTCCTTCGGTGGAGAGCCTCGGCCGGGTCCTCGACGCCTTGGGCGTGGACCTGGCGAAGCTGGCTCGGGCGCTGTCGGCCGTCAATCGAGAAGCCGCCGTCGAGACCGGCCCGGCCGGCCGCGGCGAGCTCGATGAAGAACGCGAGAAGGCGCTGGCGGAGGTGCTCGAGGGCTTCCGGCGATGGTTGCTGTTGCTCGATGGGGCGATCCCCGATGTCTCGAGGCGAGACCCTCGCGGAGACGCGAAATAGGTGGAGTCGGTAATTTGTGCTCTTGATCGGCTCCAAAGTGGCCGAACAACGTAACGAAAACAGGGAACAAAACACCCCTTGCGGGAATTCTCGATCCCGCGTAAATATCTGGGATACAAGGATTTATGGGTTGCGCGCGGCAATCATTTTCCGTACAGTAAGTTCATGCCCACCTTCGACGGCCTCGGCAAGGCCCTCCGCTGGTTGCGCGATCGGCAGAGCCGGAGGCAGTACCAGGTCGCCGAGACCGCCGGCGTCACCAAGGCGATGCTCTCAGCGTACGAGACCGGCAAGCAGAGACCCTCGGTCGAGACTCTCGAGCGGATCCTCGGCGCCCTCAAGGCGGACCTCGCCGACCTCCAGGACGCTCTCGATACGGTCAATCGCCGGCCGCCCCGCCTGCGCGGCAGCCTCTCTGGCAACGTCGCCGGCGAGCCCAGCGCCGACGTCTACCTCGCCCTCGGGCTGGAGCGCACCCTCGCCCCGGCCGAGGAGCTGGCCTTCTCCGAGATGCTGCGCGGGTTCCACCGGCTGCTGCGCCACTACTACGAGCACGGTGCCGGTCTCGCCCGCGGCGACGCCCCCCACCCGGAGCCCGAGCCCTCGCCCGAGAACTGATCCCCGGGCAGCCCTCAGCCCGCGAGACGGCGGCGAGCTGCGGTGGTGACCAGCGCGACCATCCCCGACAGGCCCATCGACTTACCCATCGAAAGCTCGGTGCCGAAGATCTTGTTGGGCAGGTCTCGCGGCACCTCGGCCACCTCTTCGATGGGCGCCCCGGAGAGGGTCTCGTCGAGGATCACTGCCATTGCCATTGCGGAGACCCCCTGTGGGTTCTCCACCGCGAAGTGGAAGCGGAGGGTGCCGTCGGGCCGGGGCAGAGCCCAGACATAAGCCTCCGACTCGCAGGCCGGCGCCTGGTTCTCTTCCGGGTACGGGCGTTGGGCAACCTCCGGGGGGACCGGCCGGAACCGGTCGGCGATGCCGATCAGGGTCTCGATGCGCTCCTGACGGTCGGGCATCAGGGCGAAGGCATCGACCAGGCGGGCGAGCTTGGCGGGCAGCACGGCGGGTGGCTCCGGCTCGGCCTCGCAGCGAGGCCGAGGCGGCAGACTACCATGGGCCGGCGCTCCCGCCTCGGCGGCGAGGCCGGGGTCGGGGCTCACTCAGGCCCCCTTCTCGATGGGCACTCCGACCAGGTTGCCCCACTCGGTCCAGCTGCCGTCGTAGTTGCGCACCTGGGGGTAGCCGAGCAGGTACTTGAGCACGAACCAGGTGTGGCTGCTGCGCTCGCCGATGCGGCAGTAGACGATCACGTCGTCGGCGGGGGCGAAGCCCTTCTCGCCTTCGTAGATCGCCTTGAGCTCGGCGGCGGTCTTGAAGGTGCCGTCGTCGGTGTTGACGGCGCGGGCCCACGGGATGTTCGCCGCGCCCGGAATGTGGCCGCCGCGCAGGGCGCCCTCGTTCGGGTAGTCCTCCATGTGCAGGCGCTCCCCGCTGTACTCAGGCGCGCTGCGTACGTCGACCAGCCGCTTCCGCGCGTCGAGATGGCCGAGCACCTGGTCGCGGAAGGCCCGCTCGTGGACGTCGTCCCGCTGCGGGGCCCGATATTCGCTCGGCGTGGGAGTCGGCACCTCGCGCACCAGGGAGCGGCCCTCCTTCTGCCACTTCAGCCGTCCGCCGTCCATGATCCGGGCATGGCGGTGGCCGAAGAGCTGGAAGACCCAGAACGCGTAGGTGGCCCACCAGTTGTTCTTGTCACCGTAGAAGACGAGGGTGGTGTCGGCGCTGGCGCCGAGCCGGCGCATCAGAGCTTCGAAGCCCTCGCGGTCGAGGTAGTCCCGGCGCACCGGGTGATTGAGGTCGCGGGTCCAGTCGACCTCGACGGCTCCGGGGATGTGACCCGAGGGGTAGAGCAGGGGGTCCTCGTTCGACTCGACGATGCGGACGGCGGAGTCGTCGAGATGGGCGGCCACCCAGTCGGTGGACACCAGGGCTTCGGGGTGGGCGTACTGGCGGGACTCGATCTCACTCACGGCGCACCTCTCCTTGTTCGGATCCGGTTCTTGGGCGGAGCTATTGTAAGAAAGAAGACCAAGTCAGTAAAGAACATGGGCCGCCGACCGCCCGAGGGACCTTGCCGTCCCCGTCCTCACTCGGCCGGGAAGTAAGACTTCTCGATGTAGTCGCGGACCATGCGAGCGCTCGAGAAGCGGGGCGTCACGGTGGCGATGGCGTGCTTCATGCGGGTGATCCAGCGACTGGGCAGGCCCGAGCCGTCGCGCTCGTAGTACGTCGGCGCAACCTCCTCGACCAGGAGCGTGTACAGGGCCTCGGCGTCGGACTGGTCGGTGGCGCCGTCGTCCTCGCCGCCGTTGCCGTCGCCGTTGTCGATCTCGCGAGCGGCGGGCCCGTTGCCGATCGCCCAGCCGTTGTCGCCGTCGTAGGCCTCCGGCCACCAGCCGTCGAGGATCGACAGATTCAAGGCCCCGTTCATGGCCGCCTTCTGGCCGCTGGTGCCGCTCGCCTCCATCGGCCGGCGGGGGGTGTTGAGCCACACGTCGACGCCCTGGACCAGGCGCCGCCCGGCCAGCATGTCGTAGTCCTCGATGAAGTGGATGTGGTCCCGGAAGTCGGCCGACTGACTGAGCTGGAAGATCTGCTGGATGATCTCCTTGCCCTCGCGGTCGGCCGGGTGGGCCTTGCCCGCGAAGACGATCTGGATCGGTCGGGACGCGTCGCACACCAGAGCCCGGAAGCGCTTGAGGTTCGACAGGATCAGGTTGGCCCGCTTGTAGGTGGCGAAGCGGCGGGCGAAGCCGATGGTGAGCGCGGCGGGATCGAAGAGACTCTCGAGCTGGCGCAGCTGTTCGGGTGAGCGGCCGTGGCGAGCGTACTGCTCGCGAAGGCGGTTGCGCAGGAAGCGCCCGAGACGGGCCTTCTGGGCGTTGTGACCGGCCCAGACCTCCTCGTCCGGGACGTCGGCGATGCGCTCCCAGGCCCCTTCGTCGAGCAGCAGCTCGGGCCATTCCGGGCCGAGGTAGCGCTGGAAGAGGTCGCGCATCTCGCGGCCCAGCCAAGAGCTGCTGTGGATGCCGTTGGTGATCGGGAAGATCTCGTCCGGGCCGTGCTCGGCGCGGGCCAGGAAGCCGCCCCACATGCGCTGGGTCACTTCGGCGTTCAAGCGGGATACGGCGTTGGCCGCCCGGCAGGTGGAAAGGGCGAGGGCGGTCAGGTTGAAGGACTGGCTGCTGCCCTCGCCGTCCGGATCGGCGAGGTCGAGCAGCTGCTCCGCGGGCACCTCGATCTCTCCCAGCCAGGGCTCGAGGTGGCGGGCGACCAGGGCTCGGTCGAAGGCCTCGTTGCCCGCCGGCACGGGAGTGTGGGTGGTGAAGACCGCATCCCGCCCGATCAGGGCCAGGCCCTCGTCGAGGTCCAGGCGCTCGTCCGCCAGGGCGCGCCGGAGCCGCTCCAGCTGCAGGAAGGCACAATGCCCTTCGTTCATGTGCCAGACCGAGGGCTCGACCCCCAGGGCTTCGAGGGCGCGCACCCCGCCGATGCCCAGGACGAGCTCCTGGGCCAGGCGCATCTCGCGGCCGGAGACGTAGAGCTGACCCGTGATCGGCCGATCGGCGGGGTCGTTGCGCAGGACGTCGGTGTCGAGCAGCAGCAGGGGGACCCGGCCCACCTCGGCCACCCAGACCTTGGCCCAGACCTCGCGGCCGGGAAGGGGAACCGAGACCATCACCTCGCGGCCGGTGCGAGTGGCCGCCGGGCGCAGGGGCAGCCGGCTGAAGTCGTAGTCCGGGTAGGTGTGCTGCTGGCGGCCGTCCGAGTCGACGGTCTGGCGGAAGTAGCCGTGGCGATAGAGCAGGCCCACGGCGACGAACGGCAGGCCGAGGTCGCTGGCGCTCTTGGCATGGTCGCCCGAGAGAATACCGAGCCCCCCGGAGTAGATGGCGAGAGACTGGTGGAGCCCGAACTCCATGGAGAAGTAGGCCACCGGTCCGCCCTGATAGCCGGGGAAGCGGCGCTCGAACCAGGTCGGCTCGCGGCGCTCGACGTAGTCCTCGAAGTCTCGCACCACCGCGGTGTAGGAGGCCATGAAGGCCTCGCTCTCGAGCAGCGCGTCCCAATGCGTGGGATCGACGTTGATCAGCAGCTGAACCGGGTTCTTGTAGCGCTCCCAACGCCAGCGATCGACCTCGGCGAACAGCGAGCGGGCGGGCAGCTCCCAGCTCCACCAGAAGTTGTAGGCGAGGTCATAGAGCTTCTCCACCTTCTTGGGCAGCTCGACGTCCGCCACCGGAAGACAGGGAATGGGACAGAACGTGCGCGTGACGGGCATCGAGAGACTCCGTGCGATGGGGGGCGACGGCTACTGCGCGGCGAGCAGGTTCAGGAGGTCGACCACTCGGTTGGAATAGCCCCACTCGTTGTCGTACCACGCCACGACCTTGGCGAAGCCGTCTCCCTCGGCGAGGGTGGAGAGGGCATCGAAGATCGAGGAGTGGGGATTGCCGATGATGTCGCTCGACACCAGCGGCGCTTCGCTGTACTCGACCACCCGGGTGTAGCGGCCGGCCGCCGCCTCGCGCACGGCGTCGTTGACGTCGTCGCGGCTCGGGCGGCTGCGCAAGCGGCAGGCGAGGTCGACGGTGGAGCCGTCCGGCACCGGCACGCGCATGGCCATGCCGTCGAGCTTGCCCTTGAGGTGCGGCAGCACCTTGCCCACTGCCCGGGCGGCGCCGGTGGTGGTGGGGATGATGTTCTCGGCCGCGGCCCGGCTGCGGCGCAGGTCCTTGTGCGGCACGTCGGCCAGGCGCTGGTCGTTGGTGTAGGCGTGAACGGTGGTGACGAAGCCCTCCTCGATGCCGAAGGCCTCGTCGAGGATCTTGACGATCGGCGCCAGGCAGTTGGTGGTGCAGGAGGCGTTCGAGACGATGCGGTGCTCCGGCTTGAGGACGTCCTCGTTGACGCCGATCACCACCATGGCGTCGACCTCGCCGTCCGGCGGCACGGTGAGCACGACCTTCTTCGCTCCGGCCTCGAGGTGGCCGGCGAGCTTGTCGGCCGAGCGGAACACTCCCGTCGATTCGACCACCAGGTCTACCCCCAGCTTGCCCCAGGGGATCATCGCCGGGTCCCTCTCGTCGGTCATCACGATGCGATGCCCGTTGACGGTCATCGACTCCTCGTCGACCGAGACCTTGCCCTCGAAGTTGCCCATCACTGTGTCGTACCGGAGCAGGTAGGCGAGCTGCTCGTTCTCGAAGAGGTCGTTGATCACCACGACCTCGAAGCCGCCTCGCTCCTCCAGGATGCGAAAGACGCTGCGGCCGATGCGGCCGAAGCCGTTGATGCCCACTCGCACCTTCATCAGGCCACCTCCCGGTCGAGATCGCGGAATCGCTCGATCAGCTCCACCACGCGGTGCGCATAGCCCCAGCCGTTGTCGAACCAGGACAGGGTCTTCGAGACCCGGCCCGCGAGCACCATGGTGGCCAGCGAGTCGAAGCTCGAGGAGTAGCTGCTGCGCAGTACGTCCGAGGAGACGATCGGCTCGGACTCGTACTGCAGGAACCCCCGCCAGCGCGGCTCGGCCGCCGCCGCGGCGAGCGCGGCGTTGATCACCTCGACGGTGACCGGCTCGCGGTGCCAACAGACCAGGTCGACCACCGAGCCGTTCGCCACCGGCACGTTCATCGCCGTGCCGGCGATGCGGCCGGCCAGGTGCGGCATCAGCTCGGCCAGGAGCTGGGGGGCGTTGGTGGGCTGCGGGATGATGTTCTCTGCCGCCGCTCGGCCGCTGCGCATGTCCTCGGCCGGGACGTCGGCCAGGCGCTGCTGGTCGGTATAGGCGTGCACGGTGGTCAGGTAGACGCGCTCGATGCCGAAGGCTCGGTCCAGGACCTGGAGCACCGGTGCCGCCGCGTGGGCGGTGCAGGAGCCGTTCGAGATCAGCCGGTGCCGCCGCTCGAGCAGATGGTCGTTGACGCCGCGCACGAAGGTGAGCTCGGCCGGCTCGGCCGAGGGCACGCAGAGGATGACCCGCCGGGCGCCGACCTCGAAGTGCTTCTCGAGCTCGGCGCGGGAGCGGCCAGGCTTGCCCTCCTCGACCACCACGTCGACCCCGAGCTCGCGCCAGGGCGCGCCGCCCGGCGCCGGGGAGGCGAGCATCCGGATGCGCCGGCCACCGACCTCGATGTGGCCGTCGCGATGGACCACCGGCTCGGGGAAGCGGCCGTGGATGGTGTCGAAGCGCAGCAGGTAGGCCAGGGCGTCCGGATTGGCCCCGTCGTTGATCGCCACGAGCTCGATGTCCTCGCGCCCGGCGAGGATGCGGAAGAGGTTGCGGCCGATGCGCCCCAACCCCGAGAGTCCCAACCGAATCGGCTCCATTCGGGTCCTCCTGGTCAGAAAGCCGGGGCTCATCCTATGGGAAAGACCCGGCCGCGGGAACGCGGACACCGGCCGTGGCGCCCGGGGGTTGGCGCGGATATCCTTGTCGCTCGATCCTCTCGTCATGCCGCCGCCGAACCAACCGCCGCCGCGTCTGCCCCCGGCTCTCTGCCTCGCGGACGGGGACATCCGCTTTCTCCTCGTCCGCCGCGAGGCTCGAGAGCGGTTCGGGCTGGAGGAGGCGCTGTTCGGGGTCTCCGGGCGCGTCGTCTTCGCAGATCTGGCGGCCGCCCGCGGCCTGGCGACCCGCCTGGCCGAAGCCCTCGAGCCGGTCGATCCGGGCTTGGCGGCGGCGATCACCCCCGCGCGGCTCTATGCCTTGGGCCTGGTCCACGAGCTGCTCCATGAGCTGATCGACGCGTTTCGGCGCGAGGTCGACCCGGCAGTGCTCTCCGAGGCCCTCGCCTTCGTCGCCGAGCGGCTGGGGGCGCCGAAGCTCGACGAGGCCCTGCGCCTCTTCGTCGCGGAGTTCCCACCCCCGGCGGTGTACCGCGGCGAGCTGTCGCCCGAGGCCTTCCTGATCGCCACCACCGAGGGCCGGTCCAACCAGGAGGTGGTGCTCGAAGAGATGCTGCTGCTCTGGCTGGCCAACTCGAGCCCGGCCTTCGCCCCTTTCCGGGAGCTCTTCGACGACGGTCTGCTGCGTCGAGCCACGGTCTATCCGGAGCTGGTGGCTCAGCTCGAGACCTTCCTCACCACCCGGCCGGGCTTCGCGCCCCTGGGCCGACCGGGTGCCGAGCCGAGGAGCCTCTTCGCCCTGCTCTCGGACCCGGCGCTCGCCGAGCCCTTCTCGCTCTCCGGCCAGCTCGACCACCTGCGCGAGACCCTCGCGCCGGAGGGGGTGGTGCTGGTGGAGCGCGCCCTGCGCGGTGCGGACTTCCTGCGCGAGGAGCAGAAGCCGGTCTTTCCTCCGGGGCCGGGGCCGGTCGAGCTGCCCCAGCCCTCGGTCTTCCCCGAGGGGCCGGAGCGCTTCACCGAGGACCGCGGCTGGATGCCCGAGCTGGTACTGGTGGCCAAGAACACCCTGGTCTGGCTCCACCAGCTCTCCCAGGAGTACGGCCGGCCGATCACCACCCTCGACCAGGTGCCGGACCGTGAGCTCGACCTGCTGGCGGCTCGCGGCTTCACCGGCCTCTGGCTGATCGGCATCTGGGAGCGCAGCGCCGCCTCCGAGCGCATCAAGCGGCTGTGCGGCAACCCGGAGGCGGCGGCCTCGGCCTATTCGATCGCGAGCTATCGGGTCGCCGAAGCGGTCGGCGGCGACGACGCCGCGGAGGATCTGACCGCCCGCGCTCGGGCGCGCGGGATCCGCCTGGGCGTGGACATGGTGCCCAACCATATGGGCATCGACTCGGAGTGGCTGCTGCGCCATCCCGCGCGCTTCCTCCAGCTGGCCGCCCCGCCCTTCTCGGCCTACCGCTTCACCGGACCGGACCTGTCGCCGGATCCCGACCTCGGGATCTATCTCGAGGACCACTACTACGACCGCAGCGACGCCGCGGTGGTCTTCGAGCGACGAGATCGGAAGACCGGTGAGGTGGCCTACGTGTACCACGGCAACGACGGCACCTCGACGCCCTGGAACGACACCGCCCAGCTCGACTACCTGCTGCCCGAGGTGAGGGCGGCCGCGATCGAGGAGATCCTCTCGGTGGCCAAGCGCTTCCCCATCGTGCGCTTTGACGCCGCCATGACCCTCGCCAAGCGCCACTACCGGCGCCTCTGGTACCCGCCGCCGGGCGAGGGTGGCGACATCCCCTCGCGCGCCGAGCACGGGCTTGCCGAGGCCGAGTTCGAGCGCCGGATGCCCGAGGAGCTCTGGCGCCAGGTGGTGGACCGCGCGGCGGTCGAGGCGCCGGACACCCTGCTGCTGGCCGAGGCCTTCTGGCTGATGGAGAACTACTTCGTCCGCTCCCTCGGCATGCACCGGGTCTACAACAGCGCCTTCATGGTGATGCTGCGCGACGAGCGCAACGCCGACTACCGCCGCCAGCTCGCCGACGTGCTGGCCTTCGACACGGCGATCCTCCAGCGCTACGTGAACTTCATGAGCAACCCCGACGAGCGCACGGCCGTCGACCAGTTCGGCACCGGCGAGAAGTACTTCGGGGTGGCGACCCTGATGGCGACGCTGCCGGGCTTGCCAATGTTCGGCCACGGCCAGATCGAGGGCTACGAGGAGCGCTACGGCATGGAGTACCGGCGCTCCTACCACTCCGAGCGGCCGAAGGACTGGCTGGTCGCCCGCCACCAGCGGCAGATCGCCCCCTTGCTCGCCCGCCGCCGGCTGTTCGCCGGGGCCGAGCCGTTCCGCCTCTACGATTTCGAGCGGGAGGGCGGCGCGGTGGACGAGAACGTCTTCGCCTTCTCGAACCAGGAGGGCTCGGAGCGCGCCTTGGTGGTGATGCACAACCGGGCAGGCGTGACGGCGGGCCGGATCCGCCGCTCGGTGCTCTACGCCGTCAAACGGGAGGGCGCCAAGCCTCTGCTCAAGGGGGAGACGCTGGGCTCGGCCTTCGCGCTGGCCCCTGCGCTGGCGAGCGACCGGCCCCTCTTTCTGCGCTGCCGGGACGCCGCAACCGGCCTCGAGCACCTCTTGGCCCAGCGCGAGCTCGCGAGCGAGGGGCTGGCGCTCACCCTCGGGCCCTACGAGCACCACGTCTTGCTGGACTTCGAGGAGGTGGCGGACGAGGACGGCTCCTGGACCCGGTTGGCGGCTCAGCTCGGCGGCCGGGGAGTACCGAGCCTCGACGAGGCCCGGCGGGCGCCGCGGCTCGAGGGGGTGCTCGCCGCCTTCAGCCAGCTGCTCACCGCGGCGCCCGCCTTCGCGGACGCCGCCGCCGAGGGGACTGAGCCGGAGAGCACCGAGTTGGGGGGCGTGGCGGCGTGGGCCGAGCGGTTGGCGCCAGGAGTGGAGGCGTTCCGGGGGGCGGTGGCGGGGTTGGACGAGGTGGATAGAGTGGACGAGGTGGACCAGGAGGAAGGGAGCTTGGCCCTGGCAGAGGACCTGGTTCGAGCATCGGCCTGGGCGGCCGGCCTGGCTGGGCTGCCCCCTTGGCTGGGGGATCTGGCCTCCCGCCCCGCGACCTGGACCGCCCTCTTCGCCGCCGCCGCCTTGAAGCGCCTCGCCCCCGAGGGGGAGGCGGCCGGCTGGCTTTCGGAGCTACTGCTCCATCGCCCCCTCCGGGCCGCCCTCGCCGCCGCCGGAGCGACCGAGGACGAGCAGGAGGACGCGGTGGCTGCCCTCACCGCGGTGCTCACCGGCGGCGGGCTGCCGGCGGCGGAGTCGGCTCTGGGGGACTGGCTCGAGAGGCCGGAGGTCTCGGCAGCCGTACGCCTGCACCGCTTTGGCGAGGCGCGCTGGGTGCGGGCGGAGTCGTTGCGCTACCTGCTCGCGCTCGCCGCGCTGGAGGCGGCCGAGCCGGAGAGCGCGATCGCGACCGCGGCGACCCTGCACGCGTGTGCGGAGGCCGGCGGCTTCCAGGTCGAGGAGATGGTCCGGCTCACGACGACTCCGCCGTCGCCTGCCCCCGCTGCGCCAGTCGCCCCAGGTTGATCACGTTCACGGTCGCGTGCGCCACCATGGCCGCCAGCAGGCTGCCGCGCCAGAGCACCAGCCCACCCAGCAGCAGCCCGGCGGCGGCGGCGAAGGCCATCCAGAGCAGGAAGGAGCGGCCCGGTCCGGGGTGGAGCAGGGCGAAGAGCGCGGTGCCCACGGCCAGGCCGAGGCTCTCCTGCACGGCGCCGCGAAAGAACAGCTCCTCGGCGAAGCCGGAGACGATGCCCAGGACCAGCGTGTCGCCGCGGGAGAGGCCGGACATCACCTCGGCCAGGTGCTCCTCGAGCTCGGCGGCTGTGGCGAGGAAGCGGCGCATGCCCTCCCAGGCCGCGAGCAGCACGCCGCCGGCGGCGAGGCCCAGAGGCAGCTCGAGCCACCAGCTGGCGGGGGCGATCGCGCCCAGGGGGAAGTCGCCGTGGCGGATCGAGAGCCAGATGCCCCCCGCGATCGCGAGGCCCAGGTAGAACAGCCACGCCACCTGAACCAGACGTGGGGGACGGGCGCGTCGGCTAATCGTCGAAGCTCCGACCGGTCTTGGCCCAGTCGGCGAGGAAGCGCTCGAGGCCGACGTCGGTCAGGGGGTGGCGGTAGAGCTGCCCGATCACCGCGAAGGGCAGGGTCGCCACGTGGGCACCGGCCAGCGCTGCGCGGGTCAAGTGCACCGGGTTGCGCACGGAGGCCACCAGCACCTTGGTGTCGAAGCCGTAGTTGCCGTAGATCACCACGATCTGGTCGATCAGCTCCATGCCGTCCTCGCCCACGTCGTCGAGCCGACCGACGAAGGGCGAGATGTAGGTGGCGCCGGCCTTGGCCGCCAGCAGGGCCTGGTTGGCCGAGAAGCAGAGCGTGACGTTGGTGCGGATTCCCTCTTCGGCGAAGGTGTGGGCGGCGCGCAGGCCCGCGGGCGTAAGGGGCACCTTGACCACGACGTTCGGCGCGAGCCCCGCGAGCTTGTGGCCCTCGTCGAGGATGGTGGCGTAGTCGGTAGCGAGGACCTCGCCCGAGACCGGGCGCTCCGGGCCGACCAGCTGGGCGATCTCGCGCACGGTGCCGAGGTAGGGCCGGCCCTGCTTGGCGATTAGGCTGGGGTTGGTGGTGACGCCGTCGACCATGCCCCACTCGAGGCCGGTCTCGATCTCCCGGATGTCTGCGGTATCGATGAAGAAGTCCATGGTTTCTCCTTGAGCTCGCTCAGTGCACCGGTTCCTCGGGTTCGGCCGGCTCGCCGGCTGCCAGGTCCTCGGTTCCTTCGGCCGCGGTCTCGTCGTCCGGCGCTGCCTCGTCCTCTGCGATGGTCGCCAGGGCGACCAGGCGGTCGCCGCCTTCGAGATCCATGACCTTGACGCCCTGGGTGGCGCGACCGATGACCCGGAACGAGCTGTCGTCGACGATGGTGCGGATGATCATGCCTTCCTGGGTGATCAGCATCACCCCCATCCCGGGGGTGACCTGCCTGATGCCCACGACCTCGCCGGTCTTGTTGTTCACCGCGAAGTTGATGATGCCGAGGCCACCGCGGCCCTGGAGGCGGTACTCCTCGACCGCCGAGCGCTTGCCATAGCCGTTCTCCGTGACCGAGAGGATGTCGCCCTCGCCACCGAGCACCTCCATACCCACCAGCCGGTCTCCCTTGCGCAGGGAGAGGCCGCGCACGCCGGTGGCGGCGCGACCCATCGCGCGCACGTCCGATTCGCGAAACCGGATGGCATAGCCCTTGGCGGTGGCGATGAAGATCTCACTGCCCTTCTCCGCGACCTTGACCGCCAGCAGCCGGTCCCCCTCGTTGACGTTGACCGCGATGATGCCGCGGGATTGCGGGCGGGCGAAGGCGGCGAGGCTGGTCTTCTTGATCGTGCCGTTCTCGGTGACGAAGATCAGGAAGCGGTCCTCGGGGAAGTCACGGACCGCCACCGTGGTGGCGAAGCGCTCCTCCTCCGAGAGCTCGAGCAAGTTGACGATCGCCTTGCCGCGGGCCGCCGGCCCCAGCTCGGGGATGGCGTGCACCTTGAGCCAGTAGGCCCGACCGCTCTGGGTGAAGACCAGGATGTAGGAGTGGGCGGTGGCCACGTAGAGGTGCTCGACAGCGTCCTCCTCCTTGGTCGCCATGCCCATGCGGCCCTTGCCGCCCCGGCGCTGGGCCCGGTAGAGCGACAGGGGCGAGCGCTTGACGTAGCCGGAGCGGGTGACCGTGATCACCATCGGCTCGTCGGCGATCATGTCCTCGATCGAGATGTCGTAGGTGGCGGCGATGATCTCGGTGCGGCGTCGGTCGCCGTAGGTCTCCCTGATCTCGAGCAGCTCCTGCTTGATCTCGAGGGCGACCAGGGCGTCCGAGGCGAGGATCGCCCGCAGGCGCTCGATGGTCGCCTGGACCTCGGCGTACTCCTCGACCAGCTTTTCCCGCTCGAGGCCGGTGAGCCGCTGCAGGCGCATGTCGAGAATCGCCCGCGCCTGGGCGTCGGAGAACTCGAAGCGTGCGATCAGGTTGGTGCGGGCGTCGTCGGGCGTGTGGCTGCCGCGGATGGTGGCGATCACCTCGTCGAGGTGATCGAGCGCCTTCAACAGACCCTCGAGGATGTGCGCCCGCTCCTCGGCCTTCTTGAGATCGAAGCGGGTGCGCCGCACCACCACCATCTTGCGGTGGTCGAGGAAGTGGCGGAGCAGCTCGGGCAGCGTCAGCACCCGCGGGCGGTTGTCGACGATGGCGAGCAGGATGATGCCGAAGGTGACCTGCATCTGGGTCAGCTTGTAGAGCTGATTGAGGATCACCTCGCCGACCTCGCCGCGGCGCACGTCGAGGACGATGCGGATGCCTTCGCGATCCGACTCGTCACGCAGGTCCGTGATGCCGTCGATCTTCTTCTCCCGGATCAGCTCGCCCATGCGCTCGAGCAGTCGGGCCTTGTTGACCTGGTAGGGGATCTCGTTGACGACGATCGCCTGCCGTTCTCCCTTCTCCTCGATCACGGCCCTGGCGCGCAGCTGGATCATGCCGCGGCCGGTGGCATAGGCCGAGCGGATGCCGTCACGGCCGTGGATGAAGCCGGCGGTGGGAAAGTCCGGGCCGGGCAGAACCGTCATCAAGCGTTCGAGGGGGACCTCCGGATCCTCCAGGGTGAGGATCAGCGCGTCGACCACCTCGCAGAGGTTGTGCGGCGGAATGTTGGTCGCCATGCCGACGGCGATGCCGGAAGAACCGTTCACCAGCAAGTTCGGCACCCGCGCCGGCAGCACGGTGGGCTCGGTCAGAGAACCGTCGTAGTTGGGCACCCACTCGACGGTGTCCTTCTCGAGGTCCTCCTTGAGCATCTCCTCGGCGAGGCGGGTGAGCCTCACCTCGGTGTAGCGCATGGCCGCCGGATTGTCGCCGTCCAAGGAGCCGAAGTTGCCCTGGCCGTCCACCATCTGGTAGCGCATGGTGAAGTCCTGGGCCAGGCGCACCACGGTGTCGTAGATGGCGGCGTCGCCGTGAGGGTGGTACTTACCCATGACGTCGCCGACGATGCGGGCCGACTTTTTGTAAGGACGGTTGGAGGTGTTGCCGGTCTCCCACATGCCGAAGAGCACGCGGCGGTGCACGGGCTTGAGGCCGTCCCGCACGTCGGGCAGGGCGCGGCCGATGATCACGCTCATGGCGTAATCGATGTAGCTGCGCCGCATCTCGTCTTCGATGTCGACGGGGATCGGCCGCTCCATCGGCTGGTTTTCGTTCTCGCTCATCTTGGGGGGCTCAGACGTCGAGGTTCTGCACCTCGAGGGCGTTTCTTTCGATGAATTCCCGCCGGGGCTCGACCTGGTCCCCCATCAGGGTGGAGAAGATCTCGTCAGCGGTGTAGGCGTCTTCGATTTTGACTTGCAGCAGGCGGCGCTTGGTGGGATCCAAGGTCGTTTCCCACAGCTGCTCGGGGTTCATCTCGCCCAGGCCCTTGTAGCGCTGGATCGCGAGACCTTTCTTGGCGCCGGAATAGAGCGTCTCGAGCGCTTCCTCGACGTCGCGGTGCTCGCTGACCTCGCCGTCGCGAGTCAGGCGGATGCCCTGGGCGAGCCAGGCCTCACGGCCCGCCGTGTTGGCCACCATGGCGCGGTACTCGGCGCTGGTCACCAGCGCCCAATCGATGCGAACCGGCCTCTCGACCCCGTCACGACGGGCGATGAAATCGATCATCCCCGTGCCGTGCTCCTCGTCGCGGCCGAGGGCCACGGCGAGGAATCCCGCCTGCTCGAGCCCGGCGGCCAGCCGCGAGAGCATCCCTTCGTCGAGCAGGCCGCTCTTGTCCCGTAAGCCCGCCCCGAGGGCGATCTTGATCGCCGCGCTCGGGTAGCCGCGGGTGCCGAGTCGCTCGAGGTTAGCGCGCAATGCTTCGACCTTCTCGATCAACGAGACCAATTCGGCACCGCTGTGCTCCCGCTGGCCATCGCCGTCGCCGGTCTCGGTGAGGATCGCGTTGCCCTGGATGCGGGAAAGCAGAAAGCGTTGATACTCGCGGTCGTCCTTCAAATAGGTGTGGCTCTTGCCCTGGCTGACGCGATAGAGCGGTGGCTGGGCGATGTAGAGGTGGCCGCGACGGATGATCTCCTGCATCTGCCGGTAGAAGAAGGTGAGGATCAGCGTGCGGATGTGCGAGCCGTCGATGTCGGCGTCGCACATGATGATCAATCGGTGGTAGCGCAGGCGCTCGACGTCGAAGTCGTCGTGGCCGATGCCGGTGCCGAGCGCGGTGATCAGGATGCGGATCTCCTCGGAGGAGAGCATCTTGTCGAAGCGCGCCTTCTCGACGTTCAGGATCTTGCCTTTGAGCGGTAGCACGGCCTGGAAGCGGCGGTCCCTTCCCTGCTTCGCGGAGCCGCCGGCGGACTCACCCTCGACCAGGAAGAGCTCGGCTCCTGCCGGGTTGCGCTCCGAGCAATCGGCGAGCTTGCCCGGGAGGTTGGCGGCGTCGAGGGCACCCTTGCGGCGGGTCAGCTCGCGAGCCTTACGCGCCGCTTCTCTGCCCCGCGCGGCCTCGACCGCTTTCTCCACGATCTTGCGTGCGACCTTGGGGTTTTCCTCGAGGTAGTTGGCGAGCTGCTCGTTGACCACTTGCTCGACCCAACCCTTGACTTCCGAGGAGACCAGCTTGTCCTTGGTCTGGCTGGAGAACTTCGGGTCTTTGATCTTCACCGAGACGATCGCGGTCAAGCCCTCCCGTACGTCTTCGCCGGTCAGGTTCTCCTTGAGCACCTTGGCCAGGCCGCTCGCTTCGGCGTAGGCGTTGATGGTGCGCGTGAGGGCCGCCTTGAAACCTGATAGATGAGCGCCGCCGTCGCGGTTGTTGATGGTGTTGGTGAAGCAGTAGATCAGCTCCTGGTAACCCTCGTTCCACTGCAGGGCGATCTCCACTCTCTCCTCGCCCGTCCCGTCGTCGCGTTTTTCCTGGAGGAAGATCGGCTCCGGGTGATTCGGCACCTTGTTGCGGTTGAGGTGCTCGACGAAGCTGCTGATGCCGCCGCTGTAGGCGAACTCGGCGTGCTTGTCGGTGCGTTCGTCGGTGAGGCTGATCTGGACCCCGCGATTCAGGAACGACAGCTCGCGCAGCCGTTGGGCCAGGATGTCGTACTGGAACTCGAGGACGGAGAAGATCTGATCATCGGGTGCGAAACGAACGCGAGTGCCACTCTTTCCCGTCGAGCCGATCGGTGCGATCGGCGATTCGGGCGCGCCACGATGGTAGACCTGGTACCAGACCTGGCCGTCGCGCTTGATCTCGAGCTCGAGGGTCTCAGAGAGCGCGTTCACCACCGAGACGCCGACACCGTGCAGACCGCCCGAGACCTTGTAGGAGTTCTTGTCGAACTTACCGCCCGAGTGCAGCTCGGTCATGATGACCTCGGCGGCCGAGCGACCCTCGCCTTTGTGCAGGTCGACCGGGATGCCGCGCCCGTCGTCTTCCACGGTCACCGTGTTGTCGGTGTGAATGGTCACGTCCACCCGGCTGGCGAAGCCGGCCTGGACCTCGTCGATGGCATTGTCCACCAACTCGAAGACCATGTGGTGGAGGCCGGAGGCGTCATCGGTGTCGCCGATGTACATCCCGGGCCGCTTGCGGACCGCCTCCAGGCCCTTCAAGACCTTGATGCTGTCCGCCGTGTAGGAGCTGGCTGGGCCGAGCCCTCCGTTGGCGGTCTCGGTCTCGATCGGGTCGTCGATGCTCACTCGTCGCCTCCTCGCGCTCCGGTCGCTCGAGCTGGTTTCCTCGGGGAACGCGTCGATGGTTCCTGGCGGGAAAGGGCCGTGGTGGAGGCCTTGCGGCCTCAGGGATCCACCGCGCCCTCGGAAGCGGGAAGCCTATCACGAGGCTGCCCGTTTTGGACACTCTTCTTGTTGAAAAATAAGGACGTTAGGCGTAGATAGAACCGTTCTCCACGGACCAGCGCCGGGCAACCTCGAGACTCTCCCAGACCTCCGGCCGGTTGGAGGTGACGAGCAGCTGGATGGCGCCGCGAAACGCCGGCCAGATCTGGGCCAGCAAAGACCGCGAGAGCTCGGCATCGAAGTCGTCGAGCAGGTACACCGGCATCCGCCCCGCCGCGGTGAGGACGCGGCCATGGGCCGCCGCGAGCAGCAGGGCGATCGCCTTGCGTTCGCCCGCCGATGCAGCGCGCTTGACCTCGGTGCCGCGAAAGGCGATCGCAAGCTCATCCCGTTGCGGCCCCACCAGGGGAGCTCCCCGCCGCCGCTCCTCTCCCGCGGCCCGCTCGAAGGCTGCCATCAGGGCCGCTTCCCCTTCCACCGCCGCGGCAGGGCTCGGACGGTAGGCGAGGTCTACCGCGGGCAGGGGCAAGGCGAGCTCCGAGACCAGCGCCTGGAAGGCCTCGGCCAGCCGCTGGTGGTAGTCGGCACGCAGGCGAACGATCTCCGCGGCTTCCCGAGCGAGGATCTGGTTCCAGGCCTCGAGGCCGGCCCCCGCGGAGAGCAGCAGGGCTCGCTTCTCGCCGAGGGCCTGGCGAAAACGCGCGAATCCCTCGACGGCGGCGGGCTTCAACCCGAGCACTCCTCGGTCGAGCAGCCGCCGGCGCAGCTTGGGGGGCCCGCTCAGAGCCTCGACGTCGGCTGCGGTCCAGGCCACGACCGGCAACACGGCCAGGTGCTCGGCGAGGGAGCCCGAGCGGCCGTTGACCAAGCGTTCCCGGCCCACCTCGCCGAGGTGGATCTCCAGCCGGCACCGGGCTTCGGTCTCCACCTCGGCCACGAGACGGCAGGCCGTGGCGCCGTGACGGCAGCAGTCGGCGACCTGCGAGGTGCGAAAGCTGCGGGTGGTGGCGAGGACGTAGATCGCCTCGAGGAAGCTGGTCTTGCCGGCGCCGTTGCCGCCCAGGAGCAGGGTGGCGCCGGGTTCGATCGCGTGCTCGCCGGCGGCGAGGTTGCGGAAGCTCTGAGCGGCGAGGGTGCGGATCAAGGCGAGGGATGCGCCTCAGATGCGCATCGGCATGATCACGCAGAGGTAGCGCTCATCCGGCCCCTCGACCGGGAAGCCGACCGCCTGGGTGTTCTCGTCCTTGAGCTGGAAGCGAACGCGGTCGGTCTCGACTGCGCCGAGAAAATCTGCCACGTAGTCCGGGTTCATACCCAGGCGCAGCTCCGGCCCTTCGTAGTCGCAGCCGATCTCCTCGACCGCCTCGCCGAGATCCGGGTTGGCGGCCGACACGGTCGCCGTGCCGGTGGTGAGCTGGAAGCGGATGGTGCGGGCGCGGTCCCCGGTCAGCAGGGCCACGCGGCGGATGGTGTCGAGCAGGGGCCGCCGCTCGAACACCGCGACGTTGTCGTTCTCCTTGGCGATCACCCGCTCGTAGTCCGGGAAGGTCCCCTCGAGGATCCGGCAGACCAGCTCCCTCTTGCCCACCCGGAAGCTCAGGTGGTGGGCGCCATGGCGATACTCGAGAGTCCCCTCCCCCTCGAAGCGCTGGAGCTCCTGGAGGGCCTTGCGCGGCACCAGCACTCCGGCCGCGGCCTCCGGACGGGGACCGCCTTCGGCACCGGCGGAGTTCTCGACCAGGGCCAGACGGTGACCGTCGGTGGCGACCATCTCGATGGTGCCTTCCTTGATCTTCATCAGGGCGCCATTGAGCTGGAAGCGAGATTCCTCGGCCGAGACGGCGAAGAGGACCTTGCCGATCATGCGCTTGAAGGCGGTGTAGGAGAGCTCGGCTACGGGTCCCTCGCCGGCGGTCGGGAGGGTTGGAAAATCGTCTGCCGGCAGACCGCGGATCTTGAACCTCGACTTGCCGGCGCGGATGGTCAGGCTGTTCGGCTCGTCCTCGGAGAGGCGAACCTCGTCCCCCTCTACGGCGCGGACGATCTCGACCAGCTTCTTCGCCTGGACGGCGAGGGCCCCTTCCCGCGTCACCTCGGCGGCACACCAAGAGGTCAGGGAGACGTCGAGGTCGGTGGCGGCGAGGCCGAGCCGCTCCTGGCGAGCCGTGAGCAGGATGTGGGCGAGAGCGGGGATGGTCGTCTTGCGTTCGACGATGCCCTGCATCGGGGCGAGCTCGGTTACGAAATCCGCGCGGGAGATGCGCACGTCCATGGCGTCTTCTCCGTCAAGAAACGTCGGGAATATAGCACAGCAGTCGTAGTAACAGGCGCTGCGGAACCCGCGGATATCGACCGTAAGTTCCTTCTTCCGAACCACTTGCGTCACACCGCAGAATGCGGGGATCGGCTGTGGGCTGGCTGCGGAGGAGTTGCGGAAAAGAGGTCTTCATCGCGATGAGGCTCGATTTTCCACAACCGACCCGCAGGAAGCCCGGGGTGATTTCCACAGGAAATCGTCCGCCGACGGAGGTCAGGCGAAGTGATCCTCGAGGTGTCGGAGGGCGCGGTCGAGATCCTCGTCGGTTTTCCGGAGCAGGTCGATCTTGTCGATCGAGTACTTGACCGTCGAGTGATGCTTGTTGTTGAACTGCTTGCCGATCTCCGGCAGAGACATGTCGGTCAGGCGCCGGCACAGGTACATCGCGACGTGGCGGGGGAAGGCTACCTGCTTGACGTTGGTGCGGCTCTTGATCTCGCTGACCTTGAGCCCGTAGTGCCGCGCGACCAGCTTGATGATGTCGCTGCCGGTGACCCGGTGGGTGGCCTGGGCGAGGATGTCCTTCAGAGTCTCCTGGGCGAGGTCGACGGAGAGGAGCTTGCCGGTCAGGGAGGCGAAGGCGATGACCCGGTTGAGCAGGCCCTCGAGCTCGCGAACGCTGGAGCGTACCTGGCGGGCGATGAAGTCGGCGACGTCGTCGGGAAGGGCGATTCCCTCGAGCTCGGCCTTGCGGCGCAGGATCACCACCCGGGTCTCGAGGTCCGGAGCCTGGATGTCGGCGATCAGGCCCCACTCGAAGCGGCTGCGCAAACGCTCCTCGAGAGTTGGAATGTCCCGAGGCGAGGAGTCCGAGGAGAGGATGATCTGCTTCTGGCTCGAGTAGAGGGTGTTGAAGGTGTGGAAGAACTCCTCCTGGGTGCGCTCCTTGTTGGCGATGAACTGGATGTCGTCGATCAGGAGGACGTCGATGTTGCGGTAGCGCTCGCGGAAGGCGGGCATGCGGTCGAAGCGGATCGAGTTGATGAGCTCATTGACGAATTGCTCGGCGGCGAGGTAGCGCACGACCAGGTGGGGGTGGAGGGAGCAGATCTCGTGGCCCACGGCATGGAGCAGGTGAGTCTTGCCGAGCCCGACGCCGCCGTAGAGGAAGAGGGGGTTGTAGCTCTTCGAGGGCTTCTCGGCAACCGCCCGGGAGGCGGCGTAGGCGAACTGGTTCGAGGGGCCGACGACGAAGTTCTTGAACAGATAGCGGGGGTTGAACTGGGCGACCTCGCGGACCGGCGCCACCTTCTCGACCCCGTCCAGGGCGAAGAGCACCTCGAAGGGCTTGCCGTCGAGACCGGCGATGGCACGGTCCACCGCCGGGCGGTAGCTCTCCTCGAGAGTGTGGAGGATGCGTTTGTTGGGGGCGACCAAGACCAGCTTCTCGTCGTCCTCGGAGCGCACCCGGAGGGGCTCGAACCAGGTGGCGTACTCCTCGGGGTCGAGCTTCTGGCGCAGCTCTCGCTGGAGTGCCGACCACAAGGATCGGCGCGTGTGGGGATGGGCCTTCGAGAAGTCCATGGGCCTTCGTGGGGACAAGAAATCCACAGCTTTTCCACAGGCTGTGGAAAACGCCTATCTCCTCGGAGCTGAGCCAGGCTGGGAAATCGGTGCCGGCGAGAGGAGGGATGATAGCAGCGCCAGGACCCGGCCGCAAGCCTTCCGCACAGGTCTTCGAAGATTGCGGATAAGTTATTGATCTTTCAGGGCCTTGCGGCTATTCGAACGGTGCGGCGAGGGCTGCCCACTCCGGAGGCAGCCGCAGGTGCACACCCCGGGACTCACGAAGCAGACGAGCCGCGAGCTCTTCCCAGGGAAGAGCGGTGCGGACGCCAGTCTGGGCTCGCAGCCAGTCGAGGAAGTCCGGCGGCTCGGGATGGAACGAGATCGTCACCGTGGTCGGGTCGAGCCGAGCCTTCTCCGCCGCGAGAGCGATCGCCCGCTCGAGGCCGCCGAGCTCGTCGACGAGGCCCCGGGCGCGAGCGTCCGAGCCGGCCCACACGCGACCCTGCGCCACGGCGTCGACGGCACCTTTCTCCATCTTGCGTCCCGTCGCGACGTGATCCAGGAAGGTGGCGTAGATGCGGTCCACCGCCGCCTGCATGTCGGCCTCCTGGTCGGGCGTGTAGGCGTTGAGCGAGGAGTAGAGGTCGGCGTTGAGCCCTCTCTTCTGGGGATCGCGGGTGATGCCGAGGAGCTGGCCTTCGAACTCGCGAGTGACCAGCTTGCCGCCAAAGACCCCGATCGAGCCGGTCAGGGTCGAGGCCTCGGCGACGATGGTCGGAGCCTTGGCCACCACGTAGTAGCCGCCCGAGGCAGCGACGTCGCCCATCGAGGCCACGACCGGCTTGATCCGCGCCAGGCTCTCGACCTCGCGCAGGATCAGGTCGGAAGCGAGGGCCGACCCGCCGGGGCTGTCCACTCTCAGCACCACGGCTTCGACGTCGTCGTCCTCCGCGAGCTTGCGCAGCTCGTCGGTGAAGTCATCGGAGCCCAGGTACCGTTCGCCCGAGAGCCCAGACATCCCGCTCGGGCCATGCACGATGACGCCGCTCGCGAACAGCACGGCCACGTCTCCGGTGCCCGGGTGCGCGCGCCCGGCGAGGTAATCGCGGATCGACACGGTGGTGGGCTCCTCGCCGAGGATCTCGGCGAGATGGGCGTCGAACTCGTCCGGGAAGGCGACGCCGTCGATCAGCTTCGCCGCGAGGGCGTCCTGGGCGGAGAAGGGAGCCTGGTCGATCAGCCGCTGCACCGCAGTGGGCTCCAGCCCCCGGCTCGCGGCGATGCCGGTGATCAGGACCTCGAACTCGGCATCCAGCAACGCACGGACGGCCTCTTCGGCGGCATCCGAGTAATCGGTGCGGGTATATGTCTCGACGGCGCTCTTGTAAGTGCCCCGGGAATTGAAGAGGGGCTCGATCTTGAGCTTGTCGAGAGTGGCGCGCAGGAACAGACCGGGAGCGTAGAGCCCGAGGAGGTTCAACTCTCCGGCAGGCGCCATGCGGACGGCGCTACAGGCGCTGGCGACGAAGTAGGTGAGGGTGCCGTTGCTGCCCTCGCCGGCGGTCTCGAGGTAGCACTCGACGAACTTCCCGGCATCGCGAACCTGCCCGAGAAGCCGGCGGACCTGCTCGGCACGAGCGAGGCCGAAGGCCGGGCTGCCGAACTTCACGACGACGCCCTCGATGTGGTCATCCTGCGGCGCCGCGCGCAGTGCCGAGTAGATCTCCGCCAGGGTCGGCTCGGACTCGACACCGGGGAAGGGGAAGAGCCCGTCGGCAGCCTGCTCCGAGAGCCCGCCGTCTAGCTCCCACTCCAGGACCGAGGCATGCGACAGGCTGGGACCGCCGCCGAGGCCGGCGACGAGGCCGAGGGCCAAGATGAGCGAAGCCAGGAAGAAGACGAGGAGAAGGACCAAGAGGAGCCGTTTCATAGGTAAGGGGATTCTAGCAGGCAGCCGAAGAGGCTCCCGGAGGGGCTGGCACGGTGCTTGCTGATAAAGGAGCGCAGATGGGTTAACGAACGGTTAACACCGATACGAGGGAGGTTCCACCCACCGACTCTTATCCTACCTGTACCGAGGCGCAAGCCTCCCCTCTACGATCCCGCCTCCATCCCCTATCCCACAGGGGTAAATCCTCAGAACGGCCTACCCAAGCGGGGACCTCCCCCGTATTTCAGTGAAGCGAACGGCCGGCCCCACCGGGGCCGGCCCTCGTGCCTGTCAGCCCCGCCCAGCTTGCAAGAACTGTCGCCACCCCGTCAGAAAAAGGCGCAACGCCAGATTGGCCGTATACTCGCCGCGATGTCCGCCGGGGCAGCCCTTCTGGCGTGGTTCGATCGCCACCGGCGCGACCTTCCCTGGCGCCGTGATCAGGACCCTTACCGTGTCTGGCTGTCGGAGATCATGCTCCAGCAGACGCGGGTCGAGACGGTCATCCCCTACTTCGAACGCTTTCTTTCCCGCTACCCCACGGTCGAGGCGCTGGCCGGCGCAGAGCTGCCCGAGGTACTCGCTTCGTGGGCCGGCCTCGGCTATTACCGGCGAGCGCGCCAGCTCCATGCCGCTGCCAGGCAGGTAGCGGAGCAGGGCGGGTTTCCCCGCACCCCGGCCGGCCTCCGGACCCTGCCCGGGATCGGGGAGTACACCGCAGCAGCCGTCGCGAGTATCGCCTTTGGCGTCGTGGAGCCAGTCCTCGACGGCAACGTCGTGCGTGTGCTCAGCCGCTGGCTGGCCGTCGGCGAAGACCAGCGCCAACGCTCGGTGAGGCGCGGGCTCCTGGAGGCGGCGGCCGGCCTGCTCGATGCCGGCCGCCCTGGTGATTCGAACCAGGCCCTGATGGAGCTGGGAGCCCTGGTCTGTGTCCCTCAGCGACCACGCTGCCTGCTCTGTCCCCTGAGCGAGAGCTGTCGGGGCCGTGCCTCCGGCGAGCCGGAGGCGTTCCCGGCTCCCCGCCCGAAGCCGCCCAAGGTCAGCCAGCGGTGGCTGCTGGCCTTGGTGGAGGACGGGGGGCGCCTGCTGCTGGTCCGACGGGACGACGCCAGCGAGCTGCTGGCCGGTACTTGGGAGCTGCCTTGGGTGGAGACCGGCGGGGAATCAGACGATCCATCCGCGGCGGCAGCAGCTCTCGGCGGCGCCTACGGGGGGTGCTGGAGCCTCCTCGAGGAGCTCGGCTCGGTGCGGCACGGCATCACCTTCCGGGCGATCACGGCGACGATTCATCGCGCGCAGGTCGAAGGCGATGGCGTGGTGAGCCAGGGAGTCGAGGCGGGTTGGTTCTCCCGCGAGGAGACCTCTCGCCTGCCGCAGTCGGCGCTGCTCGGCAAGGCCCTGCGCCGCGCCGAGGCTAGGGCGGCGCCGCGAGCGGTTCCTGGCCGCCGCCCGAGAGCAGGTACCAGCCGATGATCTTCTCGTCGAGCTCCCGCAGACGTTTGGCCACCAGCGAGCACAGCAGCTTGAGCAGGCGCAGCGAAGTCACCTTGCGGATGTCCAGGACGCCCTCGACCACTTCTCGCGGGATGGCGAGCACCACCGCGCCCCCGGTGTGGGCCCGGGCGTCCGCCGAGCGAGGAGCGTTGTCGATCAGGGCCATCTCGCCGAAGTAGTCGCCGCGCTCGAGGAAGGCCAGCGCCTCCTCACCCACGCCCGGGATCGTCTTGCTGATCCGGACCTGGCCCTCGAGCACCACGTACATGCGGTCCCCCGGCTCTCCCTCGCGGAAGAGCAGCTCTCCTTCCTCGAGCTGCTTGGCCTTCGACAGGGAGGAGAGGAAGTTGATCTCCAGGGCCGAGAGAGTCTGCTCCTCGAAGAGCTTGCGCTTGGCGTCGAGGCCGATCTGGAACTGCCCGGTGGCGCGCTGATCGATGGGACCATCGGCGAGCGGCGGACCGCCACCCTCCGAGAAGAACTGCAGGAGGTGCTCGTTGGCCCGACGCAGCTTTCCCGAGAGACTCTTCCAAAAAGCCCAGAGCAAGGCGACGGTGAAGCGGGTGTCCTGGCGCGTGGCCTCTTCGAGGGCGGCATGGTCGAGCACGAGGAGGGTGGCATCGGTCTCCGTGGTGGCATCTCCGGAGCGCCCGAGCAGGTCGATGAAGCTGGCCTCACCGAAGAGGTCGCCCTCGGTCAGCACCGCGAAGCGGTAGGGGCCGTAGGGTGTGTCTCGCTCGATGCGGACCCGGCCCTTGGTGATCAGGAAGGCATCACGCGAGGTGTCGTTGCGGCGCACCACCACCGAGCCGGCAGGGAGGCTGCGCAGGGCCGAGCACCGGCCGAGCACGGCCAAGTCCGTCGCCGACAGGTGGGCGAAGACCTGGGAGCGCCGGAAGACATCCTCTGCGGGGGAGCTCATGGTGACGTCGGCCGGGAATTCTAGCGTGGAATGCCTAGAGCGGAGCGGTCGGGCGAGGGGCCGGTTGGTCAGAGCAGCGAGAGCTGGCCCGGGGCCAGGCGGTCGAGCGCAGCCCTCTCGACGGTGTCGAGCCAGGACGGGCGCTCGGCAGGATCGAGGCGCAGGGTGGCAAGGCCGCGGCGATCGATCTCGTTGCGAAGCCGCAGCTGGACCGCGAGCTGGAAGGCAGGATCCGCGGCGCGCACCCCATCGGGTGAAGGGGAAGCGAGGATCGGCACTTCGACGAGAAGGGAGTAGGTCGTCATCCAGCTCGAAACCAGCTCCTCGAGCATGCTGGGCGGGTGGCTGGCGAGGAGGAGGTAGACGTAGTTGTCGAGCGCGCTGCGATCGCACAGGACCACCGGGTAGCGGGAGGCAGCGACCAGCTCTTCGGCGATCTGGGTGTGGAGGATCCAGGCCTGGGCCGCGACCGTGGTGTCCTGATTGATGGGCAGGGGGCAGCGCCGGGCCACCTCATGGACCACGTCACAGGAGAAGTCCCGGGCCTTAAGGCGGGCCGCGAGCCCATAGCAGAGAGTCGTCTTGCCGACGCCGTGGCTGCCGATGAAGGCGATCTTGAACGCGGGCTCCGACACGCCGCGATGCTAGCAGGGTGACGCTAGTGCGAACGCCGGCGAGAGAGCCGGCCCGACCAGGCGCTGGCCAGGGCGTCGCGGTGGCCCCGCAGCAAGGCGGCGACCTGGGCGCGAGCCCGGCCACCCCGCTGGGCGAGCAGGGCCAGGCTGCGAACCCCCAGCCAACCGGTGTGGAGGAGGGCGAGCCAGAGCCGGTGGAGTCGCGACGGAAAGGGCAGCAGGCGGGTGCGTGTGAGGTGCTCGAGGTAGAGCGGGGAACGCTCGGCCGAGCCGGTGGCGCCGCCGACTCGGTGGATGGCCGCCATCTCGGGCTCGAAGAGCAACGAGAAGCCCGCCCGGGAAAGGCGCAGGCAAAGGTCGACGTCCTCGTTGTAGAGGAAGAAGCGCTCGTCGAAGCCGCCGACGGCCTCGAAGGCGGCGGTGCCGACCACCATCGCCGCACCGGGGATGAAGCCCACAAGGCGGCGCCTGGCCGCGGAGTCGGTGGCCCGCTCCTGGAGCACGGTGCCTCGCCAGGCGACCACGCGGCCACCGGCATACCAGACCCGGGTGCGAGCGTCGTCGAGGTAGAGAGGACCGCCCACCGCACCGGCCCCGGCGGCGAGGGCGGCGGCCGCGGCGTCCAGGAAGCCCGGGACGATCTCGACGTCGCCGTTCAGGAACAGATAGCCGCAGACCGGCCCGCCGGCCTCGAGAGCGACGGCGCCACGGTTGGCGCCGCTGCCGAATCCCGGGTTGTCGGGTGCGGCGAGGAGGGTCAGACCCGCGACCGCGGCGTCGCCGGCGAAGCTGTCGGAGTTGTCGACGAGCACCACCCTGCGCCCGGCGCGCGAGGGGTCGGCGGCGATCGCCGCCAGAGCTCGGCGGGTCGGCTCGGTCGGTCCGAAATGCACCAGCACGATGCCGAGCGTCGGGGTCATCCAGGCGTCCTCATCCTCGGGAGCGGCCGCCGCAGACCTTCCTCCAGGACGCCGAGCGCAAAGTCGAGCTGGCGCGAGCGGATCGAAAGGGGCGGCGCGATCTCCACGACCTTACCATCCGGTCCGCCCGTGAGCAGCAAGACGCCTCGGCCGCGGGCGAAGCTCACCAATTGGGCAGCCTGATGGGCCGTCGCGAGAGCCAGCCCCCAGAACAGGCCCCGGCCTCGCACTTCGAGGAGGCCGGGGATGCGGCCCGACCAGCCCGAGAACCGCCGAGCGAGCAGCCGCCCCAGACGGGCCGCCCTGCCGGGCAGGTCTTCCCGCGCGAGCACCTCGAGGGCGGCGAGGGCGGCGGCACAGGCCAGGGGATGGCCGAGGAAAGTCGAGGTGTGACGCGCCTCCCCGGGCCCCTCCCAGGCCGCCATCCATCGGGCCTCCCCCAGGGCCGCGGCGATCGGCAGTCCCCCCCCGAGCGCCTTGCCGCAGCAGAGCAGGTCCGGGCGCACACCCTCCTCGACCGAGGCGAACCACGCGCCCGTGCGACCGAAGCCGGTCCAGATCTCGTCGGCCACGAAGAGTGTGCCGTGCCGGCGGCAGAGGGCGGCGAGGCCCGCGAGCCATCCCGGGGGCGGCAGCAAGACCCCTTCACGTCCGACCACCGGCTCGACGATCGCCGCCGCCACACGGCGAGTGGCGAGCAGGGGCTCGATCTCCGTGAGGGGAGCCCCGAAGGGCGGCCGGTGCACTCGGCCCAGCCGCTCCCGGAACGGCTCGCGGAACGCCGGCCTCGAGGTCACGGCGAGGGCGCCGAAGGTCAGGCCGTGGTAGGCGGGGTCGAAGGCGAGGAGCTCCGGCCGGCAGGTGGCGAGGAGGGCAGTCTTGAGAGCGATCTCGACCGCCTCGGCCCCGGAGGTGGCGAAGTAGACCCGGGCGTCGTCCACCGGGGCGAGAGCGGCGAGCCGTTCTGCCAGCTCGACCCGGCAGGGGTGCGCAGCTACGTCGCCGAGGCCGTGGAGGAGCAGCCGGGATTGTCGGCGGACGGCAGCGACCACCCGCGGGTGGCGGTGGCCGACCGCGGCGGCGCCGAAGCCCGAGGTTAGGTCGAGGTAGCGGTTGCCGTCGACGTCGACCACGTTGGCACCGCGAGCTTGCTCCCACACCAGAGCCGGCTCGCCGCCGAAGAGTGTGTTGACCCCCGGAGCCTCGGCAGCGGCCAGGCGTAGAGAGCAGGCCCGGGAGCGTGGCCCCGGCGGCGGGGTGAGGATCTCGGGCAGGAGGTCGCCACGGCCCAGGCCGGCGCGGCGGCGGGTGGCACCCGCGCGGGGCATCAGATCTCCCGGCGGCCGGCGAGGGAGCGGGCGAGGGTGACCTCGTCGGTGTACTCGATGTCGCCGCCGACCGGCATGCCGAAGGCGAGGCGGGTGACCTTGACCCCTCGATCGTGCAGCAGTCGCGCCAGGAAGAGGGCCGTGGCTTCCCCCTCGACGCTGGGGTTGGTGGCGAGCACCACTTCTTCGACACCGCCGAGGCGTGGGAGCAGGCCGGCGATCGCCAGGCGCTCGGGTCCGATGCCGCGTTGGGGGGAGAGGGCTCCCAGCAGCACGTGGTAGAGACCGTGGAACTCGCCGGTGCGCTCGATCGGCAGGATGTTGAACGGCTCTTCGACCACGCAGATCTGGTCTCGCCGGCGCGAAGGGTCGGCGCAGAAGCGGCAGGGCTCGATGGCCGTGATGGCGTTGCAGGCGGAGCAGTGGAAGAGGCGCTCCTTCACCTCGATGATGGCGCTCGCCAGGGCGCGGGCCTCGGTCTCCGGCACTTTGAGCACGTGGTGGGCGAGTCGGGTGGCGGTCTTGGCGCCGATGCCCGGCAGCCGGGAGAGCTCTCCGATCAGCCGGGCCAGGGGATCCGACATGGGCGGGAAGGGATCAGAGCGAGAGGGGGAGCCCCGAGGCGAGCATGCCGAGGCGGCCCTGCATGGTCTCGTCGACCTTGCGGTGGGCCTCGTTGACAGCAGCGACGATGAGGTCCTCGAGCATGGAGGGGTCGTCCGGGTCCATGACCTCCTTGTCGATCTTCACCGACACCAACTGCTTGTGGCCGCTCATGCGCACGGTCACCATGCCGCCGCCGACGGTGGCCTCGACCACCAGCTCGGCGAGCTCCTTCTGGAGCTTCTCCTGCATCTGCTGGGCTTGCTTCATCAGGTTTCGGATCGAGCTCATCTACTCTTCCTCCTCCCGGCGGTTCGGCTCCACCGTGGCGACCGTGCCCCCGAAGATGTCGAGCACCGCCTGGACGGTCGGGTGCTCGGTCGCGGCTCGCTCGGCCGCCGGTGGAGCAGCGGTCCGGGCCGCCGGCGCCGTCGAGGTGGCGGCCGCGGCGACCGTGCGCCAGCGCAACCCCGGACCGGCGACCTCGGCGAGGGCCCCATCCAGCACCTGTCGATTGGCCTCCCGCTCGAGGGCCCGCGCGAGCATCTCGCTGCCGGCCGGCGGCAAGTATATGAGCAGCTCCCCATTGTCGATCTCGAGACGGGAGGCGCTGGCGAGATGAGCCGCCAGGGCTTGGCGCCGCCGGCTGACCTCTTCGAGGAGCCGCTCCACGCTCGCCGTGCCGGCCGGGGCCGCGGGCTCGGCCCGTCGGGGGGGCTCCGGCGGGGCGGGTGTCGGGGCCGTCGCAGAAGGGGCGGCTCGGGGAGTGGGGGCGGGCACGGGACGAGGCGGGGTAGCGGCCGGCCGGGCCGCCGGAGCGAGGTCAACCCCCGCGAGCAGGTCCTCGACCCGCACCAGCTTGGGCAGCTCGGCGGCTCGCAGCCAGGCGATCTCCGCGGCCAGCAGGGCGGCGTCGCTGCGCCGGACGGTGTCCTCGCTCTTGAGCAGCAGATGCAGCAGCCGCAGCAGGTTCTCGTAGCCGGCCTCCCCGGCGACGGCGGCGAGGGCCGCGGCGTCGTCGGCCGGCAGGTCGAGGCCCTCCGCTCGCCCCCCGACGGCGAGGTGGAGGGCGTCCCGGCAGAGGCCGAGGAACTGGGCGAAGACGTGCCGCGGGTCCCAGCCCTCCTCGTCGAGCCGGCGGGTGGCCTGGACCACAGCGGGCGGGTCGCCGGCGAGGATCGCCGCCAGCAGACCGAGGAAGAAGCCGCTGTCCAGGCTGCCGGAGAGCCGGGCGGCGTCCTCGTCGCGGATGGTCCCGGCGCCGAAGGTGGCGAGTTGGTCGAGGAGGGCCACCGAATCGCGCACGCTGCCTTCCCCGGCCCGAGCGAGGAGCCGCAGGGCGGCGTCGGAGACCCTGATCGACTCGGCTTCCGCGACGCGGCGCAGGTAGGCGGTCATCTCACCGAGGCTGACCCGGCGGAAGCGGTACTCCTGGCAGCGAGACAGGATGGTTGCCGGAACGGCCTCGATCTCGGTGGTGGCGAAGACGAACACCAGGTGCGGCGGCGGCTCCTCGACGATCTTGAGCAGGGCGTCGAAGGCCTGGCGCGAGAGGCGGTGGACCTCGTCGATCACCACCACCTTGTAGCGGTCGCGCACCGGGGCATAGCGCAGGCTCTCGGTCAGATCGCGGACCTGCTCCACCTTCGAGTAGGTGGCGGCGTCGATCTCGAGCACGTCGAGGTCGCCACCGCGGGTGATCTCCTGGCAGATCACGCATTCGTTGCAGGGGTCGCCGAGGGCCCCTTTCTCGCAGTTGAGGGCCTTGGCGAGCAGGCGTGCGGTGGTGGTCTTACCGACGCCGCGGATGCCGGAGAAGAGGTAGGCCTGGGCGATGCGGCCGTCGGCCAGGCCGTTGCGCAGCGCCGTGACGATCGCCTCCTGCCCGACGAGGGCGGAGAAATCCTGCGGACGCCACTTGCGAGCGAGAACCTGGTAGGACATCAGATTGGGGGGCCAGCGGCTGACGAAGGGCTCCGGCTTCCCTGCGGCACTCGAAGCAGAAGCCTTATCGCTGCTCCCTTCCGGGCCTGACGAGGTTCGGGATCGCCCGATGCACAGGACCCGAGCCCTTCGCCCGCCGCTGGCGGGCTCCCCATGCTATGCGGCCAGGTTGGGGATGTAAAGGTGAGCCCCACGACTGCTACGATCTTCTCATCCGAGGCCCTCGATGCCGTCCCCCGTAGTCGAATCGGACGAAGCTTTCATGCTGGAAGCCATCGCCGAGGCCGAAAAGGCCGCGGCGTTGGGGGAGGTGCCGGTGGGCGCCGTCGTCGTCGCGAGCGGCGAGGTGGTGGGGCGAGGGTACAACCGGCGGGAGACCGATCAGGATCCCTTGGCCCACGCCGAGGTCTTCGCCCTCCGCGAGGCCGCGAGACGACTCGGCAGCTGGCGGCTCGTGGGCACCACGATGTACGTCACCCTCGAGCCCTGCGCCATGTGCGCGGGGGCGCTGGTCAACAGCCGGGTGGAGCGGTTGGTCTACGGCGCGGCCGACCCGAAGGCCGGTTGGTGCGGCTCCTTGGGTGACCTGGTGCGCGACCCGCGCCTCAACCACCGCCTCGAGGTGAGTAGTGGTATCCTCGCCCCTCGCTGCGGAGGGCTGCTGCGGCAGTTCTTCCAGACCCTCCGGCAGGGTGTGGCCCCGCAGCAGGGTTGAAGGTTCTTTGAGCAGGTCCGCGGAGAGGTGTCCGAGTGGCTTAAGGAGCACGCTTGGAAAGCGTGTGTAGGGTAACCCCTACCGTGGGTTCGAATCCCACCCTCTCCGCCAGCATAGTTCCAGCCTGGAGAGGTGCCGGAGTGGTCGATCGGGGCGGTCTCGAAAACCGTTGACCGGGCAACCGGTCCGTGGGTTCGAATCCCACCCTCTCCGCCATCCTCCGTTCAGCCTCCCGAAGCAGCCGTCCTTCCAGCCAGTCGCGCGCTGTTCGCGAAGAAGAGCTCGATCGCCGACATCGTCCAGACGGGCGACGTGGCGAAGCAGGCCACGTGGCCGCCCCGGCGCAGAGTGACGACCTCCGCCCAGGGCCGGGCCGCAGTGCCGGCGGCCTCGAGCGCTCGCGGAGTCTCGGGCGGGAACATCGGATCGTTGGCGCCGGCCACCACCAGGACAGGCGAGCGCACGCGGGCGAGGGCGGCGCAGGGATCCGCCTCCGCCAGGAAGTCGGTGACCGCCGGCAGCCGTTCGGCGAAATGATGCAGGAGGGCCCGGAAGGGCCGCTGGCGAGCCACGGGGAGGCCCAGGGCGCCGAGGCGCCGCCGCATCCCCTTGCGCAGCACCCAGGGCATCACTCCACGCGGCCACGGGCGGGCGAGGAGACCGGTCTCGTCCACGTAGGGGACGGTCTCAGCCAGGGAACCGGCCGGTGAGATGGCGACCCCACCGGCGCGGAAGGCCCGATTCCGGTCGGCGGCGAGGGTGTGGATCACCACCATCGCCCCCAGGCTGAAGCCGACCAGGCCGAGCTCGTGATCCGGGTGCCGGCGGGAGATCCACGCGGCCCAGGCGAGCAGATCTCCCGTTTCTTCGAGCCCCAAAGAGCAGAGGGCCGGGCCACCCAGGTGCCGGCCATGCCAGCGCAGATCGGGCACCACGACCCCGAAGCCCTGCTCGGCGAGGGCCGTTGCTGCCCGTACGGCATAGCCGGCGCGCTTGCTGTCGAAGAGGCCGTGCACCACGAAGAGGATCGGCCGGCCCGCAGCCGGCGGGTGGAAGAACGCCTCCAGCGCGAGGCGATCGGGCTCCTCGACAGGGGTGCGCAGCTCGGTGAACCCCGGCGGAGGAGGGCTGGCCCCGGCGAGGTCCGGATATTGGTCGGCGAGCTTCTCTCGGAGGCTGCCCCGGGCGAGCGCGAGCGTGGCAACCAGGCCGGAGCGCGGCAGCTCCTCTCGCGGCAGGTCGGCGATCTGCCGCCATAGGGTGGGCAAGTCCTGCGGCGGAGGTGCGGAGGTCCGCAGCGGCGCCGGCAGCGGCGGCAGAGGAGGGCCCACGGTGGCGGCCAGGAGGAGCTCGCCGAGCGCGGCCTCGAGACGGAGGATGGGGCGAGCGGTCATGGCGCGGAGTATGGCAGCGGCGACGTGACCGCGACCCGGTTGACCCGGCCCGCGAGGATCGACTAGTCTCCGAGGTTCGTGTCTGTCCCCGCGCATGGCGGGGTGGTGAGATCTCGAAACCCCCAAGGGAAAGGTAGCGCGCCGTGAAGAGGACTTTCCAGCCGAACAACCTCCGCCGCAAGCGGACCCACGGCTTCCGGGAGCGCATGAAGACCCGCCATGGCCGCGCGGTGCTGAGCCGCCGGCGCCGGAAGGGTCGCAAGCGTCTCTGCGTCTAGACGGGAGAGGGCGGTGTCCGAGCGCTCGCCGGCGAGCGGCGGACAGCGCCTCACTCGCGACGACAAGCTCCGCCGGCGGTCGGACTATCTGAACTGTTACCGCCAGGGCCGCCGCCACCGCGGCACCCTGCTCACCCTGCATACGATCAAGAACCAATGTGATCATCCCCGTCTGGGCATCACGGCGAGTCGCAAGGTCGGGAAGGCCGTGGTACGCCAGCGCCTGAAGCGCCGAGTGCGAGAGGTCTACCGGCGATGGAACCGACGCAGCGAGCTGCCGCCCCTCGACCTGGTCGTGCACCTGCAGCCGGCGGCGGCACAGGGCGACTTCTCGGCATTGGCGGACGAGCTTCTGGGCCTGCTCCACCGGGCGCTCCCTCGAGCCGCGGCGGGCGCACCGTGAAGCGCCTGCTGGTGGCCCTTCTCGAAGGCTACAAGCGCTGGCTGTCTCCTTTGTTGCCGCGCGCCTGCCGCTTCTCGCCCAGCTGCTCGGAATACGCTCGCCTCGCGGTGCTTAAGTATGGAGCTGCCCGCGGGAGCTGGCGGGCGGCGCGGCGGCTGTGCCGCTGCCACCCACTCCACCCGGGCGGTATCGATCTTCCCTGAGCCTCCCAGCCGCCTTATCGAAGGAACCGAGCCACCGTGGAAACCCGTCGTCTGTTGCTGTTCATCGCCCTTTCCGTTGGCATCCTGCTGCTCTGGGGCCAGCTCTTTCCCGCCAAGAAATCCCCGGCCCCTGCACCGCCCCCGGCCGCCGAGCTGCCGGCGCCGGCCACCGTGGCCGCTGCCGGCACTTCCGCAACGGGCGCCGAGCCGCTGCCGCCCGCGGTCGCCGCGGAGCCGATCGGCGCCGCGAGCGAGGAGCGGGTCAGCCTGGTCGGCCCGTCCGGGGTCGCCGTGTTCACCAACCGTGGCGCCCAGTTGGTCTCGTTCAAGACCCACGAGCGGGCCACCGGCGGAGAGGCGTCGCTGGAGCTGGTGCGCTCCCGTGCGGGTGGACCCTTTCCCTTCGGTCTAACCCGGGGAGCCGGTGCGGCGCATCCGTTGAACGACGCCCTCTTCGTGGTGGCAGAGAACGGTGAGGGTGCGCTGACCTTCCGCTACCGCGGTGAGGTCGGCCAGGCCGAGAAGCGATTCAGCTTCGACGCCAAAGGGATGCTGGTAGCCGAGATCACCGCCTCCCAGCCTTACGCGGTGTTCTTCGGTCCGGGCATCGGCAACCCGGGACCGGAGGAGCTCAAGAGCACCTACCACCAGCGGGCCGTGGTGTACGCCGGACCGGATGGCGTCGAGCGGCTCGATTCGAAATCCGGCAAGGTTCGTCCCCCCGTGGCGGGGACCGGCCTGGGGTGGGTCGCCCTGGACGACAACTACTTCCTCTCGGCGGTGCTACCGCGGGTCTCCCTCGCGGAGGTCCGGTTGCCGGCCTTCACCACCGAGACCCGCGCCGAGGGTGGCGAGAGTACGCTGCGGCGGGTGCCGGCCGAGGGTGAGCTGCCGGCAGAGCAGAAGGGCTTGCCCTTCGATTACGGCCTCGAGCTGGTTCCCGCCACCGAGCGCTTCGAAGCGGCCACCTATTGGGGCGGCAAGCAGTACGACACGCTGGCCGCCCTGCCCGGAGGGCTTCAGAGGACCGTCAACCTCGGCTTCTTCGGCTGGCTGGCCCGGCCGCTCATGATCGGCCTCGAGTGGCTGTATGACAACGTGGTCGAGAACTACGGCTGGGCCATCGTCCTGATGACCGTGCTGATCAAGGTCCTGCTCCTGCCCCTGACCCACAAGTCCATGGTCTCGATGGGGAAGCTCCAGGAGCTCAACCCTCGCATCCAGGCCATCCGCAGCAAGTACGCCGGGCGAATGCGGGACAAACAGGGGCGGCCGAACCTCGAGGCCCAGCGACAGATGAACGACGAGGTCATGGGCCTCTATCGGAGCGAAGGCGTGAACCCCGCCGGGGGCTGCCTGCCGATGGTCCTCCAGCTGCCCGTCTTCTTCGCCTTCTTCAAGATCCTCTCGGTGTCCTACGACCTGCGCCAGGCGCCGTGGCTGCTGTGGGTGCAGGATCTGTCGACCCGAGACCCCTACTTCGTCCTGCCGATCGTCATGGGAGCCACTCAGTTCGCCCAGACCTGGATGATGCCTTCTGCGGGCAACGATCTCCAGCGGAAGATGATGCTGATCCTGCCGATCGTGTTCACCTTCCTCTTCGCGGGGGCGCCGTCTGGTCTGGTGCTCTACTGGCTGACCAACAACGTACTCTCGATTGCCCAGCAGTGGTTCTACAACCGTTTGAAGGTCGCTCGGGAGGGCGGTTCCACGGCGGCCAAGACGACCAAACCGGCGAAGAAGAAGGCGAAGCCGGCCTGAACCGGGGCAGGAGAGAGTCATGAACCAGTCCAACCGTCGCTATTTCACCGGCCAGACGCTCGAGCAGGCCCTGCTCGCGGCGGCCCGTCACCACCAGATTCCACCAGAGGAGCTCGGCTATCGTGAGGTGCCCAAACGACACGGCTTCGTGCGCATCCCGCGGCGGCTGGTGATCGAGGTCGATCCAGCGAGTCCTCGCGGCCCTCGGCCGCCGCGCCCATCGCCTCCTGCCGCGAGGCCGGCGGTGCCGCGCACGGCGCCGCCGCGACCCGCGGCGCCGGCCCTGCACCAGGAGACAGCCCCGGCTTGGGGCGAGGACCGTCCCGAGCGGCCGGTCCGGCCCGTGGTTGCCCGCGGCGAGGCGAGCGAAGGCGCCACCCCCGAGCAGGCGCTCCAGGCCCTGCTTCGGCTGTCCGGCCTCGAGCTCTCCGCGCAGATCGAGAAGGACGAGGAAGGCTTGCGGGTCGAGTTGACGGGGCCCGGCCGTGAGCGCCTGCTGGCCGAGGAGGCGGAGGTTCTCCAGGCGATCGAGTACCTTCTGCCGCGGCTTCTGCACGGCGTCGGCGAAGGGCCAGTTTGCCGCGTTGACAGCGGGGGCTATCGCAGCGGCCGGGAGGAGGAGCTTCAACGACTGGCGAGGGAGACGGCCGACCTGGTGCGGCGAAGCGGCCGCCCGATCAGCCTGGCGCCGATGAGCCCTGGGGAGCGGCGGATCATCCACGTGGCGCTGGCCGAGGATTCCGAGGTCCGCACCGAGAGCGAGGGCGAGGGCTTCTTCAAGCGAGTGGCGGTCTTGTTGCGCGAGCCGGTCTAGGCCGACGTACAGCGGGACGAGGCAAGGGGGGCGGGCCATGGGGCCCGCCCTTCGTGCTTCAGGGCGGCGTCGCGAGTCGATAGCGCTCCTTCATCGCCAGGTAGCGAGCGTAGGCCTTGCCGTCGATGGCGGGCGTGAGGACGCGGTCGAGGAGGGGGACGATCTGCTCTCGGAGGCAGCTCCCGCGAGCCATCCACTGGTAGTAGCTGCGACCGGAGTGATGGTAGGGCCCGTAGAGGCGACTGCCCGGGAAGGCCGAGGCCAACCAGAGAAAGAGGGCCTCGTGGTCGGTGTGCATGCGCACGGTGACGTGGGGCTGGCGGCCGTCACCGCCAAAATGCCCCTCACCGACCAGGATGCCGAGGAAGAAGCCGAGGTCGAAGTCGGAAAGCGCCATGTTGTTTCACCGCCAGGTTTCCCGTGAAACACCCTTGTTTCACCGCGAAGTTTCTCGTGAAACAACCTCCCTGTCGAGGCCGGGTGCCCTTGCCTCGGGAACAACCGGCTGCGAGACTCGAGGCCGATGGCCACCAAGCCCCAGCGCGCGCTTCCCGACCTCGATCTCGAGTCCTTTCGGCGCGGCCTGGCGAGTGTCTCTCCGCAGCCTCTCTCCGAGCCGGTGGTGGCGGCGCTCCACCGCCACTATCGGGAGCTCGGGCGCTGGAACCGCCTGGTCTCCCTGGTCGCCGTGGCGCCGGCAGCCGAGCTCTTCGCTCGGCACTATGGCGAATCCCTGGCCGCTCTTCCCCTCCTCCGCTCGACCGACCACCGGCTGCTCGACCTCGGCAGCGGAGCCGGCTTCCCGGGCCTGGTGCTGGCCGCCGCCCGGCCGGGCCTCCACGTCACCCTGGTCGAGGTGCGACAGAAGAAGATCGCATTCCTCGAGACCGCCCTCGGCAAGGCCGCGTTGCCGGGCCGAGTGCTCGATGCTAGAGTCGCGCTCCCGCTGCCAGCCGGCCTGGGCTCGGATGTCGATCTGGTGACCTCCCGCGCTCTGCGGCTCGATGCGGACCTGCTCGCCGCTCTCGCCGAGCGCCTTCCCCCCGGAGCCCGTTTCTTGCTGTGGGTCGGAGAGCAGGATCCCATCGTGCCGCAGGGTTGGCGAGTCGAGAGGGAGCAACCCCTCGCCGGCTCGCACCACCGACGCATCCTCGAGCTCGGCCGGCACTGACCGGCAGCGGCCACGGAAGCCAAATGGGCATCATCTTCGCCATCGCCAACCAGAAAGGTGGGGTCGGCAAGACCACCACCGCCATCAACCTCGCGGCCGGCCTCGCCGCCCTCGAGAGGAAGGTCCTGCTGGTCGATTGCGACCCCCAGGGCAACGCCACCCGCGGGCTCGGCGAGCGCGCGGGTAAGCCGCACCTCTACCACGCCCTGAGCGGAGAGGTACAGCTCGAGCAGGTGGTGCGCGACACCGGCTTCCCCAACCTCGCACTGGCCCCCGCGGACCGCGACCTGGTGGGTGTCGAGGTCGAGTTCGTCGGCAACCCCGGCTGGGAGCAGCGGCTGAAGAACGCACTGGCGAGCGTGGTGGATCGCTACGACTACATCCTGGTCGACTGCCCGCCGTCGCTCGGGCATCTGACGGTGGGGGCCCTCTCGGCAGCTGATGGCGTGATCGTCCCCTTGCAGTGCGAGTACTTCGCACTCGAAGGCGTGAGTGAGCTGGTCGCCACGGTGCGCCGTGTCCAGGGCGGCCTCAACCCCCGGCTGACGATCGCGGGCATCCTGTTGACGATGTACGACGACCGCACCAACCTCTCCCGCGAGATCGTCGACGAGATCCGCCGCCACTTCACCGACAAGGTCTTCCAGGCGATCATCCCGCGCAACGTCCGTCTGGCCGAGGCCCCCAGCTTCGGCAAGCCGATCCTCCAATACGACATCAAGTGCCGCGGCGCCGAGGCCTACCTGGCCCTGGCCCGCGAGGTTCTCGAGAAAAAGTGACCACCAAGAAGCGCGGCCTCGGCCGCGGCCTCGACGCCCTGCTCCCCGAGACCACTTCGGCGACGCCTCTGGTCCTCGCCGTCGACCGCCTCCGCCCCAACCCCCGCCAACCCCGCAGCCACTTCCGCGAGGAAGACCTCGCCGAGCTCGCCGACTCGATCCGCGCCCAGGGCCTGGTGCAGCCGATCCTCGTCGCGCCCGACGGCGGCGATGGCTACTGGATCATCGCCGGGGAGCGTCGCTTCCGGGCTTCGAAGCTCGCCGGCCTGAGCGAGGTACCGGTGGTGATCCGGCCGTCCGTCAGCGACCGCGAGCTGCTCGAGCTCGCCCTGGTCGAGAACCTCCAGCGCGCGGACCTGAACGCGCTGGAGGAGGCCGAGGCCTTCCGCATGTTGCGCGACGACTTCGCCCTCTCGCAGGAAGAGATCGGCCGCGCCGTAGGCAAGAGCCGGACTGCCGTGGCCAACGCCCTGCGCCTGCTCAACCTGCCCGAGGGCGTGCAGGCCCTGTTGCGCTCCGGCGCCCTCACCGCCGGCCAGGCGAGGCCGCTGCTCGGCCTCGAGCGGCCCGCCGAGCAGCTCGCCGCCGCCGAGCGAGCCGTGCGCGAGGGGCTCACGGCCCGCGACCTCGAGCGGCTGGCGGCGGAGCCCCCAGCGCCACGCACGACCGCCAAGCCGGAGCGGCGAGTGGACGTGCACACCCGGGTCGCCGAGGAGAGGCTGACCCAACGCCTCCAGACCCGGGTCGAGATCCAGCGCCGCCGCCGGGGCGGTGAGCTGCGCATCCACTTCAGCTCCGAGGAAGAGCTAATGCGCCTCTACGACCACCTCATGACCAAGGAAGACGCCGAATGATCTTCAAGTCGGACAGCGCCGCGCCGGATTTGAACGGCTTCGTGGACCGAGGCAGCTTTCTCGAAGGCACCCTGCGCTTCGAAAGTCAGTTTCGCGTCGACGGCAAGATCAAGGGTACGGTGACCTCCGACGGCCGCCTGGTCGTCGGCGAGCACGGTGAAGTGGAGGCGGATCTCGATGTCGGCGAGGTCGTAGTCTCGGGCGTGGTGCGCGGGACCATCCGAGCCCGACGACGCATCCACATCGCCGCCGGAGGGCGGATCTTCGGGGATCTCTTCACCCCCACCCTGGTGATCGACGACGGCGCCTTCTTCGAGGGTCAGTGCGCGATGCAGAAGGGCGAGGGCGGCGCCGAGGCGGCGAGCGGCAAGGGCGTCAAGGCCTGAGCGCCTCGTAGGACGCTACGAAGGTCTGGGGCCGCGCCGCCAGCTCCTCCGAAGGGAAGGCGTCGCGCAGCAACTTGCCCGCGAGGTCGCGGCCGATCGGCAGTCCCAGGGCGTAGAGCAGCGTCGGCTGGAGGTCTACCAGCGTCGCCTCGGCGGTCCGGCCGGCGGGCCGGACTCCTTCACCGTAGAGCAGGAAGAAGCCCGGCGGCGCCCGGTCGACGTAGCCCTCGAGGGCCTTCTCTTCGATCAGGGCCGCCCGAACCCGCCGCCAACCCGAGGCTCCCTCCACCCCATAGGCCGAGACCAGGGCGAGCAGCGTCGGCCCCTCCTGCCGCTGCCAGAGGTCCTCGAGCAGGCCGTCGAGCTGGACGTAGTAGGCCCGAAGCGTCTCCTCCGCTGCCAGATACTCACCTTCGCGCAGGCCTTCGAAGTGCACCGCGGCGAAGCCCCCATAGCTCGACCGCGAGGCGCTGCGCAGCCCGGGTAGCAGCACGAAGCCGGCGGCTCGATCGGGTTGGGACTCGAGGAATCGGTTGAGCAGGGCCAAGCGGGTGAGATCCTCCGCCAGGGCGCTCCTCAACGACGGGCTCTTCGCCAGGACGGGCGACACCCCCCGACCGAGATCCTCGCTGATGCCCCGCAGGGAGCGAGCCCACTCCGCGGCACGTTGGGGCACGACGTCACCTTCGGGCGGCGCGCCGGCCAGGAAGCGATCCGAGACCCCGAAGGCGAGGCCGGACGGGAAGGGGGTGGCCACCGGCCAGCCGACGACGCCCGTCGGGATCCCCAGTGAAGCCAGCAACTCCCAGAGGGTGATGGACTTACGGTCCGCGGCGTCGATCGCCCGCCCGGCCCCGAAGAACCGCAACCAAAGCTCGATCGGTCGCAACGGTGGCATCAAGCGCAGCTCCAGCCCCTCTCCCAGCCAGGGCGCGGGATAGACGCCGGAGCTCGAAATGCCGTGGCGGTAGGGAAACTGCCCAGTAGAAACAGTGGTCCACAAAGAGCTGAATCTCGGCGGTCGGATCGAACGGAGGTGACCCCAGGCGCCGCCCTCGAGCAGGGAGCCCAGGAAGGGCAGGGACCCTTCCTCGACCAGGGGCAGAATCGCCTCCAGGCTCGCCGAGTCGATCCCCACCACCACCAGGCGCAGCCGCCGGCTCTCTTCGAGCAGGCTTTGCTGCCGGATGGGCTCTGGCGGCGGCGGGATCGCGCTGCGCCGCTCGACCAGCAAGAGGTTGGCCGTCAGGATCACGGCCCCGAGCAGCACCAGGCTGCCCTTGCCGTAGCGGCGTCGCCAGGCAGTGTGGAGGAGGGCCGTGTAGAAGGCGACGACCGCGCACGCGGTCAGGCCCGTGGCCGCCTTGAGCAGCCTCTCGTTGACCGCCGGCGTGAGGTAGTAGGCGAAGCGTGAAGGAGCCAACCAGCCGAGCAGGGCGGCCAGAGCCAGGGCGAAGGTCACTCCCCAGGCCAGGAAGCGGAAACGATGGGTCCGGCCGAAGAGCCCGCCCAGCAGCAGGGAGACCAGGCCGGCCGAAAGTCCGTAGACCGCCACTGCCCGCCCGACGCTCGCGATCGAGAAGGGCAGCTGGGGGTTGAGGAAGAAGAGCAGCTGGCCGACGAGGGCACCGAAGAGAGCCCCGGGGAGGACGGCCCCCAGGGCCCCCAGGGCTCTGCTAGAGATAGAAGATCTGCCGGTCGATGTCGTGCTCCACCTCCCACAGGTAGGTGTAGCCGGGGAACTCGAGAGGCACCGTGTACTTGCAACGGATGCGGATCCGCTCGCGGTTCTTCTCGACCGAGATGTTCTTCGCGTCCAGGGGCAATCTGAGCTCCTGGGCCTTCTTGTGAACTCGCTTCTTGATCTCTTCCGGGGAGCGACCGGAAGAGAAGCGGGTGAGCTCCAGCATGTAGTCATAGAGCTCGCTGTTGGCGATCTTCACCGGCACGGCCTTCCACAGGACCATGCCGGCGATCACCAGCGCGATCAGCCAGAGCACGCAGCCGAGGTTGGTGTCGCCGCGCTCACCAGGACGTCGCATGGTCGCCTCCGTCGTCAGCGGACAATGCTCAGGCTGCGCTCGCGGCGCAACCCGAGCAGGAAGTGGGCGCCTCGCCTCAGCCGGCGCCCGAGTTCGGTGATCGGCCCGGTCGGTGCCTTCGGTTCGGCAAAGGGCTCGACCGACCAGTAAATCATGAAGGCGCGGCCCTTCACGAGCTCGGCGGGAACGGCACCCCAGAAGCGAGAGTCGTTGGAGTCGTCCCGGTTGTCGCCCAAACAGAAGTAGCTCGCCGCGGGCACCGTGTAAGGGCCGAAGTTGTCGCGGATCCCGTGGGGACCGGAAGCGAAGCCCTGGGGGAAGGTCACCTCGTCCACCCACCGAACGTAGGCGGATTCGTCGACGACCTGGCCGTTGATCGTGAGCCGCTTGTCGACCAGCTCGATGTCATCGCCGGGCAGGCCGACACAGCGCTTGATGAAGTCGCGCCCGGGGTCTTCGGGGAACTTGAAGACCACCACGTCGCCCCGCTCCAGGGGTCGGCTGGGCAGGATCGCCCGGAGCCACGCCGGACCCCCGCCGTAGATGAACTTGTTGACCAGCAGATGGTCGCCGATCAGCAGATTGGGCTCCATGGAGCTGCTCGGGATCTTGAACGCCTGCACCAGGAAGGTGCGCGCGAAGAGGGCGCAGAGGACCGCTAGCATCAGGGCCTCGAGCAAGTCCGCGACGGGAGCGAACGTCAGGCGCCGGCGAGACGCTTCAGCCATCGCCGTCAACGAGGCAGGTGGAAGGTACGAGTCCACCGCGTCTTGATGGGGAAACCGATCACCGTCCGCAGGGTGCGCCCGAGGAAGGTGCCAACGTCGGCAGACTTGCCGTCGGAGACCTCCCCGCCGTACGACCAATAGATCGCCGACGCTCGGCCCTTGACCATCGCCGCCGGTACCGGTCCCCAGAAGCGTGAGTCGTTCGAGTCGTCGCGGTTGTCACCGAGGCAGTAGTAGCTCCCGGCGGGCACGGTCAAGGGCCCGACGTTGTCCCGACGCGGGACGATGCTGCCAGGCTTGCGATGCAGCACGTAGCCGCCGTCCTCCACTCGCTGGCCGTTGACGTAGAGCTGCTTGGACAGGATCTCGATGCGATCCCCGGGCATGCCCACGCAGCGCTTGACCAGGTCCTGGGACGGCTCCTCCACCGAGCGGAAGATGACGATGTCACCGCGGCGGACGTTTCGGGCCGGCAACAGAGGTAGCCCCTCGAGCCAGCCTTCCGGGCCGTAGATGAAGCGGTTGACGAAGAGGTGATCGCCCACCAGCAGCGTGTCCTCCATCGACCCGCTCGGGATGTAGAAGGTCTGGAGGACGAAGGTGTTGGCGAACTTCAGAAAGAGCACGGCGATGACGATCGCCTCCAGATACTCCCGGAGCTTCGACTTGTGGGGCCCTGCGGGCGCGGCCCGCCCCGCTCCTTCTCCCGGACGGGTCTTCGTCGCGTTCATCGGCGGCTAACTGTATCCGAAGTGCGCCGGCTCCTGCCCGCGCCGGGGCGCGGTCAAGGGATCTTGCAGCCGTCCAAATCCTTTGACCGCGGCCCGGAGATCCGGTGTATCGGCCTCCGGCGCGATGGCTCGCGTGGGGCGGTCAAGATCCCTTGACCGCCGCGCCTTCCTCCGCAACCATCAGTCCCACATAACCATCTCAAAGCAAACGAGTTGCTGCCACGACCACGGGTGGCAGGCGGCTTGATCTCTGTGCCGGGCGTCGCCAACAACCCGAGGAGGGAGGTGAGCAGCCGAAGCAGGAGAGACCGCCGACATCGAAGAGGTAGGCAACCGGGCTCGATGAGCCCACCAGACGTCCGAATCCAAGCAACCGAGCAGCACAACCACAACCAAGAAGGAGAACTCCCATGACCCGTACCCGTCGCTTCACCGCCGCCATCGTCGCCCTCGCCCTGACCCTCCTCGCCCTTCCTTCCTTCGCAGCCGAGCCGGAGGGCAAGGTCAACGTCAACAGCGCGAGCGTCGAGCAGCTTGCCCTGCTGCCCCGCGTGGGTCCGGCGGTGGCCCAGCGCATCGTCGACTTCCGCAAGGACAACGGCGCGTTCAAGAAGCCCGAGGACCTGATGCTGGTGCGCGGCATCGGTCAGAAGACCTACGAGCTGCTGGCTCCCTACGTCGCCGTGTCCGGGGACACCACTCTCAAGTCGAAGGTCCGCACCCCCCGCACGGTCAAGGCCGACGCCTGAGCCGACATCTTTCAACCGCGGCCGCGGTCGGGTGCGCTACCCGCCGCGGCCGCGCTTTTCCCGGAGAGCCCAGGTCATGAATCAGTGCCGAGAACAGGGATTCCAGCTCGTCGAGCTCGCGATCGTCCTGGCCATCATCGGCCTCTTCTTCGCTGCCGCTCTACCCGATCTGCTGCGGGCCACCGCCCGGGAGCGCGTGCGCTCGGCCGCCATGGAAGTGACGGCCGCCCTTCGGCTGGCGCGCTCCGAGGCGGTCAAGCGCAGCGTCCGCGTGGCGGTGAAGTTCGAGCGGGACCAGGACGGTCTCCTCACCTACGGTCTCTATGCCGATGGCGATGGCGACGGTGTGGCGAATGCCGACATCGACGCCGGGATCGACCCGGCGATCCGCCGGCCTCGCCGCCTCGAGCACCTCGGGGGCCGAGTCGGCTTCGGCTTTCCTCCCGGCTCGCCACCCCCAGACCCGAGCGACCCTCACCGGCGCCTCGGGAGTCTCGATGATCCGATCCGGTTCAACCGCTCCGACCTCGCCTCCTTCGACCCCATCGGGTCCGGCACGCCCGGCAGCGTCTACATCACGGATCATCGCAGCGAGCTGGCTGCCGTCCGGGTGCTCGGAGCCTCCGGCCGCGTCCAGGTGCTGTCCTATGACCGCGAGGCGGATCGCTGGCGGCGCTGAACGTCGATTCGAGGAGGCCTCGTTCCGGATCTGAGCCCGATGCCACACCCGGCTTCGGTACTACAATCGCGCCAGCACGGCGCAGTCAGGAAGGAGAGGGTCGATGTCCGAGCAGATCATCCGCAAGCTGGACGAGATGCAGGCTGTGCAAGCAATGATCCGAAGCGAAGTCGGTGAGCTTCGAGGAGAAGTCGGAGGGCTTCGCGGAGAAGTCGGTGGTCTTCGCGGCGAGGTCGGTGAGCTCCGAGGAGAAGTTGGTGGTCTTCGCGGCGAGGTCGGTGAGCTTCGAGGAGAAGTTGGTGGTCTTCGCGACGAGGTCGGTGGGCTTCGAGGAGACGTCGGGGGGCTTCACGGCGAGGTCGGCGAGCTTCGAGGAGAAGTTTGTGGTCTTCGCGGCGAGGTCGGTGGGCTTCGAGGAGACGTCGGGGGGCTTCACAGCGAGCTTCGAACCGAGATCGGCGGCTTGCGGATCGAGCTGCGGACGGAGATCCAGGATCTGAGGATTGAGGTCCTGGGAGCCGTGCGAGAGAGCAACGAGAGCGTCCTCGTAGCGATCCAGGCCCTCCACGCCTCTCACCAGAACACCCGCGAGCGCCTCCGACAGCTCGAGAGAGCAGTTTGACTCTGCGGAATGCCTGGAGTAACTTCCCCCACCGTGCGCGCGATCGGCGTGGTCACCAGTGTTGGTACCGAGGATCAGGCTTACTTGATCGCGCGCGAGCTCATCGCCCGCCGCCAGGCCGCCTGCGTCAACGTCCTCTCGGGAGTCCGTTCCATCTACCGGTGGAAGGGCAAGATCTGCCAGGACGACGAGTTCCTGCTGGTGATCAAGACTCGCGCCGAGGAGTTCGAGGAAGTTGCCGCCACCATCCGCGAGCTGCACAGCTACGAGCTGCCCGAGATCCTCGCCTTCAACGTCTCCAAGGGTGACAAGAGCTTCCTCGATTGGATCGGCGCGAGCGTCGACAAGAACGCCGAATTCGACGACGACGAGGACGAGGACGAGGACGAGCTGGCCTACGAGTAGACCCGCCGAGCCCCTCGCCGCTGCCGATCAGGCCCGCGCGGCCGCCGCCAGAGCCTGATCCACGTCCACCAGCAGGTCGTCCACCTCCTCGATTCCCACCGACAGCCGCACCAAACCGTCCGTGATGCCGAGCCCCTCGCGGGCTTCGGCCGGCATCGAGGCGTGGGTCATCAGCGCGGGATGCGAGGCCAGGGACTCGACGCCCCCCAGGCTCTCGGCCAGTGCGAACAGCCGCAGTGCCTCGAGGAATGCCTTGGCCCGGGCGAAGCTGCCGAGCTCGATGGAGAGCACGCCGCCGAACCCCCGCGCCTGGCGGCAGTGCACGGCATGCCCGGGATGCTCGGGCTGCCCGGGGTAGAGCACCTTCCTCACGGCCGGGTGGTGGCTCAGGAGGTGGACGAGCTGGCGAGTGTTCGCCTCGTGCCGCTCCATGCGTACCCCCAGAGTCTTGATGCCGCGCAGGATCAGGAAGCTGTCGAAGGGGCCGAGAATGGCGCCGGCTGACTTCTGGACGAAAGCCAGCCACTCCGCGAGCTCGGGCGAGCGGCTGACCAGCAGACCCCCCAGGCAGTCCGAGTGGCCGTTGAGGAACTTCGTGGCCGAGTGCACCACCACGTCGGCCCCCAGAGTCAAGGGCTTCTGGAGGTAGGGGGAGAGGAAGGTGTTGTCCACCGCCACCAGGGCGCCCCGGGCGTGGGCGATCTCCGCCACCGCCGCGAGGTCGGTGATCTCCATCAGGGGGTTGGTGGGAGTCTCGAGGTAGACCAGCCGCGTGCGCTCGTCGACCGCCGCCGCCACCGCGTCGAGGTTCGTGCTGTCGATCCACCGGAACTCGATGCCGGTGCGGTCGAGGACACGGCTGAAGTAGCGATAGGTTCCACCGTAGACGGTGCGTGAGGCCACCACCTTCTCGCCCGAGCGCACCAGGGAGAGCAGGGCCGAGATCGCCGCCATCCCCGACGCGAAGGCGTGGCCGGCCACACCTTCCTCGAGCAGAGCAATGTTGCGCTCGAGAGCAGCGCGCGTTGGATTCTGGCCGCGGGCGTACTCGTAGCCCCGGTTCTCGCCCAGGCCGTCCTGTACGTAGGTCGAGGTCTGGTAGATGGGGACGGTGACCGATCCGGTCGAGGGGTCGGGCTCCTGGCCGCCGTGGATCGCAAGCGTGGCAAAACCGTGCTGGGGTGAATCCTTGGTCAAGCGCTACCTCCCCGAGGTGCTCGCGTGAAGTCCGTTCGGACGTGCCGGGAGTCTACCAGGCGGTCCGGGGCCCTTCACCCCGAGAGTAGAATCGACGCCTTGCGACCCAGATAACGACACGGCGACGCCCATGGACGACTTCAGCCCGATCCGGTGGCAGGACGATGCCCTGCTGCTCCTCGACCAGGCGCGGCTTCCCCGCGAGGAGACCTGGCTCCGCTGCACCCGCCCCGAACAGGTGGCCGAGGCGATCCGGCGGCTCGCGGTGCGGGGAGCGCCGGCCATCGGTGTGGCCGCGGCCTTTGGCCTGGTCCTGGCCATCGACGGCGCCGGGCAGAACCTCGACCGCCACTTCCAGGACGCCTGGGAGCTCCTCGCCGGGACCCGCCCCACCGCCGTGAATCTGCGCTGGGCCTTGGACCAGGGCCGGCAGGTCTTCGCCGACACAAGAACCCGGGGATCGGCCACCGCCCGCACGGCCCTCCTCGCCTGGGCCGAGCGGCTCCGCGAGGAGGACGTGGCCGCCAACCGCGCGCTGGGAGAGCACGGCGCATCCCTCTTCACTTCCGGAGACCGGGTGCTCACCCACTGCAACGCCGGGGCCCTGGCCACCGCCGGCTTCGGCACCGCCCTCGGCGTGATCCAGGCCGCCTGGCGCCTGGGCAAGGTGGCTCAGGTGTGGGTGGACGAGACCCGTCCCTTGCTCCAGGGTGCGCGGCTGACCGCCTGGGAGCTCGCCCGCCTCGGCATCCCCCACCGCCTGGTGACGGACTCGAGCGTCGGTGCCCTGATGTCCCGTGGGCTGGTCGAACGGGTGGTGGTGGGGGCGGATCGCATCGCCGCCAACGGCGACACCGCGAACAAGATCGGCACCTACACGGTGGCCGTGCTGGCCGCCCGTCACGGAGTGCCCTTCTACGTGGCGGCGCCGCGATCGACCGTAGATCTCGACTTGCCCGACGGCTCCGGGATCCCGATCGAGGAGCGCTCACCCGAGGAGGTGCGCGAGGTCTTCGGCGTGGTGGTCGCGCCCGCAGGCAGCGACGCCTTGAACCTCGCCTTCGACGTCACGCCGAACGAGCTGATCACGGCGATCGTCACGGAGGTCGGTGTGCTGCGGCCGCCCTACACGGAGAGCCTGAAGCGCGCCAAGCAGCGCGAGTGAGGGGTTTTCTGAAGGTTGCTGGCGGAGGATGGCAAGTTGGTGGAGGCGGTGGGAGTCGAACCCACGTCCGGAAAACGCGTCACGGTGGCATCTACGTGCGTAGCCTTCTTCGAAGTTCTCGCCCGCCGGTCCAGGAAGAAGGCACCGAACCAGCAGGCCAGCCCCGCTGTGTGTCGGAGCGTGACGCAGGGCAAATCACGCTCTCCGACTCGCTTGAAGTGTCACATCTCAGGGCGTCGCGAGTCGAACGCTTCTGAGATGCGTCGCAGCCGTTTTTTAGGCCGCGAGAGCCAGGTTGTCGTTGGCTTTTGTGTTTTTTCGGCTGTGTACGAGCACCGAGCTCGGCACGCAGCCCCCGCCCCGCCTGTTCCCCGTCGAAACCGGTACGCCCCCGAGTTGCCAAAGAACCGACAACGGTAACAGGGGACCCGAGGGTCCTATTCCCTTCGCTCCTCCAGATCGGGAAACGGCACCTCGCCCTCGGCAAAGCGGGTGATTTCAGCCAGATAGTCCGCGGGGCTCGAGGTGGCGAGGCGGGCGATGACCAGGAACCACGCCGCGATGACCAGCCCGACGCCGAGCGGAGCCAGGGGCAGGAGCGCCGGGTAGAACGGCCAGGCGATGGCCACCAGGGCTCCCGCGAGGGCGATCGCCAGGACCACCGCCGCTCGGCCCCGGAGGCGATAGGCCTTCGCCACCACCGTGAGCTCGACGTGCGTCTCCCCCTCCCCGGCGGTGACCTTCGAACGACAGCGGACCCAGCCCTGGTACATGCCCGCAGCCACCGGCAAGGTGACCTCGCCGTTCGCGGAGTCGAGCTCTCCGCCCCAGAGCTCCGCGGTCTTCGCGAGCAGCGTGCGCACCTCCGCCTCTGGCGCGGCGATGGTGCACTCGAAGATCTCGGCTGTGCCCTCGGCCATCACGCCGCCTCTCGCGTCGCCTGCTCGTCGAGGAAGCGATCCACCCCGGCGAGCAGGCTCGGCACGTCCATGAAGCCACCGATCTGCCGCCGCAGGGCGAGCCCTTCCGGCAGGCCGAAGCTGTACCAGCGGGTGAAGGTACGCAGCTTGTGCAGGTCGTCCCCGGGGCCCTCGTTCTCAACCACGGTCTGGAAGTGGCTGCGGATCAGGGCGGCCCGCTCGGGGAGCGAAGGATCGAGGTCCCTGCGGCCCGCGAGGCGGGCGGCGATCTGGCGGAAGATCCAAGGGTTGGCGGTCGCACCTCGCCCGATCATCACGGCGTCGCAGCCGGTCTCGGCGAAGAGGCGCAGGGCATCGTCGGGAGTCTCGACGTCGCCGTTGCCGACCACCGGGATCGAGAGCGCTTCCTTGAGCCGCGCGATGCGCGACCAGTCGGCCCGGCCCGAGAACATCTGCCGCGCCGTGCGTGCGTGCACGGCGACGGCGGCCGCACCTTCCCCCTCGCAGAGGCGGCCCAGCTCGAGGTAGCTCTGGCGCCGGTCGTCCAGGCCGAGCCGGAACTTCACCGTCACCGGCAGCCGGGTGGCCCGCCGAACGGCGGCGATGATCCGCTGGGCGAGGGCGAGGTCCCCCATCAAGGCGGCGCCGGCGCAGCCCTTCAGGATCTTGTTCGCCGGACAGCCCATGTTGATGTCGCAGACGTCCGCCCCGCTCGCCTCGGCGACCCGCGCGGCCTCGGCCATGGCCAGGGGGTCCGCGCCGTAGATCTGGATCGCCAGGGGGCGCTCCTCGGGGCTCATGGCCAGGAGCTTCCAGGTCCTCTCCTCACCCCGGACAATGCCGCGAGCGGAGACGAACTCCATGGCAACCAGCCCCACGCCGCCGATGCGGCGCAGCAGGAGGCGGAAGTCCCGATCCGTGATGCCGGCCATGGGCGCGAGCAGCAGGGGTGGGTCGACGGCGAGACTCCCGAGTCGCAGCGCGGGGATCATGGGGGGGCGGGGCGCACGGCCGTGAGCCGGCCGAAGGCGAAGGTCAGCAGGCCGGTCACGGCACCCCACCACAACCCGCCCACCAGCAGAGAGAGGGGGAGCAGCCGCTCGGCGGGCGCGCCCAGCCAGAGCAGCGACCACGGCGCATCCATCCACACCAGGAGCAGGCTCTTGAGCCCGGCCCCCCAGCGCAGCCACACCGTCGCCACCACCACGCTGTGGAGCAGGAAGCCGAGCAGGAAAGCAACCGCGGAGAGCCGTCGGCGCTGCATGGGGCGAAGGATATCGCGGGCGAAGGCCCGGGCTATGATCGGCGTGCATGGCCTGGTACAAGGAGTGGTTCGGTGCCGAGTACCTCGAGCTCTACGCCCATCGCGACCTCGAGGAGGCGGAGCGGCACGTCGCCTTCGTGATCGAGCGACTGGGCCCCGGCCGTCCACGAGCGGTGCTCGATCTCGCCTGCGGCGCGGGCCGTCACACCGAATCGCTCTGCCGCCAGGGTCTCAGGACCATCGGCGTCGACCTCTCTCTGACCCTGCTCGCCGAGCGGCCGGGCCTGCCGCGAGTCGGTGCCGACATGCGCGCCTTGCCCTTTGCCGACGCCACCTTCGACTGGGTCCTCAACTTCTTCACCTCCTTCGGCTACTTCGAGAGCGAGCGAGAGAACTTCCGCGTGATCGAGGAGGTGGTGCGGGTGCTCACTCCCGGCGGCTGGTTCCTGATCGACCTGTTCAATCCCGAGCCGGCCATCCGCGGCCTGAAAGCCCGCGAGCGGCGGGACCTCGATGGCCGCGAGGTCACCATCGAGCGCTGGTACGATGCCGCCCGCCAGCGGATCAACAAGCGGATCCGCCTCACCGAGCTGGACGGCACCGGACGCAGCTTCCTCGAGAGCGTCCGCGCCTACCGCCACGAGGAGGTCGCCCAGGGTCTCCGCTGGGCCGGGCTCGAGGTGGTCGAAACCTGGGGCGACTTCTCCGGCGCAACCTACTCGACCGAAAGCGACCGCCTGATCCTCGCCGCCCGCAGCTCCCGTTGACCGACTTCCGAGACTCCACGATGAGCGAGCCCCTCCCCCAGGCCCCCCAACAGACCGACCCGCGAATCGACCTCGTCTCGGCGGGCCTGCTCTCTTCCTTCTCCGCCGCCCTGCTCGAGGGCCGGGACCGGGATCTGATCGCCCCGCTCGGCTGGGCCGAGCCCGGGGGCGTGCCGCCGGCACCCCCGGCGGTGGATCGGCGGGCGATCGCTGCCGCCCTCGCCGCCACCAACACCGCCTATGGCCATCCGGCCGCGGCCCGTCTGGCCGAGCGCCTCGCCGACCCGCACACCCGTGTGGTGGTCACCGGCCAGCAGCCGGGGCTCCTGGGTGGGCCTCTCTTGACCCTGGTCAAGGCGGTGGCTGCCGTCGCCTGGGCAGAGGCCCTGGAGGCCGCGGGCCAGCCGGCGGTGGCCATCTTCTGGATGGCGACCGAGGACCACGACTTCGCGGAGACCGCCCGGATGGCCGTCCCGGCGACCGGCGGCGCCCGCACCCTCGACCTCGGCGAGGACCCCGAGCCTCTCGTGCCCCTCGGTGCCCGCAGCGTCGGTCCGGGGGTCGAGGGCGTGCTCGCCGAGCTGGAGACCCTTTCCGAGCAGCCTGGCTGGCGTGAGGCGTGGCGGACCGCAGCCCGGTGGTGGCGACCGGCGGCCCGCTTCGGCGAGGCCTTCCCCCGGCTTCTCATCGCCTGGTTGGGCGACCGGAGCCCCCTTTTCCTCGATGCCCAGCTGCCGCAGCTCAAGGCCGCCCAGCGGCCGATCCTCGCCCGTTTCGTCGAGCGCTGGCGCGAGGTCGACCGGGCGTATGCCCTGGCCACGGAGCGGGTGGCGAGCCGGGGCTACTCGCCCCAGGTGTCCTTCCAGGCCGGCTCCTTGCCCCTCTTCTTGTTGGTCGAGGGCCGGCGCCGGCGTCTCGAAGGGCACGAGGACGGCCGTTTTACCCTGCGCGGGGTGGATCGCCCGCCACTCGAGACGGCCGACCTGCTGGGGGCGATCGCCGACAATCCCCTGCTGGTCAGCCCGGGAGTCCTCGCCCGGCCGGTGGTCCAGGACGCCGTGCTCGGCACCTCGGTCTTCGTGCTGGGCCCGGGCGAGCTTGCCTACATGGCCCAGGTGGCGGCGGCTTACCCTGTGGTCGAGGTGGCGCCATCCACTCTCGCCCTCCGGCCCAGCGCGGCGGTCGTCGAAGGCAAGCAGCTCTCCTGGCTCGCCGGGCTGCCGGTCGGGCTCGGCGAGATCCTCGGCGACCGGGCCGCTCTCGAGCGCCGTCTCGCCGCGGGTCGGGGCGGCGACCTCGCCGAAGGAGCTCGAGAGCGCATCGTGGCCGAGCTCGATGCCCTGAGGGAGCGAACCCTGGCCATCGACCCCGGGCTCGACGGCCCCTGGCAGAAGACCCGCGAGCAGATCGACCGTGCGCTCACCACCTTCGGCGAGAAGCTCACCGCCGCGGCCGCGCGCCGGGACGAGCTCTCCCACCGGCGCATCGAGCAGCTGCGGGAGACCCTGCTGCCGGGCGGCCGGTTGCAGGAGCGGGCGATCGCCACGGCCTGGTTCGTGGCTCGCCATGGTGAGCGCTTCGTGCCGGCTCTGCTGCGCGACCTCGGCCTCGATCCGCGCTACCTCCACCTGATCCGCCCCGGAGCCGAATAGGGAGACCGATGGTGAGCGAGACCGTGGACGTCCTGGCGATCGGCGCCCACCCCGACGACGCCGAGCTGGGCTGCGGCGGCACCCTGGCGGTGCTCGCCCAGCGCGGGCGGCGGGTGGGCATCCTCCACTTGACCCGCGGCGAGGCCGGCACCCGCGGCACGGTGGCCGAGCGCCGGCGGGAGGCCGAGGCGGCGGCCCAGGCCCTCGGCGCGGTGGTGCTCGAGATGCTCGATTTCGGCGACGCGGCCTTGCGCCTCGGTACGGCAGAGGAGGACGAGCTCATCGCCGTGCTGCGCCGCCTGCGACCCGAGCTGGTGCTGGGGCCGACTCCCGCCGATCGTCATCCGGACCACGGTCGCGCCCACCAGCTGGTCGCATCGGCCTGCTTCTATGCCGGTCTCGCCTACCGCGGCGGCGGGGGCACGCCCCATCGCCCGGCCGCCGTTTTCTCGTACATGCAGCACGACCTCTTCGTCCCCAGCTTCGTGGTCGACGTCACCACCGGCTGGGCGCAGAAGCAGGCCGCCCTCGACGCCTATGGCAGCCAGATCCACCAGCCGGGCGTGACCCGAGCTGAGCCGATGACCAAGGTGGCGACCCCGGACTTCCGCCTCGGTGTCGAAGGTCGTGCGCGGCATTTCGGGGAGCTGATCGGCGCCACCTTTGGTGAGCCCTTCTTCTCCCGGCTGCCACTCGCGGTGGCCGACCCGATGAGCCTGCTGCCGGGGGGGATCCGATGAGGATCGGCATCAGCTGCTACCCCACCTACGGCGGCTCGGGCGTGGTGGCGACCGAGCTCGCCATGGCACTGGCCTCCCGCGGCGACCAGGTCCACGTCATCAGCTACGCCCTGCCCACCCGGCTCTCCAGCCTCTGTGGCAGCCTGCGAGGCCGCGACGCCGAGGTCTCGACGGAGCTCTACGAGAACCTCCACTACCACGAGGTGGTCGTACCGCATTACCCCCTCTTCGAGTACCCACCCTACGAGCTCGCCCTCGCTACCAAGATGGTCGAGGTGGCACGGCGCGAGCGGCTGGACCTGCTGCACGTCCACTATGCGGTGCCCAACGCCGTCTCGGCCGTGCTCGCTCGCCAGATCGTCACGCCCCAGCGGCTACCGGTGGTCACCACCCTCCACGGCACGGACATCACCCTGGTCGGCAACGACCCCAACTACCTCGAGACCACCCGCTTCGGCATCCTCGAGAGCGACGGGGTGACCGCCGTGTCGCGCTGGCTGGCCGAAAAGACCCACGAGAAGATCGGCGTCTCGCGCGACATCGAGGTGATCCCCAACTTCATCGATCCCGGCCGCTACGAGCGGGCGAGCCGGCAGCCCGGAGCACGGCGCTGGGCGGCCCCCGGGGAGCGGTTGTTGGTTCACATCTCGAACTTCCGGCCGGTCAAGCGGGTCCAGGACGTGGTGGAGACCTTCTACCGAGTCCAGGCCAGGGTGCCGGCGCGCCTGCTCCTGGTCGGCGACGGGCCGGACCGCGCCAAGGTCGACCAGCGCTGCCGCGAGCTGGGCATCTGCGGTGCGATCACCTTCATCGGCAACCTGCCCCTGGTCGAGGAGGTGCTGCTGGGTGCGGACCTGTTCCTGCTGCCGTCGGACGCTGAGTCTTTCGGCCTCGCGGCCCTCGAGGCCATGGCCTGCAAGGTACCGGTGATCGGCGCCCGGGCCGGAGGCCTGCCCGAGGTGGTCACCGACGGCGAGGACGGCTATCTCCTGCCCGTGGCCGACGTCGACGGCATGGCCGAGGCGGCTGTCTCCCTGCTCCAGGATCCCGCTCGCCACGCCCGCTTCGGCGAGGCCGCGCGCCGCAACGCCGTCGGGCGCTTCGAGCAAGAGCGGGTGGTGGACCAGTACCGCCAGCTCTACCTGCGCTTCGTCGGGTGAAGCCGTGCGGGTGCCCGCTCGAGCCGCCGAGGCGGAGCTGCGCGAGAAGGGCTCGGTCTTCCTCGCCTTCGTGCGGCCGGTCGAGGATCGCGGCGAGGCGGAAGGCCTCGTCGAAGAGATCCGTGCCCGCCATGCCGACGCCAGCCACTGCTGCTTCGCCTGGCGGCTCGGCCGGGCACCCGAGGAGCGCAGCTCGGATGCCGGCGAGCCGATGGGCACGGCGGGCATGCCCATGCTCCAGGTCCTGCGGGGAGCCGGCCTGACGCAGGTGATCGCCGTCGTCGTGCGCTGGTTCGGCGGCGTCAAGCTCGGCAAGGGCGGGCTGGCCAGAGCCTACGCCGGAGCCGTGCGGCTGGCCCTCGAGGGCCTGCCGGTGGTCGAGAAGCTCGAGCGGGTGGAGGTCTCGTTGCGTCTGCCCTACGAGAAGATCGGCGCGGTCAAGCGCCTGCTGCGTCCGCCCGAGGTGGAGCTGGTGGCCGAGGAGTACGGCGCCGAGGCCCGGCTGGTGCTGGCGGTCACCGACGGGCGGCGGCAAGCCTTGTTGGCAGCCCTCGCCGATCTAGGATTGGAGCCCACGCCAGATCTTCGATAGACTCTTCGCGATCTACCAAAAGACAATGGCTGCCGCCTCTGCGCCAGCCCAGGAGGGACCGACCATGAGCGAGCCCCAATACACCCCGCCCCCTGCCCCCGGCGCTCCGCCGCCGGCGGGCGCCAGCGACAACCGCAACATCATGATCGCCCTCGCCTACATCATCTTTCTCGTCCCCCTGCTGCTCGAGAAGGACGACAAGGAGGTGCAGTGGCATGCCAAGCACGGCCTGGTGCTCTTCGTCGTCGAGGTCATCCTCTTCGTCGGCCTGGGCATCCTGACCTCGATCCCCGGCGTCGGCTGCGTGACGGTCTTCGCGATTCCCGTGCTCGCCATCGGCGTCCTGATCCTGCACGTGATGATGATCCTCAAGGGCATCAACGGCGGGCGGCTGACCATCCCCGGCATCAGCGAGTGGGCCGACAAGCTCTGACCGAGGCATCCCCGGCCCCGCAGCCGAGGCCCCGCTGGGGGCGGCGGATCCTGCTCGCCGCCGCCCTCCTCCTCACCCTCGATCTGACCCGGGTGCCGCAGAAGCAGCTCTCGGCGCACGCCCTGCTCGGTGCCATCCACCTCTACCAGCGCACCCTCTCACCGCTGATGCCGGCGATGGGTGTGCGCTGCCGCTTCACCCCCAGCTGCAGCCACTACGGAGAGGCGGCGATCGCCCGCTACGGAGCCTTCGGCGGCACGCTCCGCACCGCCTGGCGTCTTCTCCGCTGCGGTCCCTGGACACCCCAGGGTACGGTCGATCCACCTTGACCGGGGGCCGGCACCGCCACGGTTCGCCACCCGAGTCTGGACCCTGCAACTCGGATAACATTCCCGACTCAACGGCCACGTGGCCGCCTGCCGGGAGGTGCTTTCGTGCGCAGAGTCGGGGTCTACGGCTGGGGGATCGTCGCTCCCCGGTCACCCAATATTGCTCGCTTTCGCGAGAACCTGGAGGCGGCCGAGTCCTGGTTCTCCCCCTTCGAGGGCTTCGGGCCCAGCAACTTCCTGGTTGGACAGCCGGAGTTCCGTTTCGAGGACTACAAGGCCTGGATCGACGCCCGTTTCCGCCCGAACCGATTCCCCCAGCTCGCCGACAAGATGGACACCACCACCCTCTTCGCAGTGGGTGCCTTCATCCAATGCCTCGAAGGGACCCCGGGCCTCGAAGAGGAGCTGCGGCGGCTTCGAGGGCAGGCCCACGTCTACATCGGTACCGGCCTGGGCAACCTCCCGACCATCAGCCGGATCACCCTCGATCTCCACCGGGCTCAGCGTCGCTGGAACCGCTTCTGGTCGAACCCCCTGCGCAACCCCGCGCTGGCGGCCCACCTCGACGGCCAACAAATCGACGTCGAGGCGCCCCCCGATCCTTCACAGGTCGCCGACGAGGAGAAGGAGGAGGCCGAGGAGCGCTGGTGGGACCATTGGATGCGGCGTTCGGCGGCCCTCGGGCAATACCTCGCGGAGCTCTCCGAGATCGAGAGCCTGACCGTCGAGGGCTCGGTCGAGAGCGGCAAGATCAGCCTGCTCAAGGAGAAGCAGCGGCGCTACGCGCGCTTGAAGCAGCGCTGGGAAGCCCCTGACCCGCCGTGGCGCGCCTGCTCGGCCAACCTGTTGTGGAACATCTCCAACACACCGGCGTCACAGATCTCGATGTTGGGTCAGCTGACCGGAGCCGTGTTCGCGCCGGTGGCCGCCTGCTCGACCTTCGGCGTGACGTTGAAGCTGGCGATGGACGCGATCTCGCGAGGTGAGGCCAAGGCAGTGGTGCTCGGGGCCTCGGACCCCGCTCCCCACCCCCTCACCGTCGGCGCCTTCTACAACGCCCGGGTGCTCGCCGCCAGTCGGGAGGTCTCGAAGCCCCTCTCCGGCCTGCGCGGCACCCACGTCAGCGGTGGCTGTGCTCTCTGGGTGCTAGGCGACTACGAGCACTTCTCGGCCCGCGGCTTCCGTCCCCTCGGCCTCGAGCCGGTCGCGGTGGGAGTGACCGCCGACGCCGACCACATCATCACTCCCTCGAAGGAGGGCCCGATCGCGGCGGTGCACCAGGCGCTCCAGCGCAGCGGTGCCCAGCCGGCCGACCTGGCGACCTGGGACCTCCACGCCACCGCTACCCCGGGTGACTACCTCGAGGTCGAGAACATCCGGGACCTGCTCCCCGAGACCGTCCTGGTCACCGCCCGCAAGGGCACCTTCGGCCACGGCATGGGAGCGGCGGGGGGCTGGGAGCTGACCGCACAGTACCTGGGCTACGAGGCCGGCCACCTCTTCCCGACACCGTTGGCCGAGGCGGAGCTCAACCACGAGATCGGCCGGGTCCACCAGCGCTTCGTCTTCAATCGCGCCTGCGACATCCCGAAGGGGCTGGCCGGTAAGCTTTCGATGGGAGTGGGCGGCATCAATGCCTGCGTGATCTCACGGCCCTGGCCTGCGGAGCGGATCGGCTAGAATCCGAGCCATGGACGCGCTGACCGCAGAGCCCCATGTGTCGGTGCTCCCGGTGCCGCCGCCCCCGGCCGCGCGGCCCCCTCGGCTGATCGGCCGGATCCAGGGTGGAAGGCCAGGGCCCACCCTGGTCGCCATCGGTGGCATCCACGGCAACGAGCCTTCGGGAGTGGCGGCCCTCGAGCGGGTGGTCGCCGAGCTGACTCCCCGCGCCGCCGAGATCGCGGGCGATCTGATCGCGCTCAAGGGCAACCTGGCGGCGATCTCCGCCGGCCGCCGCTACGTGGCCAGGGATCTGAACCGTCTGTGGCTCACCAGCCGCATCCAGGAGATCTCCCGCGCGGCCGAGGCACCGGATGCCCTGCCGGAAGACCGCGAGCAGGCCGAGCTCTTTCGGGAGCTCGAGGCCGCCTTCACGAGCGCCCGCGGGCGGACCTACGTGCTGGACCTCCACTCGACCTCGGGGGCGGGCGCGCCCTTCGCGGTGCTGTGCGACACCCTGCCCAACCGCGCCTTCGCCCGTCGCCTGCCGGTGCCGGTGGTGGTGGGGCTCGAAGAGCAGCTGGAGGGTACCCTGCTCTCCTTCCTGTCGGATCTGGGCCATACCACCATCGCCTTCGAGAGCGGGCAGCACGACGCGCCCACCAGCGTCGAGAACGCCGAGGCGGCGATCTGGATCGCCCTCGAAACGGCCGGCCTGATCGACGGCAAGAAGCTCGGCGCACCCGGCCGGGTCCTCGCCACCCTCAAGGCTTCCGGGGCGGGGCTGCCGCGGGTGACGGAGGTCCGTTACCGCCACGCCATCAAGGCCGAGGACCGCTTCCGCATGGATCCGGGTTACACCAACTTCAAGCCGGTGCAGAAGGGCCAGCCCCTCGCCCGCGACCGCAGGGGGCCGGTACGGAGCCCCGAGGAGGGCCGGATCCTGATGCCCCTCTACCAGCCCCTCGGCGATGACGGCTTCTTCCTCGTGAAGGGCTTCAACCCCTTTTGGCTCAAGCTATCGGCGGTGCTGCGCCGGCTCCAGGCGGACTCGATCGTCCACTGGCTGCCCGGCGTCACCCGCCATCCCGAGCGGCGGGCGACCTACCGCGTGAACCGCAAGATCGCCCGCTGGTACGCCCTCGAGATCTTCCACCTCCTCGGCTTCCGCCGGACGGAGCAGGACTCGAAGTTCCTGCTCGTCGCCCGGCGGCCGCACGACCTCGAGGTGGATCACCAGGCGAGCTGGGTCACCAGGCGAAGATGAGGCCGACGCTGGCCTCGCCCTGGGAGATCGAGCTCTCGTCCTCCCAGCGGTCGTGGTCGTCATCGTCGTCGTCCTCTTCCAGATCGATCCAGTAGCCGCGCCCCTCGAGGCGCACGCCCACGTGCTCGCCGAAGAAGATCTTCGCGCCGCCACCGAGGCTACCGGATAGCCGGTCCTCGGTCTGGGTGCCCGGCAGGTCGATTTCTAGGCGGGCAAGGCCGATGCTGGCTACTACGAAGGGCTTGACCTGGCCGCTGCCGAATTGCCACAGGCCACCGACGTGGTAGTAGTCGAGGTCGAGGTCCGCGAAGCGGCTGTCGTCCTCGAACAGGCCACCGGAGACGGAGAGCTCGGTCTCCTGCCGGTCGGCGAGGAGCTCGATCTGGAAATTGTCGTTGATGGGGATGTCGATGCGGATGCCGAAGGCCTCGCCCTCCTCGATGTCCAGGCTCTCGTCGAGGAAGTTGCGGTCGTCGACGTCGATGTCGCCCTGGAAGCGGTAGATGAGGGTGGGGGTCAGCTCGAATTGTCCGCCCTGAGCGAGGGCGGCGGTGGGGAAAAGCAGAAGCATCAAGGTGAGCAGTCTTTTCATGGGAGGGTCTCCTCGGATGAGACGATCGGGATGGGTCCGGCCCGGGTCGTGGGCCTGCCCCGGACAACAAGGGCCGGCCGCGGCGCTATTCCTCTCCGGCTGCTAGGATCGCCGGGATGCCGCCCCTTCTTCTGACCGAGGCTCGTCGTCTACCCGACGACCACCGCCTGCGCCTGACCTGGAACGACGGCCAGACCCTCGAGATCGCCTACGACCAGCTCCGCGGTTGGTGCCCCTGCGCCGTCTGCCAGGGTCACGACGCCACCAAGGTGCGCTTCCACTCACCGAGCTCGCCCGTCGAGCTGACCAGGATCGAGCCGGTGGGCAACTACGGCCTCTCGCTGGTCTTCTCGGACGGCCATGGCACGGGCATCTATCGCTTCGACTTCCTCCGCGAGATGGCGGCGCACGCCGGGAACCCGCCGGCCGAGATGAACGGCTAGCCGCTCACGTCCTGCGGGCGGTTCCAGTTCGCGAACAGCCGCTCGGGGGGACCGAAGGCCGTGAGCTCGGCCGGACCGATCACCCTCACCTCGAGGCCGGCCTCCTCGACCAGCCCGCGGAGATCGAAGCGACCGGTAGCGACCCGCCGCGCCACGAGCTCGAGGGCACGAGGCCGGTAGAGGGCGCAGAGAGGCTCGAGGCCGCGCGCCGTGGCCGGAACCGTCCAGTCGGCCGAGCTGGTGGCGAGGTGAGCGAGCAGGCTCACGGGGATCCCGGGCAGATCGCACGCCAGGGCGAGGAGGGGACGGCTCGGGAAGGCCGCAGCGGCCCCCAGCAAGCCTGCCGCCGGGCCCCGGCCCGGGCCGTCGGCCACCGATCGTCGGCCGGGCAGGTAGCCCCGCCCCGCGTCGGCCACGACCACCTCTCCGAGGGCGGCTTCGAGGCGCCTGGCGGCGGCGGCCACGAGGCTCTCGCCGTCCAGCTCCAGCAGGGCCTTGTCTCGGCCCATGCGGCTCGAGGCCCCCCCCGCGAGCACCAGGCCCAGCGCGGGCGGCGTGCTAGCATGCGCCCGCTCGCGACGGGCTCCCGCCGCTTCCTGGTCGGAGTCGCTTTCAGGGCGGCGCCGCGCCGCCTGGAGGAGGTCCATGAACTTGAGCGTACCCCTGTTCCTGCTCGCCGTGATCGCCGCCGGCGAGACCGGCGACAAGCCGGCTGCAGCCAACCCCACCGTGGTCTTCGAGACCACCAAGGGCAACATCACCATCGAGCTGTGGCCGGAGAAGGCCCCGAAGACGGTCGAGAACTTCCTCGCCTACGTCAAGTCGGGTCACTTCGACGGCACCATCTTCCATCGGGTGATCCCCGGCTTCATGATCCAGGGCGGCGGCTTCACCGCCGAGATGGAGCAGAAGGCCACCCGACCGCCGATCGAGAACGAGGCCAAGAACGGTCTCTCGAACGCCCGTGGCACCCTCTCGATGGCCCGTACCAACGATCCCAACAGCGCCACCAGCCAGTTCTTCATCAACCTGGTCGACAACAAGGGTCTGGACCAGCCCGCCGGCGGCGGCTGGGGCTATGCCGTGTTCGGCAAGGTCTCGGCGGGGATGGACGTGGTGGACGCCATCGCCAAGGTGACCACCGGCAGCCGGGCCGGGCACCAGAACGTGCCCCTCGAGCCGATCGTGGTCAAGAAGGCCTACCTCAAGTAGGGGGGGCCAGCCGGATCCTGACGTCGAGCGCGACGGCAGACCCTCCGGGCGGAGCCGCCAGGAAGGGGTTGACGTCGAGCTCGACGAGCCGAGGGTGATGGGCGGCGAGGTCGGAGAGGCGCAGCAAGACCTCGCGGAGCAAGGCCAGATCGGCCGCCGCCTCGCCCCGCACCCCGGTCAACAGGCTTACTCCGCGGATGCCGCGGATCATCTCCTCGGCGTCGATCCCCGACAGCGGCGGCACGCCGAAGCGCACGTCCCGGAACACCTCCACGTACTTGCCGCCGAGCCCGAAGAGCAGCACTGGGCCGAATCGTTCGTCGCTGGTCAGGCCGAAGATCACCTCGTGGCCGCCGCCGACCATTTCCTGCACCAGGAAGGTCGGCTCCGCCAGGCCGTGGGCAGAGAGGCGCTCCGCCATACCGAGGGCGGCTTGCCGCACCTCGTCCTCGCTTTCGAGGCCGAGGGCCACCGCGCCCAGCTCGCTCTTGTGCACCAGCCCCGGCGCATCGGCCTTCAAGGCCACCGGGAAGCCGATCTCCGCAGCGGCGGCGGCGGCCCCGGCCGCGTCCGCCGCTGCCCGCCAGGCGAGGGTCGGAATGCCGGCCAGCGCGAGCGCGCGGAAGGCCGCCGGGGCCGGCAGGTAGCCAGGGCCATGGGCGGCGAAGAGGTCCTCGAGCCCGGCGTGGTCGACCGGCGGCTCGAGGCGGGTGTGGTCCTGCGGGCGAGCGCGCCAGGCGGCGTAGCGGGCCATTTTGGCCAGGGCTCGGGCCGCCGGTTCGGGGAAGCGATACACCGGTGGAGGCACCGCGCGCTCCTGGATCTCCTCGTAGAAATCCTCCCCGGCCATGATCACGGCGAGCACCGGCTTGGTGGCGTCGCGAGCAGCGGACGAGATCGCCTCGAGGATCGCCATCGGGTTGGTCAGCAGGGGCGTGACGTTGATCGCCATCACCATGTCCACCCCCGGATCCTCGAGCACCGCCGCGAGGGACCGGGCGTAGCTCTCCTCATCGGCCGAGGCGATCATGTCGACCGGGTTGGCGAGGCTCGCCTCGGGCGGTAGGAAGGCGGCCAGCCGCGCCCTGGTTTCCGGCGTCAGCTCGGCCATCCTGAGGCCCAGGCCGACGCAGGAGTCGGTCGCCATGATCCCGGGGCCCCCGGCGTTGGTGACGACCGCCACTCGCTCGCCGGCCGGGAGGGAGCAGCGGTCGAGGGCCCGGGCGAGATCGAAGAGCTCGTCGATGGTGTCGGCGCGCAGCACGCCGCACTGGTCGAGCAGGGCCGAGATGGTGACGTCGGGACCGGCCAGGGCGCCGGTGTGGCTCGAGGCGGCCCGCGCCCCCTCAGCGGTGCGGCCGGACTTGACCACCAGGATCGGCTTCTTGGTCGCCACCCGCCGGGAGATCTCGGCGAAGCGCCGGGGGTTGCCGAACGACTCCAGGTACATGGCGATGATTCGCGTGTCCGGGTCGTTCTCCCAGAGCTCGAGCAGGTCGTTGCCCGAGACGTCCGCCTTGTTGCCCATCGAGACGAACTGGGTGAGTCCCACGCCGAGGTCGGCGGCGAGGTTCAAGATCGCCACGCCGAGGGCCCCCGACTGGCTGACGAAGCCGAGGTGACCCGGCCGAGCCGCCACCGGGGCGAAGGTGGCATTCAGGCGCACGCCGGGGTGGGTGTTGATGATGCCCATGCAGTTCGGGCCGACCAGGCGTACCCCCGCCGCCCGGACCCTTTCGCGCAGAGCCCTCTCGCGCTCGGCACCCTCGGCGCCGGTCTCGCCGAAGCCGGCGGTGATCACCACCAACCCCTTGACGCCCTTGGCCAGACATTCGTCGATGGTGGCGGGTACGGCGGCCTTGGGGACCGCCACCACCGCCAGGTCGACCGGGTCGGAGATCGCCGTCACCGAGGGGTAGCACTTGAGGCAGGAGATCACCTCGGCGTGGGGGTTGACCGGAAAGATGGTGCCGGCGAAGTCGGCGTCGAGCAGGTTCCTGACCAGCGCGAAGCCGATCGAGTCGCGCTTGCGCGAGGCTCCGAGCACCGCCACGGAACGGGGGTGGAAGAGATCGTCGAGAGCGGGCATCGAGGATAGCTTCAGAAAAGGCGGCCGGTCGAGCCGACGGGATCCGGGTAGCCGAGATGCTGGTAGGCACGGCGAGTGGCGACGCGCCCGCGGGGAGTGCGCTGCAGGAAGCCCTCCTGGATGAGGAAGGGCTCGTAGATGTCCTCGAGGGTCCCGCGGTCCTCACCGACCGCGGCGGCGATGGCGCCGATGCCGGCCGGGCCGCCGCCGTAGTGCTCGATCAAGGTGCCGAGGATCTTGCGGTCCAGCTCGTCGAAGCCGAGCTCGTCCACCTCGAGCTGGGCGAGGGCCCCCCGCGCCATGGCGAGGTCGATGTGGCCGGGACCGGCGACCTCGGCGAAGTCCCGCACCCGGCGCAGCAGGCGGTTGGCGATGCGCGGGGTGCCCCGGCTGCGCCGGGCCAGCTCGGCCGCGCCGGCAGGGTCGATCGGGATGCCGAGCAGCGATGCCGAGCGGGTGAGGATGCGGGCGAGCTCTTCGGGCCGATAGAAGTCCAGCCGGTGGACGATGCCGAAGCGGGCACGCAGGGGCGAGGTGATCAGGCCGGCGCGGGTGGTGGCCCCGACCAGGGTGAAGCGCGAGAGGGGGTGGCGCAATGTCCGCGCCGCCGGGCCCTGACCGATGATCAGATCGATGTGGTAGTCCTCGAGGGCCGGGTAGAGCACCTCTTCGACCGTCGGGCCCAGGCGGTGGATCTCGTCGATGAACAGCACCTCGCCGGGCGAGAGATTGGTGAGGATCGCGGCCAGGTCGCCGGCCTTCTCGAGCACCGGTCCGGAGGTCGTCTTCAAGGGCACGCCCATCTCGCGGGCGATGATGTGGGCCAGGGTGGTCTTGCCCAGCCCGGGCGGCCCGAACAGCAGCACGTGATCGAGGCCCTCGGCGCGCGCCCGGGCGGCGCGGATGAAGATCTTCAGGTTGTCGACGATCTTCTCCTGCCCGACGTACTCGTCCAGTTGGCGGGGGCGCAGGGTCTGCTC